>JBFIHC010000007.1:0-63072 GCA_041601995.1 Woeseiaceae bacterium | reverse complement strand
CCATTCGTGGCAACAAGGTGATCGTCGACAGCGGTCGGCTCGAGAACGACCCGCCGGGCGGCGTCATTCGCTACCGCGGTGGCAGCGCCGAGGCGATTGCGCAGGAAGGCTCGCAGCTCGGTATCGTCACGCGGACGCTGAAGAATTTCGAGTTCGACTCGCTGAGCTCCGCGGTCAGCTACTCGGACGACGGCGACCTGATGTTGAAGATGCGGCTCAAGGGCATCAACCCGGACGTCGATCCCACGCAGCCCGTCATCCTGAACCTCAGCGTCGAGAACAACGTGCCGCAGATGCTGCGCAGCCTGCAGGCATCGCGATCCATCGAAGACGTGCTCGAAAAGAGGCTGGCGAAATGACGCTTCCGGCGCTGCGGGCCATACGTTAAGCTGAGCACGCTTCTGTGAGGGTATTGACCATGTCCAACTATCTGCTGACCGGCGTTCTGTTGATCGCGCTCGCAGGCTGCAGTCCCACCGTCAGGGTGGAGGCGCCGAAAGAGCCGATCGAGATCAACCTGAACGTCAAGATCGAACACCACATCCGTGTGCAGGTCGACAAGGAACTCGAGGACCTGTTCGAAGAAGACAGTGAGCTTTTTTGAGGGCCGATATCATGAAACCCGACGTATTTAGGAACATCGTCACCGCACTCCTCCTGGTACTTGCGTTTCAAAGTGCGTGGGCCGTCGACCTGCATACCGCCAAGGAACAGGGGCTGGTGGGCGAGGCCAACACGGGCTACCTGGCGGCGGTCGGCACGCCGAGCGCGGAGGTCGAGGCCCTGATCGCCGACGTCAACGAGAAGCGCAAGGCCGAGTTCGAGCGCACGGCAAAGAAGACCGGCGCAACCCTGGAACAGGTGCGCGTCCGCTTCTACGAGCTCGCGGTGCAGCGGACGGCGCCCGGACATTACTACCAGGACGTGAGCGGCAACTGGCAGCGCAAGTAGGTCTCGCGTTCAGCGCGCACCCGCGGCGCGACCTCGGTCAATCGAAACGCGCGTAGTGCATTGCCGCAGCGACGCGCTCGCGCGCCATCTGCACGGCCGCCTCGCGCGGCGGCACCGCGTCGCGCTCGGCACGCTCCAGCATCTCTGCCGTGTTCGCGTGGATCTTCTCGTCGATCGCTGCCAACGCGTCACGCTTGCGGCCCCCGGCAACCTCCGTCGCCGCACAGATCACGCCGCCCGCATTGGCGATGAAGTCGGGTATGCACAGCACGCCGCGCTCGTACAGCATGTGCTCGGCATCGTCGGTGATGCCGATGTTGGCACCCGGCACGATGAAGCGCGCTTTGACCGACGCCTGGTTGTCGGCCCGGATCACGTCCGGCCGCGCCGCCGGTATCAGCAGGTCGCAGTCCACGCCGATGATCGAGTCGCGATCGATCTGCCATCCGCCGTCGAATTCCGCGATGTTGCCGTCGGCTTCCTTGTGTGCAACCAGCGCCGCAACGTCGAGGCCGTCGGGGTCGTAGACCGCCCCCGTGATATCGGCGGCTGCCACGATGATCGCGCCTTTCTCGGCGAAGAACCGCGCCGCATGCTTGCCCACCGCGCCGAAGCCCTGGACAGCGATGCGCATGCCCTCGAACGACATGCCGATCTTTTCCTTCGCGACGTCGGCGCAGACCATCAGGCCGAACGCCGTGGCGCCGATCTCGTCGAGCGGAATACCGCCGAGCTCACGCGGCAGCCCGGCGCTGCGGCCGCCCTCGTCCCGAATGTACGCCATCGCCGCCTCGTTGGTGCCCATATCCGGACCGGGAATGTAGTCGGTAATGCCCTTGATGCCCTGTGCAAATGCACGGATCCACTGTTCCTTCAGCTCCGGATCCATTAGCGGGTCGCCGAAGATCACCGACTTGGCCCCGCCGTGGGGCAAACCCGCCGCCGCGCTCTTCAGCGTCATGGCGCGTGCAAGCCGGAAGCACTCTTCTAACGACACGTCCGGCGCCATGTGCGTGCCGCCGATCGCCGGGCCGCACGCGACGTTGTCGACGACCACGATTGCCTTCATGCCCAGCGTCGGCTGGTAGAGATGCAGCACCGTCTTCGGGCCGAGCTCATCGCAGAAACGAAACTCCGCTTCAGTAACCGCGGAACCCCTCATGCCGTTTTCTTGTGCTCCAGCTCTTCGGCCATGCGTTCTCGAATCAGGTACTTCCGGACCTTTCCCGTGACCGTCATCGGGAACGCGTCGACGAAGCGTATATACTTTGGAATCTTGAAGTGCGCGAGCCTGCCATTGCAGTACTCCCGTATCTCCGCTTCTTTCTCTACCTGGCCTTCGTGTAGTTTTATCCATGCAGCGACCTCCTCGCCAAATCTGGGATCGGGCACGGCGCACCCGGCATGATCCCGGTCCGCAGCGAACGCGTGTCACAGGAAGCAAAACCGGCCAGCATACCGATGCGGTCGCCCGGCTCCGGACCGAGCGCGAGTAATCCGGCGGCGAAGTCTCTCGCCCGCTCCCTCTGCTCCCGCCGGTTCCAGCGGACTCCCTGATCGACGACGATCAACGCATCGTGGTCAGGCCAGCGGCGAGCTGCCGTATCCAGCAGCTGCCCGACGGTTACCCCGAGGAGGGGCGTGTCTCCGCTCCCGTGTGCATAGCTCTGCAATGCCATACTCCGAAGCGTTCCAACCTGTTGACATTAGGCCGTTTTCGCCGGAATTCTTCACTTCGTAGTTGTAGCAGGTCGTTGCGGCAACTACGGGTTGCCGCGTTTTCGGGCCTCGCGCCCTATTCCGGCACATTTATGTCAACCGGCCGCGCCGCCGCAATATACTGACCGCATGACCAATTACCGCTCCCTCGCCCTGGCCCTTGTCGCCGCATGCGCGGTGCTTGGGCTCGCCGCCTGCGCCACCCGCATACCTGTCGGCACGGATTTCAAGGAAGCGTCGGACCGCTACGAGACCCTTGTCGACCTGCGCTTCGTCACCAACCGCAAGCTCGTCCAATCGAGCCGGCGCGGCGACTACTTCGGCGACGACCATGCCGACCTGTCCGCCGGCAGCTGCCGGGTCGGGCTCGAAAGGGGCAAGGACCGCGGCGACGTGCTGCGCGTCGATACGCGCCCGCTGGAGGATGTTTTTTCGGGAATCGAGCCGGGGCTGTTCGTCATCTACGTACACGGTTACGGCGAGTACTTCGCAAAGAACTGCTGGCGGGCGGGGCTGCTGCAGGCGCGCCTCGGGCTCGAGAACCGGATGCTGCTGTTCTCGTGGCCGTCGAGCTCGTACCTCACTTACAGGGGCGATGCGAGGGACCTCAAGCGGAGCATCGACGAGTTGAACGAGCTGTTGACGCTCGCCGCGCAGGCCGTCGGCCACGACCGTATCGTGCTGATGGCGCACAGCATGGGCTCCCGCGGCCTCGTGGCGGCAATGCATGCGCGGGGCGACGAGGCCGGGAAGTTCCACAGCGCGATCTTCGTGGCGCCGGACATCCGTCGCGACGTGTTCCGCGAGAACGTCGAGATGCTGCAGCAGAGAGTGTCCGACATCACCGTGTACATGTCGGACCATGACCGCGTGCTCTGGCTGTCCACGACCGTCAACGTGTCCGGCCGCCTCGGCGTCACCAGCGAATTCGACCTCGATCACGCCAGTGTCGTGGACATTTCGCCGACCGGCACCAACGATATTACCGGGCATCTGTACCACATGCTGAACCCGGCCGTCATCGAGGACCTGCGCGTGCTGCTCGGCTCCGACGAAGAGGACACGGCGCGCGACTTTCACCGCGTGCCGGGCGCGACCCGGGGCTTCTGGCGGCTCGAGCCGATGCCCTGACATTCTCCGGCCCGCGCTCGTACAATGCGCATACGCCGACAGAAGGACGCCGTCATGAAGGAAAAAGCAGCTGCATTCGCCACCGTGGATCCGTTCGCGGGAATGACCGGGGAACGACCCGGCCGGGCGCAGAACCTCGTCGGTGGCCGGTGGACGTCCGTCGCGGAGCTGCGCGACGACATTGTCGACCCGATGAACGGCGAGCGCTTCCTGGAGATTCCCGACACGACGGATTTCGCCGCCTTCGTCGACGGCCTGGAGAGCTGCCCCAAGACGGGGCTGCACAACCCGATGAAGAACACCGAGCGCTACGTCATGCTCGGCCGCGTCTGCGCGCGCGCGGCCGCCCTGCTCGCGGAGCCGGACGTGTTCGACTACTTCACCCGCCTGGTGCAGCGCGTGATGCCGAAAAGCCGGGGCCAGTGCGCCGGCGAGGTGCTCGTCACGCGCGTCTTCCTGGAGAACTTCGCCGGCGACGGCGTCCGTTTCCTCGCCCGCGGCTTCTCGAACCCGGGCGACCGCACCGGCCAGGAGTCGCGCGGCTACCGCTGGCCGTACGGGCCCGTGGTCGTCATCGCGCCGTTCAACTTCCCGCTGGAGATCCCGGCGCTGCAGGTCATGGGCGCGCTGTTCATGGGCAATCGGCCGCTGGTCAAGGTCGACTCGAAGGTCAGCATCGTCTTCGAGCAGTTCCTGCGCCTGCTGATCCACTGCGGGCTACCGGCTGAGGATGTCGACCTGGTGCACTGCCGCGGCGAGAACATGGGCAAGCTCATCAACGACGCCAGCGACGTCATCCGCCAGGTGCAGTTCACCGGGTCGAGCGAAGTCGCGGAGCGGGTCGCCGCAACCGTCAACGGCGCTGTGCGCATCGAAGATGCCGGCTTCGACTGGAAGATCATCGGCCCTGACTACGACAAGAAATGGCTCGACTACGTCGCGTGGCAGTCGGACGAGGACGCCTACAACGCATCCGGGCAGAAGTGCTCAGCGCAGAGCATCCTGTTCATCCATCGCAACTGGGCGGCGCGCCTGTTGCCGAAGCTCGCCGAGCTCGCGGCCCGCCGTTCGCTCGACGACCTCAGCATCGGGCCGGTCCTGACCTGGAGCAACAATCGCATCCGGAAACACGTGGACGCGGTACTCGAGGTGCCAGGCGCGGAACTGCTGTTCGGCGGCAAACCGCTGACGAATCACCGGATACCCTCCGTCTACGGCGCCTACGAAGCCACCGCTGTCAGGGTGCCGCTCGAGGCGATCTGCGGCGAACACTTCGGGCTGCTGACGACCGAGCTGTTCGGGCCGTTCCAGATCGTCGCGACCTACGGCGATGACGAACTCGACAGCGTGCTCGACGTATTCGAGCGCATCTCGCACCACCTGACGGCGGCGGTGGTCAGTGCGGACCCGGTGTTCCAGCAGAAGGTGCTCGGCGCGACCGTCAACGGCACGACCTATTGCGGCCTTCGTGCGCGAACGACGGGCGCGCCGCAGAACCACTGGTTCGGCCCCTGCGGCGACCCGCGCGCCGCCGGCATCGGCACGCCGGAGGCGATCCGCCTGACGTGGAGCGGCCACCGCGAAATCATCTTCGACCAGGGCGCGCTGGAGTCCGGCTGGAGCACGCCGTCCTCCGCTTAGCCTCCCGCGCGCTGCGTGATGCCCTGCAGCGTCTGTGCCACGTCGCGGCTGAACTGCTGCAGCAACTCGCTCATGGCGCGGGCCAGTGCCGGGTAGTCGCCCGCCTGCCCGGCTCTGACCTCGTAGCGTGAACGTCTTGGCTGCACGACGAATTCGTTCCGCGACGAAATTACGCCCCACTGGACCTGCAGTACCGCATTGCCGTCCGCGCCGGCATCGAAACGGCTGACGCGACCCACCAGCTGGTAATCGAGGTCCGCGATGTGGGTGTACGGAAACGCGACGACCACGGCATCGGCAACGAGACTGTCGAGGTTCTCGGAGAGCACGCGGTAGATCGCCTCGCTGATCGGCTCGACCCAGCGATTGAAGTCGTCGACCATGACACGGGAATCTGCCCCCCGCGTGACAATCTGCGACCGGTCGAGATAATCCGGCGTCCGCAGCGGCCCGATGCCGATTCGCAACGATGGCTCGCCCCCGGCAGCGTAATCCGTCTCGAGCGCCTCGAGGTCGTAATAGTGGACCGGCGGCGAAGCACCGCAGCCGCCCAGGAGAGCGGCGAGAAGAACGCCCGCTGCGAGCCGCCTTTGTCGGATCATGCCTGATGCTCCCTCATGGTTTCTTGCCCTTCAACAGGGATTCGGGGTTGCGCTCGAGATAGTCGAAGAATTCGCGCAATGCGGCGGCGGCACCCTCGACTTCCTTGAGCGTCGACTGCAGCTGGTAGACCTGCTCGGAGTCGCCGCGCAGCTGCAGCCTGGCTGCATCGAGCGTCGCTTCAGCAGCCAGCAGCGTCTCGGCAAGTCCGCTCAGCACCGGCTGCAGGTCTGCCACGACACTGTCGATATCCGCATCGGCATTCCTGAACAGGACCGACGCCTCGGAAGCCGCGGCACTGACATCTTCGAGCGCCTGTTTCAGCGCTTCTCCCAGACCCTGGACGTGTTCGCTGTTCACCAGTTCGTTGAGCCCCGCAAGCGAGTCGTGCAGGTCTGGCGAATTGGTCAGCGCGGCGATGCCGTTGAGCGCACTGGTGAGGCCCTCCGCCAGCGCATCCACGTCCACATTGTCGCGGATGTTTGCCAGCCAGCGCTGCATTCGCGTCAGCAGTTCCTGAATGTCGGAGCGTATCGTCGGTATCTCCGGGTATTCCGACTTGATGCCACTCCTGGCGATTGGTGTGTCCGGGCGCAGGTCGAGGCGCACCAGCAGTTGCCCGGTCACGAAGCTCTCGATTTCGAGCTGCGCGCGCAGCCCGGCCTTGTTGACCAGTTCATCATGAGGAATCGCTTCCTCCAGGTCATCCGCGACGGGCACACCGTCGTGCATCGCGATATAGGTGTCCGGCAATATCTCGAGCGTGACGCGCGTCAGCGTCTCGTAGCGTGTCTCGTCGATGAGCAGCGCAATCTCCGAAACGTAACCGACCCGAACGCCGTTGAGTATCACGTTGGAGCCGACGCGCAGACCCTTGGTCTGCTCCTCGAAATACGCGACGTAGTTGACGCGCTTCTTGAACAGCTCGCTGCCGCCGAACAGCGCAACGGCCAGCGCCAGCAGCGCCACCGCTCCGACGACGAACATTCCGATAACCGCCGGGCTTGATTTCTTGCTCATGCGGCATTCGCCTCCGGTGCACCCCGTGTCAGGAACGCCCGCACGATCTCGTTCGCGTGAGACTCGCGCAGCACTTTCGGATCACCCGTGGCCAGCTGGGTCTTGGCATCGGCGTCCAGGAAGACCGCGTTGTTACCGATCGTGAAGATACTCGCCAACTCGTGCGTGACCACAACCACGGTTGTACCCAGGCTGTCTCGCAGCTCGAGTATCAGGTCGTCGAGCAGTCGAGCGCTGATGGGGTCCAGCCCGGCCGACGGCTCGTCGAAGAACAGGATCTCGGGATCGAGCGCCATCGCCCGCGCCAATCCGGCGCGCTTTTTCATCCCGCCGGAGATCTCGTTCGGATAGTAGTCCTCGAAACCCGCAAGCCCCACGAGCATGAGCTTGTAATTGACGACCTCCCGAATGTCGGCGTCACCGAGCGCCGTGTATTGTCTCAGCGCAAGGCCGATGTTCTCCGCCAGCGTCATCGAACTCCAGAGCGCACCGGACTGGAACAGCGTCCCGAACCTGCGTTTCATCGCGTCACGTTCGTCTTCAGCGGAAGCCCAGAACGGCACACCCTCGTAGAATACGTCGCCTTGCGCCGGCGACTTGAGACCGATCATCACCTTGAGCAGCGTGCTCTTGCCGCAACCGGAACCGCCCATGATGATGAACACGTCGCCACGATTGACGCTGAAGTTCAGCTCCCGCTGCACCACGAAATCGCCGTAAGCGATGGTGATGTCCCTTGCGTCGATGTGTGCGGTGCCCGCCTGCATTCAGATGCCCAGGTTGATGTAGATCACGGTCAATATCGACGCGCTGACGACGATCAGGACGATACTCATCACCACGGCGCGGGTCGTGCTCTGACCGACGGCCATGGCACTATTTCCGCAGGCCAGACCCTGCTGGCACCCCGCGATGGCCACCAGACTGCCGTAGACGACGCTTTTGAACAAGCCACCGAGCAGGCTGTTCAGTCCTACCGAGTTGACTGTTTGCGACGCGTACTGCACGAGACTCACGTCGAGCATCGAAAGCCCGACGAAGGTCCCGCCGAGGATGCCCATCAGGCTGCCGTAGAGCGTCAGCATCGGCAGCATCACGATGAGCGCGATCACGCGCGGCGTTACCAGGAAGTCCATGGGGTCCATGCCCAGCGTCGTGAGCGCGTCGACCTCCTCGTTTACTTTCATCGTGCCGATCTGCGCCGCGTAGGCCGCCCCCGTGCGGCCCGCCATGATGATCGCGGTCATTATCGGCGCCATTTCCCGCACCATGGCGACCGCGACGAGATCGGCCGTGTAGATTCCCGCACCGAAATTCTGGAGCTGCATGACGCCGACGAAGGCGAAGATCATGCCGATGAGAAAGCTGATCAGGCTGACGATCGGCAATGCTTCGGCGCCGGCCTCCTGGATGTATTGCACCAGATCGGAACGCAGGTAGGTCGCTTTGCCGCGGAACAGGCGCCCGAAGGACAGCACCAGCTCGCCCAGGAAGGCCAGCAAATCGCGGCTCCGTGCGACGACGCGCAACGTCTTCTCGCCGATACCTTCGAATACGCCGACGTCGCGGGCGATGCGCCGGGCCCCTTCCCGCTCCTTGACGGCGAACGCCAGGCCGAGCAGCTGCCGGACGCCTTCCGGAAGCCCGCTCTCGTCGACGGCAATACCGTTGGCTTCTGCATCGCGGCGGATCGACACCAGCATCGCGACGAGCGCGGTATCCCAGTCGCCCAGCCGGGCGGTATCGAAGGCAATGCCGGCGGGCGCCGGCGACGAATGCAGATTCTCGAGGACCGGCTCTTTGCCGGGAAGCGCATTACCGAGCAGCCAGTCTCCCGCCAGCGTTACGGCGAGCGTATCGTCAGGTGTGATTGTGCAGGTGAGGGCTGCGTTCATTCCTCGGCTCGCGGCGAAGCACGGCCATTCTAACCGCTACTTGCCCCGCCCGGCCGAGGTATTGATGGTTGCTGGCGGTCTCAGCGCGTCGCCAGTGCGCGAACGCCGGCCAGCAGCACCGCCAGTACCAGGATGCCCAGCAGCATGGCAGCGGGCGAGTGGTGCAGCGATGTCAGCTGGTGGCCGAAATTGCTGAGAAAGCCCGTATCCGGCGTGTGAGCCAGGGCCGTCTCGGCACCCGCGAGCGCGAGCGCGCCTGTCAGGAATCGCATCATGTGCCTCCTCGAAACGTCGCGCCGGGGCTCCGGCGCCTACGGTGTACCTTAATCACGCGATCTCCCCGCAGGAATAGGCGTAATTACGTACAGTCCTTCGCCGAAATCTGCAAGTACCATCAGCTTGAAATACCCGTTTCCATCACCGCCCGACTCGGGGCTTGGAGCGTATCTGATGTGCCTCGCAGTCCCCATGAAAATAATCAAAATCAACGGGTTCCAGTGTACCTGCGAAGCCCGCGGCGTGGAGCGTGAAGTCAGCCTGTTCATGCTGCAGGACGAAGACCTTCAGCCGGGCGACAACATCCTCGTCCACGTCGGCTACGCGATCCAGAAAGTGTCCGCGGAAGAAGCGGCGGAGTCGTGGGCACTGTTCGACGAGATCCTGGCCGCGACCGACAGCTAAAGCCGCGACGAGGACTGCCGAAAACCAGGAGCAGAACGATGTGTGATACCTGCGGCTGTAATATCACTCCCGGAAACGAACACCTGCTGGAGGAGCACGGCCACCTGCACTCGACCGCCTCCGGCAGGGAATCGGTCGAGGTGCTCAGGGGTTTGCTGGACGCCAACGATCACCAGGCACTGCACAACCGTGAACATTTCGCCCGCCACGGCGTGCTCGCCGTGAACCTGATGTCGTCGCCGGGCGCCGGCAAGACTGCGCTGCTCGAGGCGACCATCGAGGCATTCGATGGCCGGGTCCGGGTTGCCGTCATCGAGGGCGACCTTGAGACGGAAAACGACGCCGACCGTATCCGCCGCAAAGGTGTACCTGCAGTGCAGATCAGTACCGGCAGTGCCTGCCACCTCGATGCCCACATGGTGCACACCGCACTGCACGAACTGTCGCTGGACGACGTGGATATCGTGTTCATCGAGAACGTCGGCAACCTCGTCTGCCCCGCCAGCTTCGATCTCGGCCAGCACCTCAATGTTGCTCTGTTGTCGACGCCGGAAGGCGACGACAAGCCGGCCAAGTACCCGGTCATGTTCCGCAGCGCGGACCTCGTGCTGATCACCAAGTCCGACCTGCTCGGCGTGCTCGACGACTTCAGCCCGGCACGCGCGGAAGCCTGCCTGCGCGACCTCGCGAGTACCGCCCCGCTGTACGAAGTGTCCTCGAAGAAGGGCACCGGACTGGAGGCCTGGCTGCAGTGGCTCGGCACAGCGCGGAGCGAGGCTGCGTGAGGCACTCCGCCGAGCACTGGCTTGCCGCACTGAGGGAGCTCGGCATCGACGAGCCCGTCCGTATCATGAATGTCTGCGGCGGACACGAGCGCGCGATATCGATCGCCGGCCTGCGCACGGCGATCCCCGAGAAAATCGAACTCGTCCCGGGACCCGGCTGCCCGGTCTGCATATGCCCCGAAGAAGACGTGTTCGAGGCCATACAGCTGGCACTCCATGAAGACATTACACTCGTCGCGTTCGGCGACATGCTGCGCGTTCCGGTCAACGTACCCAGGCGCGAGCCGCGCTCGCTCGAACAGGCGCGGGCCGCCGGCGGCAACATCCGGCCCATCGCTTCACCAACGGAAGCGGTGCGCATCGCAGAACAGGATCCGTCACGCACGGTGGTGTTTTTTGCGGCAGGATTCGAAACCACGACGGCGCCGGTGGCCGCGATGCTCGCGGAAGGCGCGCCGGAAAATCTGCTGGTGCTGCTTTCCGGGAGGCTCACCTGGCCCGCCGTCGCGATGCTGCTCGATTCCGGGACGCCGGGATTCGATGCATTGATCGCACCCGGCCACGTATCCACGGTGATGGGACCCGAGGAATGGGAATTCGTTGTCGAAAAGCACGGCATTCCCGCGGCCATCGCCGGTTTCCGTCCCGATACACTGCTGGCGGCCATGTACTCGGTGTTACGGCAGCGCAAGGAAAGCCGCCTGTTCCTCGATAACTGTTATCCCGAGGTCGTGCGGCCCGGCGGCAACGCGGTCGCACGCGGCCAACTGACACGGGTCATGGAAATCGTCGACGCCAACTGGCGCGGAATCGGCATTATCCCGCAATCCGGCTACCGCTTGCGGGAAGCCTACGCCGCTCATGACGCGCGGCGCGTGTACCGGTCCTACGCCGATGACTCGCGCAAGCGGGTCGGTGAAATGCCGCCCGGCTGCGACTGTGCGAACGTCGTGCTCGGCAAGGTCTACCCCAATCAGTGCCGCCTGTACGGTCTCGCTTGCACACCGCGCAAGCCGGTCGGTCCGTGCATGGTTTCCGACGAAGGCGCGTGCCGGATCTGGTGGTCTGCCGGCTACCGCGACAATGAGTGGGAAGGCCGCAAGGAGAGGCAGTCCGTTGGCTGAGCCCGCCGTATCCGGTCACCACGGCGTGATCGAAACCGTGCGCATAACCCTTGCCGGTCACGTGCAGGGGGTTGGCTTTCGTCCCTTCGTTTACCGTCTGGCTGCGCGGCTCGGCATCGTCGGCGAGGTGCGGAATCGCCTCGGTGAGGTCGACATCGTCGCGAGCGGGATGCCCGGCGTCTTGCGCCGGTTCGAGACGGAACTCGTCACGGCAGCGCCGCCGCTGTCACGGCCGGTCATCACGCGCATCGAACACATCGAGACCCGGCGGGATGCGGGATTTCTGATCGCGCCCAGTTCGTCCGACGCCGACGCGCGTATTTTCGTACCGCCCGACTACTTCATGTGCGACGACTGCCGCCGCGAACTGCAGGACCCGGCCGATCGGCGTTACCGGTACCCGTTCATCAACTGCACCCAGTGCGGCCCGCGCTACACGCTGATCGATTCGCTGCCCTATGACCGCCACAACACCAGCATGAAGGCGTTCCCGCTGTGTGCGGATTGTGAGCGCGAGTACCTGGATCCCGCCGATCGCCGCTTCCATGCCGAGCCCGTCGCCTGCCCGGCTTGCGGCCCGCAGGTAACCTGGGAAGAGCCGGCAGCAGCCCGGCACGGCGATGCCGCGATCGCCGCGGCCATCGACGCCCTGCGCGCCGGCCGTGTCGTGGCCGTCAAGGGTATCGGTGGCTATCACCTGATGTGCGACGCGGGCAATACCGAGGCGGTCGCCGAAATGCGGCGCCGCAAGCAGCGGCCCGACAAGCCGCTGGCAGTGATGTTCCCGCTTGCCGGCAGCGACGGCCTGGACGTCGTACGCCGCTACGCCAGCCTGAGCGATGCCGAGTCGGAACTCCTCGCGGGACCGGTGCGCCCGATCGTGCTCGTCAACCGGCGGCCGGACTGCGCGCTCGCATACAACATCGCACCGTCTCTGCGGGAAATCGGCGCATTCCTGCCCTACAGTCCATTGCACCAGCTGCTGCTCGAGGGCTTCGGCGGTCCGCTCGTCGCAACCTCGGGCAATATCAGCGGCGAGCCCGTACTGACCGGGAACGAGGAGGCCACACAACGCCTCGGCCCCGTCGCCGACGCCTTCCTGCATCACGACCGGCCGATCGTGCGTCCGGCGGACGACCCCGTGTACCGCCGCATCGGCGGCCGCATGCGGCCATTGCGACTCGGGCGCGGCTGTGCGCCCGCCGAACTCACCCTCCCCTGGCGGCAGCCGGAGCCGCTCCTTGCCGTCGGCGGCCACATGAAAGGTGCGCTGGCGCTCAGCTGGGACGACCGGGTCGTCGTGTCGCCGCACATCGGCGAGATGGACAGCCCGCGCAGCCTCGCTGTCTTCGAGCAGGTCGCCGCCGACCTGCAGGACCTCTACGGCGTTACTGCGGCGAAGATCGCCTGCGACGCGCACAGCGGCTACACCACGCACCAGTGGGCACGCCGCCAGGACCTGCCCGTCGAGACCGTGTGGCATCACGAGGCGCACGCGAGCGCCGTCGCCGCCGAGACTGACCGCCCGGGACAGTGGCTGGTGTTCGCCTGGGACGGTGTCGGCCTCGGCAGCGACGGGACCCTCTGGGGCGGCGAGGCCCTGCTGGGCTCCGCGGGCGACTGGCGCCGTGTTTGCAGCCTGCGGCCCTTCCGCCCGCCCGGCGGAGAACGTGCGGGACGCGAGCCGTGGCGAAGCGCTGCAGCTTTGCACTGGGAATGCGGACGGCAATGGGCGGATTGCCCGGACGAGCACGGGCTTGCCGAATTCGCCTGGCGCAACGAACTGAATTCGCCGCAGACGAGCGCCGCGGGCCGGCTGTTCGATGCGGCAGCGGCCGTGATCTGCGGTCAGACCCACACCAGTTTCGAAGCGCAGGGGCCGATGCAGCTCGAGGCCCTCGCGCACAGTCCGCGGCACCCGGTATACCTCTCGCTGATGCGCGGCAGGAACGGCGTTCTCATCAGTGACTGGGAGCCGCTCCTCGAGATCGTCACCGACCGCGAGCGCAGCCCGCGGGAGCGTTCGGAGATATTCCATGCCAGTCTCGCGCAGCTCATCGTGCAGCAGGCCTGCCGCGTCAGTCACGAGCACGACATTCACCAGGTAGGCCTGTGCGGCGGCGTATTCCAGAATCGCCTGCTGGCCGAGCTCGCAATCGAAGGGCTGCGACGGCGGGGCTTCGACGTCTACCTGCCCGAGCGACTGCCGAGCAACGATGCCGCACTGTGCTACGGCCAGGCCGCGCATCTCGCCGCCCGCTCCGCGAAAGCAGGCAACTGATGGAAGACGACCGCATTTCACTGGCACACGGCAATGGCGGCCGTTTCATGCGCGAGCTCATCGAGGAGATCTTCGCGCGACACCTCGGTGGCGACGAGCTCGATACCCAGGCGGACGCGGTTCCGATCACCCTCGACGGCGGCGAGGTCCTGATCACGACCGACGGCTTTACCGTGCAGCCGCTGGAGTTTCCCGGCGGCGATATCGGCTCGCTCGCCGTGCACGGCACGACAAACGACCTCGCGGTCGCCGGGGCCAGACCGCTGTACCTGACGCTCAACGCGTTCATCGAGGAGGGCTTCGAGATTGCCGCCCTCGACCGCATCGTCGCCAGCCTTGCGCGGGCTGCGCAGGAGTCCGGGGTACGCATCATGGCCGGCGACACCAAGGTGCTGCGGCGCGGGGAAGGCGGCGGCCTGTACCTCGCGACGACCGGCGTCGGCGTACGGCTGCCCGGCGTGGTGCCGTCACTCGGCCGCATCGAGGACGACGACGTGATTATCGTCAGCGGCCCGGTTGGCGACCACGGTACGGCCGTGATGCTCGCGCGCGAGGAATTCGGACTGCGCGGTGACCTCGTATCCGATGCGGGTCCGGTCATGGCCCTGACGGAGACGTTGCTCGGCTTCGACGGGCTGCGCTTCATGCGCGACCCGACACGCGGCGGTATCGCCTCGATTGCACACGAGATTCATCGGGCTACCGGGATGGGCGTGCGCTTCGAGCCCACGATTCCGGTCCGTGATCCGGTACAGGCGGTCTGCGACATGCTCGGCTACGATCCCTATTACCTCGCCTGCGAAGGCAGGGTTCTGGCCGTCGTAGCGCCGGACCAGGCCGAGAACGCGCTGGCGGCATGGCGCGCTTTGGAACGAGGCAGGGATGCCGCGAGAATCGGCCGCATTTCCGCGCAGGATACTCGCGTAATCCTGGAAACCGAACTCGGCGGGGAGAGATTCCTCGAGGAACTCGAGGACGATCCGCTGCCGCGAATCTGCTGAGCCATGATTGACCTAACCCCCATCACCCACGGCGATCCGATCGCCCCGGTGATTCTGGGGGTAACAAGCATCCTCGCGTTCGCCGTCATCGGCCGTGTCGCGGCGCGCAAGCTGGGGCAGCCTACCGTACTGGGCGAACTGATCATGGGTATCGTGCTCGGCAATGTCGCCTGGTACCTGGGCTTCGACCTGATCACCGTACTGCGTGAAGGACCGCGGGTATTCGACGTGGTCAACCTGACGCTCGCCGGCGCCCCCATCGACGTCGTCGCCAGCAGCATCTTCGATGCGGACGCGGCGCCCGAGATCGTGCGCATCATCACCGGCCCGCATGGCGGGCAGGTCATGCAGGTAGCACAAGTCGTCGACGCGTTCTCGCGCTACGGTGTCATCTTCATGCTGTTCATGGTTGGCCTGCAGACGAATCTCAGCGAAATGCGCGTCGTCGGCGCCGACTCAATCCGGGTCGCCGTAATCGGTGTGCTGGCGCCCGTGGCGCTCGGGTTCACCGTCACCCGAGTGCTCAGACCGGACCTCGCACTCAATTCGGACCTGTTCATCGCCGCGACACTGGCTGCCACCAGCGTCGGCATCACGGCAAACGTCCTGCGGGAGATGGGCCGCGACAAGTCGCGGGAAGGCCATATCATTATCGGTGCCGCGGTCGGCGACGACATACTCGGTCTCGTCCTGCTCGCAGTCGTCTCGGGCATCATCGTGAGCGGGAGCGTCAACATCACCGAAATCACGATCGTTATCGTGGTTTCCTCCCTGTTTCTCGTCGCTGCTGCGACGCTGGGACCGGTCATCGTGCGCTTCGCCGCGAGCGTCCTCGGGCAGCTCGACATCGTCGAAGCCAAGATGTTCACGTCCTACCTGTTCGTGATGTTGCTGGCCTGGATGGCCAACCTCGCCGGCCTGGCGACGATCATTGGTGCGTTCGCGGCCGGCATCGTGCTGCACGACAGCTATTTCCGCGAGCACGTCGGCGAGAAAGAAGAGCGCGTGGTCAGTATTCGCGAGCTGATCATGCCGCTGGAAGTCATCCTCGTGCCGATCTTCTTCATCCTGATCGGCATCCAGGTGAAACTCGAGACGTTCTTCGCCTGGCCGGTCATTACCCTCGCCGGCGGCCTGCTGGTTGCCGCCATCGTCGGCAAGCTCGCCTGCGGGCTCGGCGCGTTCCGCTCGTCAGCGCGCTGGGTGGTCGGGATCGGCATGGTGCCGCGCGGCGAGGTGGGCCTCGTGTTCGCCGCCATTGGCCGGACTCTCGGCGTGATCGACGATTCGATCTTCGCAGCCATCGCGCTGATGGTGATCGTGACGACGCTGATCGGGCCGCCCTGGTTGAAGGTCGCGCTGTTGCGATGGGACGTCGCGAAAGAGCCGGAAATCAGGCAGGACTAGCGGTGCCGATGTCGTCGAGTTCCAGGCTCTGCAATACCATCTCGTCGCCGCTCACCAGGTTGGTCCGGTAATCCCCGCATTCCCCGCACAGGAGCCGATTCGGTTTCGCCGGGGATTCCGCGCCGCACTGGCTGCAGCGGACGACGATATCGGAGACGTCGATCACGAATTCGGCGTCTTCGGCGGCGCTGCCGGCGACCGCCAGCGGATAGGCGTTTTGCAGCAGGCCGGGCTCGACGCCCGATAGCGGGCCTACGGTCACCACGATGCGCGTTACCCGCGCAGCATTGTGCTCCCGGGCGATCCGCTCCACTTCCCGGAGCAGGGAAAGGCACACGGAAAGCTCATGCATCAGGACGCCTTGAGTCCCGTGATAAGGCCGCGGCGACTTACGGTCCCCGTGTCTTTTTCGGGCGGCTCGGCAAGTATGTTCGCCAGCGCCTCCTCGGCCACCGCGCGCGCGACGGCCTGGTCCGGAAAGTCGGCGACCGTCCGGAACAGCACCGCTGCGAGGTAGGTTCCCAGTTCCTCGTCCTGGTAGACCGTCAGATCGCAGGGTCCCGACGGGAACTGGCACTGGACCTGCTCACCCTGGGGAAAATCCGCGAGCGTGTCCGAATCCGGCAGCAGCACGAGGTTCATGAACCACGGTGTTATCAGCACGCCGAGATCCTGTTCGTCCCACTGTTCGAAACCGACGGCCTCGACGGCGAGCCTCGGGTTGACGATCGGAAGGTCGCGCATGCGCTCCTCGTAGATAGCCTGGTAGCGAGCGACAAGATCCGCAACTTTGATCGTCATGTCAGCCCTCCACGGGCAGGAACGCGCTCGGCTCGGCGTCGCACTGAGGGCATCGCCAGTGCCCCGGCAACTCGAGGAACGGCGTACCGGGCGGTACCTGTTCGACCGGATCGCCGATCGCAGGATCATACACGTACCAGCAGATCCGGCACTCGAGACGACTGTCGTCGCTGAGCCGGGAGTGTGCCTCGTCGTCCTCCGCGCCCGTCACGCGACCTCGGACCAGTAGGGTTCAAGGATCTCCTTCAGGCGCTCCGCCGAATCGGCGAGGTCCTCGGGCGCCGCAATTATGACTCCGGGCACATCCACCACCTCGAGCGTGTTCAGAATCAGCACTCCCATTGAATTGTAGTAGCGCACCCACCAAATGCCAGCTGTGCCCGTACTGATCACCTCGCACTTGCCGTAGGCGCGGGACAGGACGTCGATCGGTCCCCGGCCCAGCCGCCGGTCGACGAACTCGATTTCGGCGTCCGCCAGGGGCAACAGCGTCAGGTTGATCGAGTGCGGTGAACCGCCCGCGGCGTACTGTTCGTGCTGCGACTGCAGTTCGACGAGAATTGGCAGCGCATTCGCGAGTTCGTCGCCTACCCCTGCCGGCGACGTATCGACGGCAGCCTTGCTCTCCGCAGCAAACCCGACGACGGTCGGCACGTCGGCCACTTCCAGCAGGTCGCAGACGACGCGATCGTCGCTGTCGAAAAACAGCGTACGCCATACGCCGGCAAGCACCGACTCCTGCGTGCGCGCGCGAACCTGGCCGTCGCAGACGATGCTGACCTCACCCTCGCCGAGGATCTGATTGACGATATCCCGGCTTTCCTCGTCCAGCGCGCTCAGGTCCGCCAGCACCGGCTCGCTGCCGGGTACGTAGTCATCGAGCGCCGAAAGCAGCCAGTCCATCGCCTCGCGCGCGCCGTCCATCAGCAACACGTCCTCCGGTTCCGGCATCAGTGGCGCGACGAACCTCGACATGTCGCTCGGCATGTCCACGTAGGTGATCGCGTCGCCATCACTGCCGGTCGGCTGGCTGCCGGGACCCACGACCCGTACCGGAATGTCCCTGATGGTCATGCGCTGCCCTCCGTTACGACGGGGATACTGAAGCCCGGCGCACGCCGCGGCGGTGCAACCAGCAGCTCGCTGATCTGGCCGAGGTAATCCGCCCAGTCCTGAATCCGTGATATCGCTCCGACGTAGCCCCCGCCGCGGACGAAAACGAGTGTCGGAAAGTGACTGAATCCGTATTGGCGCTTCAGGTCCTTGCCGTCACCAAACGTGTCGGTCACCACACCCGGACGCAGCTGGCCCTCGAACGCGGCAACCAGTTCCGGCAAAACGACCGCGACGTCCGTCGCGTCCTTGACCGTCGCGGGATCGCCCGGAAAGAACAGCACGTTCATGCCGTCGCCAGCGACGAATTCGTCATGGTTGTCGAGCGTCACCCGTTCGTAGCCGAGTTCGTCGATCAGTCGGTCGATCAATACATGGCTCACCCGGATTCTCCTGGCAGTCGTGGCCGCCCTGCTTCGTAGTCGCGCATGTCGAGCGCCCCGGGGCCGATCAATTCGGCGCCCCGCAGCGGCTTGTCGCGCTCCCTGACTTGGATGTCCCAGCCGCGCAACACCTCGCAGGCCAGCTGGACCGCTTCGCCGATACGTGCTTTCACGCCCGGCGTGAGGCTGCCACCGTAATCGTCCAGCAACTCCGGCTGCACACCGATTAGCACCAGTTCCCCGGGTAGCGAGCCGGACAATGTCGCCGACGAAAGCACCTCCTGGAAACCGGCCTGGTGCATGCTGACCTTCTTTGCGCCCATGAAACACGGCACGTCCTCGCCCCGCACCATTCGCAGGGCGGCAGGTTGCATGCCGAAGTCGACGGCATCGAAGATCAGCAGTCGTTTCGCGCTGCAGACCCACGGCAACAGGAAGATCCCCTGCGTGCCGCCGTCCATCAGGCGCACGTCGTCGGGAAACGTGTAACGCGCATGCAGGGCTTCGACGGCGCGGATGCCGAAACCCTCGTCAGCCCAGAGTACGTTGCCGATACCGAGGACCAGGGTGTCGTACGCGCCCGGGTCCCCGTCCGCGTGGCTGAGGACCGTCTCCGTCATTGCGGGTCGCGCGGACCGTCGTCCTTGAAGCGACGGATACCGTCGATCATCACGCTGATGCCGTTCTGCCGCGACATGAAATCGGCTCGAATGACCATGTAAATGTGAATGACGATAAAGAAGACCATCAGCCACATGCCCAGCAGGTGCCACATGCGCACCGCCTGCGAACTCGGCTCGATGACGAACACCCAGCCGAACCAGCGGTCCGCCCAGCTGCCGGCGCCCGTGCCCTGGCTGTAGAGCGCGAATCCGGTGCACACCATGAACAGCCCGAGCAGCACGTTGAAGACCCACATCGCGAGCTGCGCCAGCGGGTTGTGACCGCGGTACTTCGCGACCTTGCGCGTAAGGAACGAGTACATCTTCAACTCGTGGAGAAGGCGCGACCAGAACTCGCCGCGCCACACCGGCACGACCAGCAGGCCGCGTGCGTACCTGTTGCCGACGATCGCCCAGTAGAGTCGCACGAACAGCCCGACGGCAAATACCATCGCCGCGCTGAAGTGGATCAGCCGTATGTTGCCCATCAGGAAGCTGTCGCTCGCCTCGCCGCCCATCGACGGCGGCGGGCTGGCGATCAGGTAGCCCGTAATGGCCAACGTCGTAATGGCAAGCGCGTGGACCCAGTGCCAGATGCGCACCGGGACTTCGAAGACATATACGGTTCCGGTATAGGCTTCGTTGCCCGTCGCTACTCTGCTGCTAGCCATGCTAATCCCTCCTATCGAACCTTGACCGTCGCCAGTTCCTTGCCGTCATGCGACATCACGTGCGAGGCGCAGGCCAGGCAGGGGTCGAAGCTGTGGATCGTCCTGAGAATCTCGAGCGGCTGCTCGGGATTGACCATCGGCGTGTTCATCAGTGCCGCTTCGTAGGCACCGATATTGCCGGCAGGATCACGCGGCGATGCGTTCCACGTCGATGGCACGACGCACTGGTAGCTCTCGATCTTCGTGTCCTTGATGTGGACCCAGTGGCCGAGCGCGCCGCGTGGCGCCTCGCCGTAGCCGACGCCCTTGACGTCCGTCTCCCAGGTCGCGGGATCGAACTTCTCCATGTTCGCCGTCGCGGTATCGCCACGTTTCAGGTTGGCCATCAACTCGTCGAACACCTCGCGCATCTTGTGCGCCGCCCAAGAACTCTCGAGCCCGCGTGCCGCGGTGCGGCCGAGCGTCGAGAACAGTGCGGTAACGGGCAGGTCGAGATCAGCAAGCAACTTGTTCACCGGCTCCACGACATCCTCGCGACCGCGCGCATAAGCAACGATATAGCGAGCCAGCGGGCCGACCTCCATGGCGTTGCCGCGCCAGCGCGGCGCCTTGAGCCAGGAGTACTTGCCGGATTCGTCGTGCGCTTCGATCGCGGTCCGGGTTCCCTTGAAGTTCGGGCCGGGCTCGAACTTGGGCTCCGTGACGCCGTCCCACGGATGCAGGCCGACATTCTCGTCCGGGTACCGGTACCAGGAGTGCGCCACGAATTCCTGGACCTGCTCGGGATCGCGCACGTCGACGTCGTAGACGGTGCTCAGGTCGCCATCGAGAATCGCGCCGCCGGGCAGCATCAGGCTGTCGTTCGTGTGGTTGTTGGCGTAGGCCGGGAACTCGCCGTAGGCGAGCACGTTCTTGCCCGACAGGCCGCCACCGTAACCCCAGTCCTTGTAGAAAGAGGCAATCGCCTTGAGGTCCGGAATGTAGACCTGGTCGGTGAACGCGATGGTCTGGTTGATAATGTCCGAGACGATGTTGAGCCAGGCCATGTTGACCGTACCGACAGCGCCGGCCTCGTCGACGTTAATCGAGCAGGGCATGCCGCCGACCACCCAGTTGGGATGCGGATTGCGGCCGCCGAAAATCGTGTGGATCTTGACGATTTCCTTCTGGAACTCCAGCGCCTCGAGGTAATGCGTCGTGGCCATCAGGTTGGCTTCGGCCGGCAGCTTGTACGCCGGGCTGCCCCAGTAAGCGTTGGCAAACGGGCCGAGCTGCCCGGACTCGACGAAGCGTTTCAACCTGTTTTGCACGTCCCTGAAATACGCCGGCGACGATTTGGGCCATGGACTGATGGCCTGCTGCAGCTCCGACGTGGCTTTCGGATCAGCACTGAGTGCGCTGACGACGTCGACCCAGTCGAGCGCATGCAGGTGATAGAAGTGCACGATGTGGTCGTGGCAGTACTGGCACAGCATCATCAGGTTGCGAATGTGGTTCGCGTTGGTGGGAATCTCGATACTCAGCGCATCTTCCACGGCACGCACCGACTGCAGCGCGTGCACGCCTGTGCAGACGCCGCAGATGCGTTCCGTGAACGCCCAGGCGTCGCGCGGGTCGCGGCCCTTCAGTATGAGCTCCAGCCCGCGCCACATGTTGCCGGAGGAGACGGCATTACGAATGACGTTGTTTTCGTCCAGGTTGACTTCGATTCGGAGATGGCCTTCGATGCGGCAGATCGGGTCGACGACGACGCGCTTGCCGCTGTCGTCGAGTTCGAAACCGTTCGGCGTGGTTACTCTAGCCATTGCTCACCTCCTCCGCCGGCTTCGATTTCTTGCCGGTTGCTTTCGCGATGCCCGAAGCGACCGCGTGTGCCGCAACACCGATCGCTGCGGCGCCGGCGAGTGCGCCACCGATCGAATTCGCCGTCGATTCCACGTTACCCGTGACACCCAGGTTGGTGACCGGGCTGTAGAAACTGCCCTTGTCCCAGAAATTGTCTTCGGCACAGCCGAGACAGCCGTGTCCCGACTTCACCGGCCATGACAGGCCGCCGTTCCACTCCACCGTCGAGCAGGCGTTGTAGGTCGTCGGGCCCTTGCAGCCGACCTTGTACAGGCAATAACCCTTGCGGGCGCCTTCGTCATCGAACTTCTCGACGAACTGGCCGGCATCGAAATGCGGCCGCCGGTAGCACTTGTCGTGCAGGCGCTGGCCGTAGAACATCTTCGGCCGGCCCTGGCGATCCAGCGGCGGCAGACGGTCGAACGCGAGCATGTAGGTGATGACGCCGGTCATGACTTCGGCGATCGGCGGGCAGCCGGGCACCTTCACGATCGGCTTGTCGAGAATCACCTTGTGGATCGGCACTGCCTGTGTCGGGTTCGGCCGTGCAGCCTGAACGCATCCCCATGACGCACAGGAACCCCAGGCAATGATCGCCTTGCAGTGGTCGGCCATGTGGCGGAGCTTCTCGACGTACGGGCGACCGGCCTGTATGCAGTACATGCCGTCTTCGTTCAGCGGCGGGTTGCCTTCGCAGGCGAGAATGTACTGGCCGTCGTATTTCTCGATGGTCTGCTCGAGGATCTCCTCGGCCTGGTGCCCCGCGGCGGCCATGATGGTGTCGTCGTAATCGAGCGAGATCATCGACAGCACGACGTCCCCGGCCAGCGGGTTGCCGGAGCGGATGAACGACTCGGTACAGCAGGTGCACTCCAGCCCGTGCAGCCAGATCACGGGGGTCCGTGGCTTGGTTTCGAGGGCGTGGGCGATCTTACCGGCGAACTCGGGTCCGAGACCCAGGCCAGCGGCGGTAAGGCTACAGAACTTGAGGAAACTCCGGCGGGTGATGCCGTGACGGCGCATCACCTCATAGAAGGTCTCGTGGGCGGGCATAACAACTCTCCCCTGATGCAGCATGGATGCGTTCGGGCTGCGAGCCTGCCGGCTGAGTGTTTTTATCGAGCGTCCTTGCGCATAGCTTCCCTCGCGTGCGCCGACGAGGCAGCACAGCACGCCCCATCATCTCTGCTGAAACGAGGCATCGACATAGTGGTTGTTACTTACATTCACCTTTGGTCGAATGCCCTCAGAAAGTCAGCGTGAACGTTGCGCTGCTACTGCTTTTTTGACCCAGGCGGATAAAGCCGCCATGGGCGATCATGACCTGCCGGGCAAGCGCCAGGCCGGCGCCCGACCGATACGGAACCGGTGCCGTAGTAACGCACATTTGTCCTCTTTTCGGCGCTATCATAGTAGCGGGCCGGAGAGTGGACACACAGCGTGGACAATACCGAGATCAAATGGCTGGTCGGCTTGCTGCTTGCCGCAGCGGCTGCCGTTCTCGCCTGGTATTTCTGGGGTGACGTTTCGCCCCCTACGCCCGCGCCCGTACAGCAGCAGTCGCCCGTTGTGGACGCGGAGCCCGCGGAGCCCTTGCACCCCATCGAACCGCTGAGCGTCACGCCCGGCGAAGGCGAACTCGTGGAATTGCCGCCGCTCGAGGAAAGTGACAGCTACTTCGCGCTGGCGCTCCTCGACATCTTCGGAGCCGATCTCGAGCCGCTGCTGGCGGACGAGGCGCTGATCGACAAGTCCGTCGCGACAGTGGACAACCTGACCCGGGGCCGGGTCGCCGAGAAGATCCGGCCGCTCGGCCGGCTTCCCGGAAATTTCGTTGTGGTGGCGCAAGGCGACAACGGCCCGTTTTATCTCAGCCCCGAGAACTACGCCCGTTACGACTCACTGGTGAACATGGCGACCGGGGCTGACGCCGACGAACTGGAGGCGACCTATCGCCGCTTCTATCCCCTGATGCAGGAGGCGTTCGCCCAGCTGGGTTACCCGGATGGCTATTTCAACGACCGCGTGATCGCGGTCATCGACCACCTGCTGGCCACGCCCGAACCCGAACAACCCGTTCGCCTGGTGCGGCCGCACGTCCTTTACGAATTCGCCGACCCGGAGCTCGAGGCTTTGTCCGGCGGCCAGAAACTGTTGATTCGCATGGGTCCGGACCATGCCGCACGAATAAGGGCCGTTCTTGAAAACTTCAGGACCCGAATCGCCCAGGCGCCACGCTAGCGACTGATTCCCGGCATGCAATTCGGAGTTTCATGTATTGATCTTTTTATATGCGTAAATTAGAATATACGAATTAATAAAATGATCGGCGCCCGATCCGATCGAAACCCGAGTGAACGCCGATGAAACCAGCGACACACTACCTGGCCCTTGCCGTGTTGTTTTTTCTGCCCGTGGCGACTGGCGCCGAAAATCTGCAACAAGCCTGGTCCGACGCGATCGCTTCCCACAACCAGCTCGCCGCAGCCGCCGCGCGCCGCGAAGCCGCGGGGTTGAACCTGGAAAGCGCGCAGGCGGAACGATGGCCGCGACTGGATGTTTCGAGCTCTTTCACCCAGCTCGATGAAGCGCCCCGCTTCGATTTCGGCGGCGGCACGACCTCGCAGCAGATTTTCGACAACGACAACATCGTGCGGGCTGGCGTGCGGGTCAGCCTGCCGCTGTATGCGGGCGGTGCAATATCGGCGGGCGTCGATGCAGCCGAGTACGCTGCAGCGGCGTCGAGCGAGCACTACGACGCCGTGCTGCAGAACATCAAGCTCGGTACCGGCGAACATTACATCCAGGTCCTGCGCGCCGAGAGTGGTCTCGAGGTCGCGGAGTCGAATGTAAGGACCTTGCGCGCACACACGGAACTCGCGAAGAAGCAGTACGAGTTCGGCGCGGTGCCGAAGAACGACTTCCTCGCAGCCAGCGTCACACTCGCCGATGCAAAGCAGCGCAAGCTGCAGGCCGAGAATGCGCTGGACTACGCTCGCGCCGCTTACAACCGCTACCTGAACCGGCCGCTCGAGCGGCCGGTCTCTCTCGACCCCGAACTCGACATCGACGGCCTCGTGCCCGCCGGCGAAAGCCTCGCTTCATTGATCCTGACCGCGACCCGGCATCGCGACGAACTCGCCGCACTGGCAGCCGAGGCGAACTCGCTGCGCAAAAATTCCACCGCCATCCGTGCCCGGTCTCGGCCGCAGCTCGCACTTACCGGCGGCTACATGTACATGGATAACGCCTTCCTCGACGCCGAACAATTCTGGATGGCCGGGCTCTCCTTCCAGTGGAACCTGTTCAACGCAGGCCGCAACCGTGATCGCGCCGCGGCCATGCAGCGGCAGGCGCTCGCGGTAAGCCACTCTCGGGCCGAGCTCATGTCGTCGATCTCGCTGCAGGTGCGGCGCGCGTGGAACGACCGCAACGAAGCCGAAGCCAGGACCCGCGTCGCCGAGGCCGCCGTAGACCAGGCCATCGAAAACCTGCGCGTCGTCCAGAACCGCTACGAAGCGGGGTCGAGCGCCAATATCGAGGTGCTCGATGCCGAGACGCTGCGCCAGCAGGCACTCAACAACCGGGACAACGCGCGCTACGAACTGGCGCTGGCGAAACTGCGGCTCGCACGCGCCGTGGGAATTCTGTGATGAAAGTCAGCGCGGCCGCCATGAAGAAACAGGCCGGCAAGGCTCACCGGCTATTGGCCGCGATGGCAAACGAAAAGCGTCTCATGATCCTGTGCCAGCTTATCGACGGCGAGCGTTCGGTCAACGAGGTCGCCGACTTGCTCGGCGCGCGGCAGTCGACAATCTCGCAGCACCTGGCGCTGCTGAGAAAGGACGGCCTCGTGCAGGCGCGCCGCGACGGCCAGACCCAGTTTTATTCATTGAAGGGCAACGATGCACGATCGGTCATCGAGACCCTCCACGCGCTGTATTGCGACGCAGAAACCAGGAAGAAATAACATGATGAAACATCTCCCCAGTGCGCGCGTACCGGCGCCTGTGCTCGCCACCGTGCTGATCCTCACGATTTCGGGCACCGCTGCCGAAGATCTGCCGTTCGAAACCGCCCGCGCCGAAATGGCGCGCGCACCGCTCGAGCGCGTCTATGACGGTACGGTAGAGGCCGTGCACCAGGCCACGATGTCTGCCCAGACTGCCGGCCGCATCGCAGAGGTCTTTTATGACGTCGACGACTATGTCGAATCCGGCGAGCTGATCATCCGCTTTACCGACGTCGAACAGCAATCGGCGCTCGGCAGAGCGAGGGCGAACCTCGAGGAAGCGCTGGCACGGCAGACGCAGGCGGCCGCCGATTTCGAGCGCGCCAGGGGCCTGTTCGAATCGGGCTCGAGTTCAAGGCGCGAATACGACCAGGCGCTCGCCGCACGGGATGCAGCAGCGGCACGCGTCACCGCAGCCCGCTCCGCCGTCGGGGCGGCGGAGCAGCAGCTCGAGTACACGCTCGTCAGGGCGCCGTATGCGGGCATCGTAACCGAGCGCCACGTGGAAGTCGGCGAGGCGGTTTCCGTAGGTCAGCCTTTGATGAGCGGCCTGTCGCTCGAGACGCTGCGGGTCGTCGTGAACATGCCGCAACAAGTCGCTGCCAGAGTCCGTGAGCATCTGAAAGCATACGTTCTCACCGACGGCGGCCGTGTCGAAGCCGACAGCGTCACCATCTTCCCGTTCGCGGACAGTGCGAGTAATACGTTCACGGTCCGCGTCGAACTGCCTCAGGGCCAGTTCGCGCTGTACCCGGGCATGTTCGTGAAAGTCGCCTTCGTCATCGGCGACGCGGAACGCCTGCTCGTGCCGACGCGCGCATTGCTGCGGCGCAGTGAAGTGACGGGGATCTACGTCGTATCGCCTGACGGTGAGGTGCGTCTGCGCCAGGTCCGTGCCGGAAACACCTTCGGCGACCGCACGGAGATCCTCGCCGGCCTTGCCGCGGGAGAGCGCGTCGGGCTGGATACGGTGCGTGCCGGTATATACGTGAAGTCGCAGGCGGTGGCGAACGATGGAGGCTAGGTTCGGTATCTCCGGTGGCCTCGCCGCGCGTTTCCAGGATAACGCCCTGACGCCGTTGCTCGCGCTCGCGGCGATGCTGCTCGGTGTCTTCGCAGTAATCGTGACGCCGCGTGAAGAAGAACCGCAGATCGACGTGACCTTCGCCAACGTGTTCGTCGGCTTCCCCGGCGCGAGCACGAACGAGGTAGAGAATCTCGTTGCGCTGCCCATGGAACAGGTCCTCGCGGAAATCGATGGAGTCAAACACGTGTACTCCGTCTCGCGGCCCGGCATGGGCGTGCTCACGGTACAGTTCAAGGTGGGTGAACCGCGCACGGAAGCACTGGTAAGGCTGTACAACGCGATTTTCTCGAACCAGGACTGGCGGCCGCAAAACCTCGGCATCCTGCCGCCCATCGTCAAACCCAAGGGCATCGACGACGTACCGATCGTCTCGGCGACACTGTGGACCGAGGATACGGACCGCGCCACCCAGGACCTGCTGAAGGTCGCGCACGCGCTCGAAGCGGAAATCAAGCGCGTGCCGGGGACCCGCGACGTCTACACGATCGGCGGATCGCGGGAGATTGTCCACGTGGAACTCGACCCGCAACGCGTGGCCGGCTTCGGCATGACGCTCGACGATCTGCGCATGGCGCTGACGGCGAGCAACACGGTCCTGCACGCCGGCGCGCTCGTCTACGACAATTCGAAAGTGCCGGTGCAGGCCGGCACCTTCCTGAGCGACCGCGACGACGTCGCCCGCCTGGTGGTGGGGATGTTCGACGGACGGCCCGTCTACCTGGACGACATTGCAACCGTTCGCGCGCACGCGGACCAGCCGGACGCGTATACCTGGTTTGCGACGGGGCCGGCCGCCGCCAAAGTCGGACTGGATCCTGTCGCCTACGCGCCGTCAGTAACGATCGCGATCGCCAAGAAGCCGGGTAGCAACGCGACCAACATCGCGGACGCGGTGGTCGAGCGGCTGGCGCAGCTCGAGGCGACGCTCATCCCGGAAGGTGTCAACGTCACGATAACGCGGAACTACGGCAAGACGGCGGACGACAAGGCGTCGAAACTCATCCAGAAGCTCGCCTTCGCAACAGCGTCGGTCATCTTGCTGACCGGGTTCGTCCTGGGCTGGCGCGAAGCGATCGTCGTGGGCACCGCGGTAATCGTAACACTCGCTGCGACGCTGTTTGCCTCGTGGGCGTGGGGGTTCACGATCAACCGGGTATCGCTGTTCGCGCTCATCTTTGCGATCGGGATACTCGTGGACGACGCAATCGTCGTCGTCGAAAACATCCACCGGCACCGGGGTCTCGGTTCCGGTCCGATCGGCGAGATCATTCCGCCTGCCGTCGACGAGGTCGGCGGTCCGACGATCCTCGCCACCTTCACCGTGATCGCCGCGCTGCTGCCCATGGCGTTCGTCACCGGGCTGATGGGGCCGTACATGAGTCCGATTCCGATCAACGCCAGCACCGGGATGCTCATTTCGCTGGGGGTTGCACTGGTGCTTACGCCCTGGCTCAGCCATCGCCTGCTGCAAAACGCGCCGATCCACGAGGAAGCCGAAGGCACGTCCCGACTGCACCGCACGTTCGGCCGGGTCATGGGACCGTTCCTCGACCGCGACACGGGGAAGCGTGCGCGTGCCTGGCTTTATGGCGGCACCGTCGCCACCATCGGCGTCGCCATGCTGCTCGTGGTCGCGCAGCTCGTGGTACTCAAGATGCTGCCGTTCGACAACAAGTCGGAGTTCCAGGTTGTCGTCGACATGCCGGAGGGAACGACGATCGAGCAGACGGCCCGGGTGCTGGACGCACTCGCAGAATCGATCGAGCGCGTGCCCGAGGTCACCGACTACCAGGTCTACGCAGGCACGGCCTCGCCGATCAATTTCAACGGCCTGGTGCGCCAGTACTACCTGAGAAGCGACAGCAATGCCGGCGACATCCAGGTCAATCTCGTCGAAAAGCACCAACGCAAGCGATCCAGTCACGAGATCGCCGGTAGCGTACGTGACGAGCTGGCCGCGATCGGCCGAGAGTTCGGCGCGTCGGTCAAGATTGCCGAGGTGCCGCCGGGTCCACCGGTAATGTCGCCGATTGTCGCGGAGATCTACGGCCCCGATTACGAAGAGCAGAAACTGCTGGGGCGGCGCCTGGAAGGGATCTTCCGCGACACTGCCGATATCGTCGATATCGACAGCTCCGTCGAGACCGATGCGCAACGCTTCATCATCGAGGTCGACCGCCAGCGCGCCGCGCTACTCGGCGTGCCGCAACAACGCGTTGCGGCGATACTGCAGATGGCGCTGAATGGCGAGGACGTCACCTACGTTCACCAGGCACGCGAGCGCTACCCGATCCCGGTGCGGCTCGACCTGCCGGTTTCGTCAAAGGCCGACCTGGAGGCACTGCTGGCACTGGAAGTGCGCAGCCAGAGCGGCCAGCGCGTACCGATCTCGGAAGTCGCCGCGGTGCGTAAAGTGGGTTGGGACGACGCCGTTTATCACAAGGACCTGCTGCCGGTCGTGTTCGTCACGGCCGACATGGCCGGCCGCCTGGACAGTCCGCTTTACGGCATGTTCGAGCTGTCGGGCAAGATCGACAAACTGGCCAGCGCCGGAGCGCCCATCGAACAGCGCTACATCAGTCAGCCCGGAAACCCCTACTACTTCTCCATGAAGTGGGACGGCGAGTGGCAGATCACCTACGAGACATTTCGCGACATGGGGCTCGCTTACTCGGTCGGCCTGGTTCTCATCTACCTGCTGGTGGTCGCGCAGTTCCGATCCTACCTGCTGCCGCTGATCATAATGGCGCCGATTCCCCTGACGATCATTGGCGTCATGCCGGGTCACGCGATCCTGGGCGCCAACTTCACCGCGACCTCGATGATCGGCATGATCGCGCTCGCCGGAATCATCGTGCGCAATTCGATCCTGCTCGTCGACTTCATTCTCGACCAGCAGCGTGACGGTCACGCGCTGGAAGATGCGGTAATCCGAGCATCCGCGGTGCGCGCGAAACCGATCATGCTGACGGCGCTGGCCGCGATGATGGGTGCCGTCTTCATACTCGACGACCCGATTTTCAATGGCCTCGCGATTTCTCTGATCTTCGGCATCCTCGTGTCGACGGCGCTGACGTTGCTCGTGATACCGATCCTGTTTTACAGCTTTCGCAGGCAGATCGGCGTGAGCGGTACCTAGTCCAGGAGGTATTCAGCAAGCCACGCGTGAACCTCTTCCCAGTAGTGCCGGGCCTCGCCTCCCTTCATGATCCAGTGATCGGCATCATGGAATACCAGGAGCCGGCCCGGCACCTGCTTGCGCTTGAGGTAGGTCCAGGCCGCGATGGTCTGGTTGAGGGGCACGCGGTAGTCTTTCTCGCCGATCGTCAACATCATCGGCGTTGAAAAATTTGCGGCGTAGCTCGAGGGGCTCTGCTCGCTCCAGACAGGGCTGTCGCTCCAGGGCGGCCCGTCGGCATTGATCTCGCGATGGTAAACGACGTCGCTCGTCGACCATTGTCCCTCGAGATCCACGAGGCCGGCATGCCCGACAAGCGCTTCGAATCGCGTCGTCGTGCCCTGCAACCAGTTGATGAGGTGGCCGCCGTAACTCGCGCCGGCCGCCGCCTGGCGGTCTTCGTCGATGAACGGATACAGCCGTATTGCCTCGTCCAGCGCTTCATTCAGTTCAGCGCCTGGCGTCTTGAGCGGATCGCCCTGGATCGCGCGGGAGAACTCCACGCCATAGCCGACGGAGCCCGTATAGTCGGTCATGACGACGACGTAACCCGGCGCGGCGAGCAGGTGCGGGCTCCAGCGAATGTGATCCGCATCCAGCGATGACGAATGCGGGCCGCCGTGAATCAGGGTGATCACCGGGTACTTCCCGTTCTCATCGAAACCGGGCGGCAGCGCGACGAAGCTGTGGATGCGCCGGCCGAGAGAGCTCTCGAACCAGAACTCGCGGAAGGGCGCCCTATCCAGCGCCGCGGCCCTTTCCCTGTTGAAAGCGGTCAAAAACTCGTGGCCACCACTCCTCGTGTCGACACGCACCAGTTCCGCGGGGTTCGTCGCATCCTCCCAGCGCGCGACGAGAGAACGCCCGGCCGGCTGTGGGCCGGCGTAGACGCCGCCGCTGTCGCGATCGAGCGCGACAACGCCGGCCTTGCCGCCGGCCGCAACGCTGAACAGCCTCACCCTGCCTTCGTCCATCGCGGCAAAATAGACCGTCCTGCCGTCGCGGCTGACCGCCATATCGCCTGCCGAGCGGTCGAAGCCGGCTGTGAGGACGAGCGGTTCCGGCGTGAAATCCTCGGCCATACCGCTCTTCGGCCAGTCGAATTTCGCAATTTCCGTCAGGTTGTAGGCGTACTCCGTAACGGGCTCGAACGCGCAGTACAGCGCCCGACCGTCCGGTGCGAATTTCGCCGCCTGGCAACTCCAGTCCTCGCCCGCTGTCAGCGCCTGTGGTTCGCCGCCGGTCACGGACAGGCGATACAGGTGGTAGATCGTCGTGCTGTGCGCGGCGGCGTCGAGGTTCTGCGTTGCGGAGATGACGAGTGCCCGGCCGTCCGGGCTCCACTCCGGTTTCAGGCTTTCGCCCGCGAGTCTTAAGACACCCGCAAAGCCCGCACCGGCAACGAAGTCGGTGCCTGCCAGCAAGTCTTTCGCCTCCCCGCCCGGAACGGCGTCCTGTACGAAGACATGCGTCTGCAGGTCGTCACGCCAGCGATTCCACTGGCGTATCGGGAATATTTCGTAGGCCGTCGCGTTGTAGTCGCGCTCCTCGCGCGCTTTCTTTTCTGCCGCATTCTCCTCGTCCGTCGACTTGCCGGGATAGACACGGCTCTCGAACGCGATCCGCTTGCCGTCGGGACTCCACCGGGGCCCCGTCGCCCCGGTCGCGAGCGAGGTGATCTTCTGTGCCTCGCCGGGCATCGTCATGTCCATGACGTAGATCTGGCTGACCTCATCGCCGCGTTTGGCGCTGAACGCAATACGCGTGCCGTCGGGGCTCCACTCCACTCCATCCTCCGCGTCCTTCGTCGCGGTAAGCCGGCGCGGCTCCGATTTGCCGTCCACGCTCACGAGCCACAGGTCGCTGACGGTCTCTTCCTCTTTGTATTCGGGTTCGGTCACTGCGACGATGGCCCGGTCACCATCCGGGCTCGTGACCGGCGTGCCGAGCCGGCGCATCGTCCAGACGTCCTCGTGGGTGACGGGTCGCAAACCCTGGTCGGCGCGGGTATCGGCGGCGGCGAATGAACTCAAGAGCACTGCGAAGAGGATTGCGGCATTTCGCACGGCATTACTCCGGGTAACCAGTTTCGAGAATCCCGAATGATACCTGCAGCGACAGCTGCGTTTCAGCGCCCGGCGACGGGAGCACCACGCCCGGTGCAGGTGTTGGACGCCGGGAAGATACCGGCGACGCAACGCGGCTGCGCTAGAATTGCCGAATGACCCTGGACCTCGACCACCATATCCGACGCGAAAACTTCAAGCGCTACACCCTGCAGTGCGGCCTCGCCGGAGTGGTCGTACTGATCCTGCTGCTGGTCCTCGACGCCGTGACCCAGACCGTCCTGATCGCGGCGCTCGGCGCCAGCGCTTTTATTGCCTTCGCGGTGCCGCGATCGTTGCACTCGGGACTGCGGCACATGATCGGCGGTTATGCCATCGGGATCATCGCGGGCTGCCTGATGGCGACGCTGGAATCGGCCATGAAGGTCCAGGGCGCCGGTGCCGCCCAGGCGGTGATGGTCATCTTCGGCGCGATGGCGATCGGGCGGCTACGCCTTGGCGTTCTCCCGGCTCGCCCGCACCCGCTGAACCTCCCAGCTGCACTTGCGCAGTAATCGTGTCGACGCGATGGTGAGATTTTTTCTCGCTTTGCGGCGATCGGGGATGAAGGTCTGCTGACTCAGGCGCGATTCCGTCACCGTGTAGGGGGTCAGCCCGTAGATCGGCTGTCCGTGCTCCCAGAATTTCTTGATGAATACATCGACGGGCTCGCAGGCTACACGCGTCATTTCCACGAATCGCCGTGCGACCTGCGGCGTGATGGCATTACACATGGCCGAGTGCGGCGCCTTGGTATAACGCCACAGGGTGTAGTCTCCGAACAGGCCGATCCGCTGCTTGCGCGCCCGGGATTCGTCCTGGAACCGGATGAAGCCGTAGTGCTCGATCATGCCGACCACTTGCGCCACCGCGCCCGCGAATCCGGGCAGTAGCCGGAAGTCGTCTTCCATGATGATGATGGGTTCGCCGAGTTCGATGCACTTCTGCCACAGCGACCTGTGGCTGGCGAAACAGCCGATCTCGGCCGGCGTAACCTCGCGACCGGTATTGAGCAGCCATTCATCGTCGTCGCAGCACTCGAAGAGGCCTCGCGCCAGCGCCTGCTGCCCGGACAAGGCGTCGAATAACTCGAACGACAGGCCGGCATTGGCGAGTTGCAGAGAGGCCCGCTCGCGGCGCTCGCTGGCGCCCGGCAGACTTATCACGTAAAGCTTCATGACGACCGGCGTTCCTCCCCTGGCGCCGAGCGAAGCACTGTGCAAGTGGTCAAATTGCCAAGAACGCGTGCTGAATTCAAGGCTGCAAGTCGCGGATTGTGCCCCCGTCACCGCCACCCGGACATATGTAGATGTCGCAACAGCGGCGGTTCGCGCGTGCCGTGCCGCTTTTCCAGTAGAATCACGCGCTGGTTACGAACGGGACCCCCATCCGATGCAGAAAGAAGGACTGAGCCAGAAGGCCTACGTACCGATCGAGGAAGGCGATTCATACGACCCGTTCGTGCCCGCCAGCGAATCGCCGGCGGAATTCACGATCAAGGCCGTCGGGCTCGGAATCCTGTTCGGCATCATCTTCGGGGCCGCCAATGCCTACCTCGGGCTGCGCGCCGGGCTCACGATCAGCACCTCCATCCCCGTCGCGGTGATGACGGTGGCGGTATTCCGTGCGCTCGCACACGCCGGCATCCGCGGCACCATACTCGAGACCAACATCTCCCAGACGACCGGCTCTGCATCCAGTTCCCTCGCGAGTGGCGTCATCTTCACGCTGCCCGCACTGTTCATGTGGGGCATGCCGCCGAAGCTGCTGCAGATGACGCTGCTGGCGATGTGCGGCGGTCTCCTCGGCATCCTTTTCATGATTCCGCTGCGGCGCTTCCTGATCGAGCGCGAACACGGCAAGCTGCCGTACCCGGAAGGAACCGCCTGTGCCGAGGTGCTGGTCGCCAACGAGATCGGCGGCGGACGTGCCCGCTTCGTGTTCTACGGCCTGGCCGGTGGCGCACTGTTCAAGTTCCTCACCTCCTGGATTCGCGCGATCCCGGGCGACCTGCACGTGAACGTCCCGTTTCTGAAAAAAGGCCAGCTCGGCATGGACCTGTCCGCGGCTCTGTTCGGTGTCGGCTACATCCTCGGTCCGCGCATCGCGGCCGTCATGGTGGGCGGCGGCCTGCTTTCGTGGCTGGTCATCATCCCGGCCATCGCCTGGTGGGGCGATGCGCGCACGGCGCCGCTGTTTCCCGAAACGGTCAACCTGATCCGCGACATGCAGCCCGGGCAGATCTGGACGCGCTATGTCCGCTACATCGGCGCCGGCGCCGTCGCGACGGCCGGCATCATCACGCTAATCCGCAGCATTCCGGTGATGATCAGCAGTTTCCGCATCGGCGCCTCGCAGCTCGGGGAACGCGTCAGTAGCGGCGAAGGCGCAAAATCGGCCGCCCGGACCAGCAATGACCTGCCGCTGCGCTTCGTGGGTTTCGGTGCGCTTGCGATTGCACTCGTGCTCATACTGGTACCGCCGATTTTCGGCGCGGTCGGCGGCGTCGGCATTCGCGCCGTGGCAGCTGCCTGCGTCGTGGTGTTCGCCTTTTTCTTCGTCACGGTCGCTTCGCGCATCGTCGGGCTCGTCGGGGTGACGAGCAATCCGACCAGCGGCATGACCATTGCCGCGCTGCTCGGCACCGCGTCGTTGTTCCTGATCTTCGGCTGGACCGATACGATGGGTAAGGCCGCGGCACTCACCGTCGGCTGTGTCGTCGCGATCGCCGCGTCGATCTCCGGTGACACGTCGCAGGACCTGAAGACCGGGTTCCTGCTCGGCGCAACGCCGCGCGCCCAACAGACCTCGGAGCTCATCGGTGTGCTGACGTCGGCCACGTTCGTGTGCCTCACCGTGCTGGCGCTCGGCAAGGGCTTCGGCTTCGGCAGCGAAGAGCTGCCGGCGCCGCAAGCCACGCTGATGAAGCTCGTGATCGATGGCGTGCTGGACCAGGACCTGCCCTGGGGGCTCGTTGCGATCGGCGTAGGGATCGCGTTCGTCTGCGAGATTGTCCGTATACCGTCGCTGCCGTTCGCCGTGGGCGTCTACCTGCCGGTTTCCACGATGACGCCGATCTTCGTTGGCGGCCTGATCCGTCTCTGGATGGAACGCACCGCGAGAGACGACACCGTCGCCGCCGACCGGCGTGAACGGGGTGTATTGCTCGGCAGCGGCTTCGTCGGTGGTGAAGGCCTGCTGGGCGTCGGCATCGCACTCGTGGCGGTGGCCAAGAGCCGGCGGCCGGACGGCATCGGTACGGAATGGCTCGGCAGCGAAGCCGCCGCGATGCTCGTCGGGGCTGCGGCATTCGCCGTGTTCATCGCCTGGTTCTTCCGCTCGGTACGCGGCAGCAATGCCTGAAGCGGTCGACCGCAACGGGCCGTGGACTCGGTAACCCAGGCCGCGCTGGGTGCGGCGATAGGCGGCGCCGTCGCTCCGTCGGGCCAGCGGCGCAAGGCGTTGCTCGCCGGTGCGGCGCTCGGTACCCTGCCGGACCTGGATGTCTTCATCGACTACGGCGATGCGGTTGCGAACTTCACCTACCATCGCGGTTTCAGCCATTCGCTGTTCGTCTTGCCGCCGTTTGCCGTGCTGCTCTGGCTCGGACTGCGGCGCTGGTGGGCGCCGGTTCGGGCAGAACCGGTGCGTTGGCTGGCGATCATCGGTCTTGCCCTGATCACGCACCCACTGCTGGACGCGCACACGGCTTACGGGACACAACTCTTCTGGCCCCTCGAGCCTGCACCGGCGATGTGGGCAACGCTGTTCATCATCGACCCGCTATATACGCTGCCGTTGCTGGTCGGTATCGCGATCGTTGCCGCGCGTCCGGGGAGGCGTGCGAGCGCCACTGCGATTCGTGCCTGCCTGGCCCTGAGCACGCTCTACCTCGGCTGGTCCTGGCTTGCGCAGTCGATCGTCGCCCACCACACCGAGGAGGTGCTGGCCGAGCGTGGACTGTCCGCGGCGCCCGTGTTTATCGTGCCCTCGCCCTTCAACACCCTGCTGTGGCGCGTCGTCGTGCAAACCGAGCAGGGCTACCTGGAGGGATTCGATTCGTTGCTCAGCGACGAGGAAGACCTCGACTTCACCGCGCATGCCTTCGACAGGGCGCTCCTGGATTCGGCGAACGACGTATGGGCGGTGTCACGGTTGCGCTGGTTCGCCCGCGACTTCGTGAAAGCCGGCATAGAGGACGACCGGCTGCTGATCACGGATCTGCGCATGGGGCAGGAACCGATCTATGTATTCACCCACGTGGTTGCCGAGCGCGGCAATCCGCGCTGGCTGCCGGTGCAAACGGAGTTGATATCCCCAACCGTCGACGAGCGCGTTCTGCTGAACGCGTGGAAGCGTATGTGGACGCACTGACGCGGGCTGCGCCCCCCGCTGACCGGACCAGCCGTGCGCTAGTCCCCCTCGGTTTCGAACAGCTGCAGACCTTCCGCCAGGAAGTCCGCGAGCTGCGGCGTTCCCACCAGGTATTCCGCGGTATGGTCGGTCCACGTTTCCTCGGCGAACTCCAACGCGTCGTCCCATTCTTCCAGCGCGAAATCTCCGCGGCCGACCCACATCAGGGCCACCAGCATCATCTGCTGATCCGGCTCGAGATCATCGATCGTGGTCGTCAGTTCCTGATAATAAGGGTCGCCCGCAAAATCGGTGGCAAACTGATCTGCGATGTCTTCGTTCAGGATCTCGACTTCATCCTCGTCCGGAAACGTCACGTCCTCGCGAGAGTGAAATTCGTGCACCTTGTCGATGACGAACTGAACGATTTCCGGGTTAAGATCTAATGAGGGCATGTTGTTATCCCTGGTGTCCTGCCACGGCGAGACCGCTTCCGGCCATGCTCGTCTCGCTAGGTTTGTATCTGCCAATGCGCGCGGCAATGCGTACTTTTACCTAATCCGCCGCACGCTTCAAACACCGGCATGGTCGGCGCCACGCGCAGAAAATACCCATGGCTTCGCGGCGCTCGCAGGCGGAGAATCATGGGGCTGGAGGCACTTATGTCAGTAAACCCAACGAGAGAGGGTCACAAGGTCACGCGACGATTCCGGCATCCGCTGCACCTCTTCCCGGGCCGCTTCACGCGGCCGGGAACCGCTCCGGGCGACCTTTCCGGTCCGCCGGAGTCCGAATGTATTCCGACGACGCTCCACCTGCTCGATTACAATGCCGCGGCCTACACCGAAAAGACCGGCTGCTCGCTGGACGAGGCGCGCGAGTACTTCTCCAGTCCGAACGCGACCTGGCTGCACGTGAACGGCACCCCCTCCGAGGCGCTGTTGCGCGCCGTGGGCGACGCGTACCAGCTGCATCGGCTGGCGCTTGAGGACGTCCTGCACACGGGGCAGCGGGCAAAACTGGAAACCTACGACGCGCAGATGTTCACCATCGTCAGCTTGCCGGAGGCTACCGAACACGGAATCGCGACGGCCCAGCTCAGCCTGTTCCTCGGCGACACCTGGCTCGTCAGTTTCTACTCGGGCCACGAGGACCCGTTCAACGCCGTCAGGCAACGCACGTATCACGACTCGTCGAGAATCCGCCGCAGCGGCGTCGACTATCTCTACTATTCTCTGCTCGACACCGCCGTCGATCTCGTGTTCCCGATACTCGAGACGCTCGGAGACCGCATCGAGACCCTGGAACTGACCGTCTTCGATAACCCGGACCGCGAAGTGCTGGACGAGATCCACAAACTCAAGCGGGAGCTCGTGCTGCTGCGTCGCGTAACCTGGCCGCAGCGCGACATGATCAACGCCCTGCTCCGAGACGAGCATGGCCAGATCACTCGGGACACGAAACTTTATATCCGCGACTGTTACGACCATGCCGTCCATGCGCTGGACCTCGTCGAAAGCTACCGGGAGATGGCTTCGAGCCTTCTCGATGTTTACCTGTCCAGTCTCTCGAACCGGATGAACGACGTGATGAAATTACTGACGATCATCGCGACCGTGTTCATTCCTCTGTCGTTCATCGTCGGCGTCTATGGTATGAACTTTGACCGCTCGGTCAGTGCCTGGAACATGCCCGAACTCGGGTGGCGATTCGGTTACCCGGTTCTCTGGATAGTGATGGTCTCGCTCGTCGCGGGCATGCTGATCTACTTCCGGCGCAAAAACTGGCTGTGAGCGCGCTTCAGTCGTCCAGTACGAAAGTGACCTTCAGGTGCACGCGGTATTCCGTGACCTTGTCGCCCTCGACGACGACTTCCTGGTCCTGCAGCCACGCGCCGCGTACATTTTTCAGTGTCTTCACGGCCCGGGCTATCCCGGTCTTGAGCGCGTCATCGAAGCTCTTCGGCGAAGCGGCAGTGATCTCTGTGACTCTTGCGACTGACATTGTGATTCTCCTCAACTCATCCTCCCCCTTCGGGAATCCTAGCAACCGCGAACCGGCGGCGCCAATACGAGCTAGTGCCTAAGCGATTGCTCGTACAGACAAACGGCGAGTGTCAGCGCATCCTGTGAGCGCAGTGCATGGGGAAACCGGTCGGGGTTCCGGGCGCGCGGGTGCCGGCGCCAGCTGCCGGCGCCCCCGCTTCCGGAGCCCCCCATGCCCACTATCCGCCATCGTTCGATCATCGTTGCGCTCCTCGTGCTGGCTTGCCTCTGCCTGTTCCCCGTGACGCGCGCGGCCATCCAGAAACCCGTGCTGCACGGCAAGCACCGGGTGGCAATCCCCGGGGAAGCCGCTCGCCGCGACAGCGGGGGCGTCGCCGGAGTTCTTTCGCGACATCGTCGACCATCGGAAGGAACCGGGCCGGATAGCCCTGAACGAGTCGGGCGCGGAGTTCAGTCGCGAGCCGTTGACGATCATGGGCTATAACGTCGAGGTCGGCGTGTGGGGAAGCCGGGACAGGACCTCCGGCCCGATCAACGCCGTCTGGTTCGACAGGGACCACGGTAGGTTCCAGGGCGGCTCCGGCAACCACAGCAACGATTAGGGTATCGCCTGGTAGCGCTGTCGGGATCCGCTTGGTCGCCATTTTGCGACACAAATTGGCGCGGAACGCGCACGCATTTTCGCTATACTCCGCGCGTTTCCGGTTCTGAAAGCGCTTGGGCCAATGACTTTCCGATTTGTTCGCGCGCGGACAGCGTCAGCCGCGTGCCTGCTCGTGCTATGCGCTGCCTGCAGCAGCACCCCGCAACAGGAACCCGCGGCAGCGGCGGCGACGTCGCCGGCGGGCGATTTCTTCGTCGGGTCACGACCCGTGTACGCGCACCTCGTCAATGAGCGCGGCGGCAGCTGGGTGTTTACAACGGTAACGGCATCGGAGGCTTCCACCGATTCCGGGTACCTGGTACGCCTGAACGACCTGACACCCGCATTCGACACGCGCGCCGCCGAATGCACGCCACAGGTTTACCCTGCTTCGCACCGCTGCAGTCCGCTGCATCCGTTCCGCGACAAGGGCACTGGCATGCTGGACAAGATTATCAAAGGCAGTATTGCCGTAGGAACGGCGGGCAAGGTAACCGACATCTCCCAGACTTATGAAACCACGTTCGATGAAGTCGCATTCAACAAGGCCGTCGACGAGGCACTGATCAACTCCGGCCTCGACAACCAGCGGCGCCGGCTGATTTCGTTGCTCGACGCTTACGAGCAGGAAGCCGCGAATGCACACGCCGAGCTGTCGAACATGACGCAGCAATTGTCCGCGACACGCGTCAGCGGCAACCGCGTGGCACTCGATATCCAGCCGAACATCGATGGCCTGACTGCTTACTATCAAAACGACATCGACTTTGCCGGCCTGGTCGAGCTCTCGCTCGTTAGCGAGGGGGACGTGCCGAACGTCAGGCTCGAGAAACGGGACGCCCTGCCCTGCGATGCCCGGCACTGCGTGGCGGCGGCGGAAAGCGCACTGTCGGAATTGCGCGGTGACATCCGGTCACACCGGGAGCGCCTGTCGGCAATGATGGCGCCCGGCGCCAGGATATTCGACGTTCACTGCGAAGAGGCCGTGCACGGTCACTACCTGCTGGCCGTTACCTGCCCGGAGCAGATCGTCGTTTCCGGAGACGATCCCGCCGAGTTACCGCTAAACGTCACGATCCTGTCGCGTGATTTCGAGAAGTTATACCCGAGATTCGATCTCGCCGACGAGCGCCTGCGGGTCACTATCGAGCGCGAGTCCGTGACATTCACCAACGCGACGAGCGAGTACCTCACGCTCACCGCGCAAACGATCTACTACAACTCCATCGTCAACACGACCTCGCTGCCAATCGACATCCCACCCGGCATCTCGGTGACGCGGAATATCGACGAGTTCGTCTCGCAGACCATCGACATTGAATCGAGCTATCGGCAGATGACGCCGGACAAGGCGGCTGGCGCATCTTTCCAGTTCGGTGTCGCCGTGCGCTACCGGGTCGCGTCCGACCCGGACGAGAAGACGCTCCACCATTTGCAGGCGTTCAACGTCGGCTGCGTGATCCATAACCAGATCGCCCCGGGATCCTGCATCCCCTCCGCCGCCGGCGACGAGAATTCGCATCGGACGGCGCAGCGGTAGGAGGTCACGAAAAGCCGCGCGATGTAGAATGACGCGTTTGCTTCAGTCAACGGGGAGCACCGGCAACGTGCGCTCATTCAATCTCGTATCCCCCGGGAACGACCCCAGGGAACTTACGCTTAACCGCTGCTGCCGATGCCGTTACGAATGGCGGGACCTGCCATTCGGGCACGCGCGGCATCACGCCTGCCCGAAGTGTGGCGCGGTTTACTGGCGCTGGCTCGACTATGCATCCCCCAGGTAACGTTGGCGCAGCCCCCGCCACGTGGTAATTAGTAGCGGATGAAGTGGCGGGGAAGAAGACGGAGCTCCAACGTAACGGACGCGCGCGGCAAGCGGGTGGCCGCGGGTTCGGCCGGACTCGCCACCATGCTCAATATCGTCGGCCGGACATTCGGCCTCAGGGGCATCCTCGTGCTGGTCGCGCTCGGTTTCATCGGGTGGCAGATGGGCCTGCTGGACCCGGCGGCCATTCTCGGCGGCGGGCAGGTACAGGAAGTCGGTTACGAGGGCACGCCTGAAGAAGAACGGCTGTTCGAATTCGTCACGGTCGTGCTCGCCGACACGGAAGACATCTGGCAGCAGGAGTTCAGACGCATCGGGCAGACCTACACGGTGCCCGAGCTCGTGATCTACCGGGGCCGCTACCCGACCGGATGCGGGATGGGCGACGCCCGAATGGGCCCTTTCTACTGCCCGGCCGACCGCAAGATCTACATCGACCTCGGGTTTTATGATGCCCTCGAGCGCCAGTTCGAGGCGCCTGGCGATTTCGCGCAGGCCTATGTCATCGCACACGAAGTAGGCCACCACGTGCAAAACCTGCTCGGAACCTCGAGCAAGATCAGTGCCATGCGCAATCGACCGGACTACAACCAGTATTCGGTACGCCTCGAGCTGCAGGCGGATTTTCTTGCGGGCGTCTGGGCACGCCACAACCAGCGCTACCTCGACCGTGGCGACATCGAAGAGGCCCTGCGCGCGGCGAACCGCATCGGTGACGACGCCATCCAGGCGCGGACGCAGGGAAAAGTGGTACCGCATGCTTTCACCCACGGGACGTCGGAGCAGCGGATGCGCTGGTTCGGTCGTGGCCTCGAGAGCGGCCGGCTCGAGGATGGCGACACCTTCGATATGCCCTATGACAGCCTCTGACCGGACTGAACGTTTTTCCGCGACGCGGTCGAAAAACTGCAAGACCAACAAGAAGAACCGGGCATGCCGCAGCATTTTGCCAGGCCGGATGTCCTTGTCGTCGCCCTGCTCGTATGCCCAGGTTGCGGCGGCGGTTCCTCGGACGGAACACCCGCGGCGCCGCCGGCGCCACCCCCGGCATTCAGTTTTTCATTGCCGAACGACATCGGCGACGGCTGGCAGGTCGGGGATCTCGCAGCAGAGGGCTTCGATACGCAAAGGGTCGTCGACATGATGGATCGCATCCTCGACGCGACCTATCCGCGAATCGATTCCGTCGCAATGGTGAGGAGCAACGACGAGAACACCGACGGCATCAGCAACCTGTACACGATGATGCAGTCGCACGTCATGGCCGCGATCAACTGAGCCCTAGAGGCCTGCTTTCTCGTGCAGGCGAAACCGGTACGGCCTGCTCGCGTCCTCTCCCGCATAGTCGATGCCCACGCGTGGACCCACGGTTACGCGATCATCACCGACATCGACGCCATGGTCCTCGATCCGGATCGGACCGTTCAGCAGACTGCTGCCGGTCAAGGCCGTCGTAATGCCGAGCGCCCGGGCGAGCGATCCCGGACCGGCCAGCAGGGTACGGTCGTGGCCCGCCTTCTCGCGCCGCTCGAGCATCGTCGCAAGCCCCGAGTGCACCTCGCCTGCCCGCACTAGCACCGCGTGCGGTACGCCCGCCACGTTTGTCACCACGTTGAACAGATGATGGATGCCGTAGCAGAGGTAGATGTAAGCCGTACCGCCCGGGCCGAACAGCGGGGCCGTGCGGCGGGTCCTGCGATCGCCGTAGGCATGACTCGCCCTGTCGGTGGCCCCTGCATAGGCCTCCGTCTCGGTGATGATCACGGAGGTGCACTGTCCGTCGATGTCGGTGCACAGAACCTTGCCCAGCAGTGCCCGGCTGATGGCGACGACGTCGTCGTGCAGATAGAAGGACTGCGGAAGCATTCTCTTTCGATTCATGGACTTGTATGTTGCAGACGCTATCCGGCACCGGCCTGCGCAAACCGCTAAAGGCGACCGAATGCGAAGAAACGGTGCACCTTTTTCGTTACACTTCACCGTGAGTTTACTCAATAATCAGAAAATCGATATCTGGCGTGGGGGGTACGTATGAAATTGCAACTGCTGTTGATCGTTGGACTGGCTTTTTTCGTGACGGCATGTGCCGAAAAGAAAGAGCCCGTTGCCGAGCCAGCACCGGAACCGCACGCAGCGGCGCCCGCCGCCGCGGAGACTCCGGCAACAGACGAGCAAAGCGGCCGTGGAGAGGCATTTATCGACCACATGCACGCTCACGCCGAGCAGCTCGACAATCTCAACTTCGCCCTGGCCGACGACGACCTTCCAGGGGCAATGACCGCTGCCTACTGGCTGTCCGGGCACCAGGAAGTGGCCGGGATACAGGAAGAATGGCGTCCCTTCCTCGAAGGCATGCGCGAGGCCGCCCAGGCCGTCGAGCAAGCAGATGACCTCGCTGCGGCACGCGTCGCCGCGGAACGCATCAACGAGAATTGCCAGGGTTGCCACAACGCCGCCGGCGTCAACGATTGATCGACCGCGACGGGTAATACCGCCCGCGAGGTACGAGGCCATGGTCCAGCCCGTCATCAACATCGACCAGCTCGAGTTCAAGCGTTTCGGCAAGGGGGACAGGTTCGAAGCCGAACGCGCGCCGGTATCGGCGCAGATCGGCGCGCAAAAGCTCGGCTACGCGGTCGTCCGTCTGCAGCCCGGGAAGCGCGCCTGGCCCTACCACTCCCACCATACCGTCGAAGAGATGTTCTATATCCTGTCCGGCACCGGCACGCTGCGGCATGCCGGCAGGGAGTATCCGATTCGTGCCGGTGATTTCATCTGTTCACCCGCCGATCCGGAGCAGCCCCACCAGATTATCAATACCTCCACCGACGAACTGACTTACATCGCACTCGGCAACCAGGCTCCGACCGACGTGATGTTGTATCCGGACTCGGGGAAATACGGCGTCTGGCACGGCGATCCCGGGAATCCCCGCGATCCCGCCAATTTCCGCGTTTTCGCACGCCGCGATACCGCCGTCGATTACTGGGACGGCGAGACCGACGACTAGCACGTTTTACGCAACGCCGCGCCTGGCGCCGCCTTGATCTAGGTCAAGGCGGACGCAGGCCATCCTGTGCATCATCATACGGCCATCGGCGAAGAGACGTCGCACAGGGCCGGGCTATGAGCATCGTCTATTTCACGCTTGTCGCAATCTTCCTGTACATCCTCGCCGACTGGCTGCTGGAGCGGGTCGAAATCGCAGCGGGCAGGAGGCTAAGAAACAGGTCACTGATTTTCTTCGCGATTCTGCTGACACTCGCGTTGTCGAGTTTCTCCCTGATCCAGCACTACACCGGCGGCGCCTGACCACGGCGGCCGACCGGCAAAAGCAAGGTCGGTTCTCAACTGGATGACCGACGCTTCTCTAGGGGAGGAATGACCATGGCTGACCAGAACAATCCGGCGGGCTCGCCATCGACTGACGAAGAACCGATTCCGATGATGCAGCGCGTGCTCGACAACCCGTTCCTGCTGCTGTTCCTCGGGGTCGCAATCCCGGCGGTCTTCTACATCATCTGGGGCATCATCGAGATCACCCAGATTCCGATCGCAGACTGAAGGGGGCGAGCCATGGCTATCACACCTCCTTCGGAACGAATCTGGTGGAAACAGCCGATCGCCAGGGTCGAGCTGTCCTGGATTATCATCGCCTTTACCTGGGGCCTCGTCATGTTTTTCATGATGATTTACTGGCACGGGGCCGGCGAACAGAACCTCTCCAATGAAGCCTACAAGATCTCGCCGGAGAAATTCGCTGCGCGATCGCAGGCAATGATCGACGAGTACACGGTCCGCGAGGAGAACCACTTTCCCGTGGTGCATCCGCCTGCCGGCAGCGACGTCTACCTGATCGCACGCCTCTGGCAGTGGTGGCCGATTCTCGAACTGGAGCAAGGCGAAACCTACCGTCTGCACCTGTCGTCGCTCGATTGGATGCACGGCTTCTCCCTGCAGCCCGTCAATATCAATGTCCAGGTTCACCCGGGCTACGAGATGGTAGTCACGATCAAGCCCGACAAAGCCGGCGAATACGGCATCGTCTGCAACGAGTATTGCGGCATCGGCCACCACATGATGGTCGGCAAGATTTACGTGGTCGATTAAGGGGGCAGAGCCATGTCAAAGACAACCGAATTCCGTATCTGCCCGACGACCGGGCTCAAGGTCGATCTGGCCGCCGAGAAACTCATCAAAGCCAACGCCGTGGTCGCCATCGTTTTTCTCGCGATCGGCGGGCTATTCGGCCTGCTCGTCGCACTGACACGATGGCCGGCCGTGCACTTCCTGCCCGCGGACTGGTTCTACCTCGCGCTCACCGCCCACGGCTTCGACGTGCTGCTCGTCTGGATCATCTTTTTCGAAATGGCCGTCCTGTACTTTGCATCGGCCGTGCTGCTGGGTAGCCGCCTCGCTGCGCCGAGGTGGGCCTGGACCGGCTTTGCGCTCATGCTGATCGGCGCGGTCGTGACCAATATCGTCGTGCTGCAGGGCCAGTCGAGCGTGATGTTCACATCGTACGTGCCGATGAAAGCCGAACCCGGATTCTACCTCGGCATCATCCTGTTCGCCGTGGGTGCTTTGATCGGCTGTTTCGTGTTCTTCGGCACGCTCGTCGTCGCCCGGCAGGAACGCACCTATGAGGGCTCCGTGCCGCTCGTCACCTTCGGCGCGGTTACGGCAGCCATCATCGCCGTCTTCACGATCGCATCCGGCGCAATCATCCTGATCCCGACACTGCTCTGGTCCGTAGGCCTCGTCAGCCACATCGACCCGCTGGTGTACAAGACGATCTGGTGGGCCATGGGTCATTCGTCGCAACAGATCAATGTCTCGGCGCACGTCGCCGTGTGGTACGCGATCGCGGCGATGGTGCTCGGCGCCCGGCCGATCTCGGAGAAGGTCAGCCGTATGGCGTTCCTGATGTATATCCTGTTCCTGCAGCTCGCGAGCGCGCATCACATGCTCGTGGAACCGGGCTTCAGCTCCGAGTGGAAGATCTTCAATACGAGTTACGCGATGTACCTCGCGGTGCTCGGCAGTATGATCCACGGCATGACGGTGCCGGGCTCGATCGAGGCGGCTCAACGTGCGCGCGGCCTCACCAAGGGCCTGTTCGAATGGCTGCGCAAGGCTCCCTGGGACAACCCGGCCTTTGCCGGCATGTTCATGTCGCTGGTCTTCTTCGGCTTCATCGGCGGCATCTCGGGTGTCGTCATGGGCACCGAGCAGATCAACCTGATCATGCACAACACGCTGTACGTGCCGGGGCACTTCCACGGCACCGTTGTTGCCGGCACGACCCTTGCGTTCATGGCGATCACCTACCTTCTGGTACCGCTGATCTTCCGGCGTGAGCTGATGTTCCGGAAGCTGGCCGTGTGGCAGCCCTACCTGTTCGGTATCGGCGTCGCCGGCATTTCAGTGTTCATGATGGGCGCGGGCACGCTGGGCGTGTCGCGGCGTCACTGGGACATGACCTTCGCCGACGCGCAATTGCCGTTCGATTACCCGTCTGCTGCGTTCCTGATGATGGGCCTGAACGGCATTTTTGCGATCCTGGCAGCGCTCGGCGGGATACTGTTCATCGTCATTGTCGTGGGCTCGGTATTCTTCGGCCGCAAGCTCCGGGTCGACGAGAAACCCTCGTATCCGGAACTCCCGCCGGCCGCACATGCGGTCGCCGAGCACGGTAGCGCGGAGTCGCTGAAGATCCCCGGCACGACCATGCTCGTGGGCATCTTCTTCGTTGCCTTCGTTCTCTACTACTTCGTCAACTGGAAGTACCTGTCCGAAGTCTGGCCGTTGAGCTAGGTGGAAGGCGCTGCGGCCCAATGAGCGTTGCGACTCTCAAACTCGTATACCGTACCGCCAAGGTGCGGCTCGGCTTCCTGATCACCGTCTGTGCGGTAACCGGTATCGTCGTGATTCCGGGCCACGAGCTGGCGCCGTGGCAGGTGTTCACGCTCGGGCTCGCGACCCTGGTCGCGTCGTCGGCGGCGGGCGCGTTCAACCAGTTGTACGAACGAGATCTGGACGCGCGCATGCGACGGACCCGGAACCGGCCGTTCGTGACCGGCCGTTTCGACGCAGACCTGCGCTGGCACGGCGGCATAGCGCTGGCATTGCTGCTCGCGCTGGCCGCCGCCACCGTGGCGACCAACTGGCTGGCGGCGTTCTTCGTGTTCCTCGGCGCATTCACCTACGGCGTTGTCTACACGGTCTGGCTGAAGCGCCGCTCGTGGACCAACATCGTCGTCGGAGGTCTCTCGGGGAGCTTCGCCGTGCTCGCGGGTTCGGCGGCGGCGGGAGCGACGCTGTCGCCGGTCGCGCTGATTCTCGCGACCGTGCTGTTCCTCTGGACGCCGCCGCATTTCTGGTCGCTCGCGTTTGCCTGCAAAGACGACTACCGTGCCGCGGGTATCCCGATGCTGCCCGTCGTCGTCGATGACGTAACGTCCACGCGCACGATCCTCGCCCACGCCATCGCGCTGTCGCTGCTGTCGATCCTGCCGTTGTGGTTTGGCATGGGCTGGCTGTACGGCATCGGCGCGGTTGCCGGTGGTGCGTACTTCGTCTATGCCAGCCTGACGCTTGCCAGGAGGCCCGGCCGCAGCAATGCGTGGCGCGCGTTTGCCGCCTCGATCGTGCAGCTCGGCGTTCTCATGCTGGGCGCGATCCTGGACCGGCTGCTGCTGGGCTGAACGATGACACGCGCGCTGGCCTCAGCCTGCCTCCTGCTTGCGGCGCTGGCCGGCAACGCGCAGGAATACGACAGGGACTCGGCGCTGGCGATCAGCCAGGCCGCGATCGGCACCCGCCTGGAGGACTATCGATTCCGCGACACCCACGGCCAGGCGTTCGACCTGGCCCGTCTTCACGGCCGGCCGCTGGTCATCAGCATGGTCTACACGAGCTGTCACCACGTGTGTCCGATGATCACGCGTAATCTCGTCGACATCGTCGACGTCGCCCGGGACGCGCTCGGTGACGAGTCGTTCTCGGTCGTGACCATCGGCTTCGACTGGCAGGTCGACTCACCCGACCGCATGCGGCAGTTCGCGACACAACAGGGGGCTTCGGGCATCGGCGACTGGCACTTTCTCGCGGCTGACGCACCGACCATCAGCGCCCTCAGCGACAACCTCGGCTTCATTTTCTTTCCCAGCGCCAAGGGCTTCGATCACCTCACCCAGACGACCGTCGTCGACAGGAACGGCGTCATTTACAGGCAGCTATACGGTGTAGACCTCGACACGCCGACGCTGGTGGAACCCCTCAAGGAGCTGGTCTTCGACACGCCTCGAAGCGCAGGGCTTATCGAACACTGGGTCAGCACGTTCAAACTGTTCTGCACGGTATACGATCCGAACAACGACCGTTACCGCTTCGATTACTCCATCTTCATGACAATCGCCGTCGGCCTCCTCTGCCTGGGCGCGGTTGCGACATTCATCGTGCGCGAATGGCGCAACGTCAAATGACCGCCCCGTGGAATTCGTAAAGCGCGCAATCTTCGGGCTATTTGCCAGGGCAGAGTATCCGTTCGAATACGCGTTCGGGCAGCGCTACAACCCGTTCACGTGGCTGGGCGCTTTCGGCTGGTACTTCTACTGGATTACCGCAGCAACCGGTATCTACCTGTATATCTTCTTCGATACCGGCATTGTCGATGCCTATGCATCCGTCGAATATATGAGCAATGAGCAATGGTACGCCGCCGGCGTCATGCGAAGCCTGCATCGCTATGCATCGGATGCGCTCGTTGTCGTCGTCGTGCTGCACCTGCTCCGTGAATTCGCAATGGACCGAATGCGCGGCAAGCACTTCTTCGCCTGGCTGACCGGGGTGCCGCTGCTGGCATTCATCTATATCTGCGGCATCAGCGGCTACTGGCTCGTCTGGGACAAACTGGCACAATACATTGCAGTAGCCACCAGCGAGTGGCTCGACGCGTTGCCGTTTTTCGCCGAGCCGATCGCCAACAATTTTCTCGACAGCACGACCCTCGGCGGCCGTTTCTTCACCCTCATGGTGCTCATCCACATCTTCGCGCCGCTGTTCATGCTGCTACTGATGTGGATTCACGTGCAGCGCCACTCCGGCGCCCGCGTCAACCCGCCGCGCGGTCTCGCGATCGGCACGACGGCCGCGCTCACCGCGTTATCTGTCATCTACCCTGCTGTCAGCCAGGGGCCCGCGGACCTCGACGTGGTGCCGGCAACGGTAAACCTCGACTGGTTCTACCTTGCCGGGTACCCGCTGCTCGAAGTCGTGCCAGGCGGCCGGCTGTGGCTCTATCTCGCCGGCGGCTTCGCCCTGCTCGCCGCCCTTCCATGGCTGCCACCCGAAGGCAGGAATTCGGAAGCGCAAGTCAGCCTCGCGAACTGCAACGGCTGCTCGCGCTGTTTCGACGATTGCCCGTTCAGCGCGATTACCATGGTGGCACGCTCCGATGGCGGGCCGTACGAACTCGAACCCGCGGTGAATCCCGACAACTGCACGAGTTGCGGCATATGTGCCGGGTCCTGTCCGACCTCGACGCCCTTCCGTCGCGTCAAACCGATCGAGCCCGGGATAGAACTGCCCCACAGGACCATCGGCGAACTGCGCGAACGCGTGATGGCACCGCTGACTGCAACGGGCGGCGAACCGCGGGTCATTATTTTCGCCTGCGACCACAGCGCCGCCGACATCCTCGACGATGAAACCGCCGGGGTCCGCGTCATCAGACTGCCCTGCGTCGGCATGCTCCCGCCGTCGTTCGTCGACTATGCCCTGTCACGGCGGTTCGCCGACGGCGTCATGCTTGCAGGCTGCGCGGCAAACGATTGCTTCCACCGACTCGGCAACGAGTGGACGATGCGGCGCATGGCGAGGCAGCGTGACCCGCACCTGCGGCAGCGCGTGCCGGTCGAACGTGTCGAAATGGCGTGGCTGCCGCCGGGTGCAAAACGCCGCCTCGGGGTGGCACTGAACACGTTTCGGGAAAGACTTCGGGGATTGCCGCATGGATAGGGGGCTGCGGATGCTGTTGCAGGTGCTCGCGTACACCGTATTCGCCGCTGTCGTCGGCTACCTGTCAGCCTCGCCGGCATACGATTATGCCGATGCGGGCCGGGCGACGATCAAGCTGTCGCTGAGCCACGCAGCCAGGCGGGTCAAGCCCTGTGTGCCCCTGACGCCGCAGCAGGTTGCCGAACTTGCGCCGAACATGCGGCGCACCGAGGAATGCGAACGGCAACGGCTGCCGCTGGTCGTCGAGCTGGAGATCGACGGCGCTGTCATGGCTCACATAGTGGCACCGGCCTCGGGGCTCTGGAACGACGGGCCCGCTTCCGTTTACCAGCGATTCGAAGTCGAACCCGGGGCTCACACGGTAACCGCGCGACTGCGTGACACCAATCGCAGCGAGGGCTGGGACTATTCGCATACCGAGGACGTCTCGCTCGCGGCCGGTCGTTACTTCACCGTCACATTTCGTGCCGAAACAGGAGGCTTCAGTTTCCGATGAGCCTTATCGAATGGAAGCCTGAATTCAGTGTCGGCAATGCGGCAGTCGACCACGAGCATCGCGAACTGATCGACCTCATCAATCGTCTGCATGCGTCCGCACGCGAAGAACCGGACAGGGACCGCGTCGCGGCTGGCCTCGGCGAAATCTACGCGCAGATCGCCGCTCATTTCGCGCTCGAGGAGAAGATCATGCGCGACGCCGCCTACGAGGATATAGGCGCCCACAAAGCGGACCACGAAGCCCTGCTCGACCAGCTTGCCGACATCATCGATGGCGTCGAGATCGGCACCGCACTTGATGAACACGATCTGTCGTCACGGCTGGATCGCTGGTTTTCGGATCATTTTCGTACTCATGACGCGAAGCTCCACCGGCGGCTGTGAGCGCCTGCCGCCGCCCTCTCCACAGGCCGCGCCTTTCGGTGCTACACTGATCGGACAGGGCTGAGGCCGTACCCGAAAACCAGAAAAGGCGGCGGGCCCGATATCGATCGGTCTCATTCCCGTTACCGCGCCGGAAGCGGCTGCGCGCCGGAGAGCCGGCCATTCGTCCACCCTTGCGGACCTTGCAATGACCACACTGGATCTCGGCCACGAGCAACAGGCAATCGAACCGGAACGACGCCTCGTCGCCGGTCGCTATCGCCTGCAGGCGCGAATCGGCCGCGGCCGGCTCGGCGATATTTACCAGGCCGACGACGAAGGGTATCGGGAACTGGGGGTCGGTGGCCGCGTGGCCGTGCAGCTGCTGCCCGACAGGATCGCCCTGGACAACGGGCTTTTCAGCAAGCTCAAGCTGGGCTACACGGTACTGCGTGCCGGGTCGCACCCGAATATCGTCTCGTACCTGGATATCGACCATGACGGGAAGTTCGGCTACCTCGCCATGGAGTTCCTCGACGGCGCCTCGCTGCGTTTCGTGCTCGACGACGTTACGACGCTGCCCCTCGAGGAAGCCCTGCCCGTCGTTCGGGCGATCGGGGATGCACTCGGGTTCCTGCACGCCAAGTCGATGGTGCACGGCCAGCTGACCGCAGAAAACGTATTTATCACCGAGGACCTCGAAGTCCGCCTGCTCGACGTCGTGCCACTGGATTCCGCCTCGACGATTCTGCGCGGAGTCGCGTCCCGGGACCCCTTCAGCCGCACCGATGCCGGCGATGACATTCATGCGCTCGCCTGCCTCGCCTACGAGATCCTGGCCGGCAAACATCCATTCAATTTCCATCCGCCGGCGGAAGCCAGCGTCGCAGGACTGCAGCCCGCACGGATCCATGCCTTGCCGGAACGGCAGTGGAAAGCAATCGGCCGCGGATTGTCCTTCGACCGCGACAAGCGACCCGCGACGATCCGCGAATTCCTTGACGAACTGGGCGTGACCGGCACGGAACGGCTGCGCTCGTCCGGGGGCGGTACGCCCGAGCACGACACCGGGCCGGCTTCGGGGCGCAAAGAGGCACCGCCGGTCGTGCGGCAATCACCGCCTGAGCGCAGCGATGTCGCGAACCCAGATCGCAAATCGAGCCCGGTCATCGCGGCGGTGCCCGCCAGCGACAAGCGGCGCGAGATCGCCCGCGCCCGGCGCAAACGCGCAAGCCGCACGCGGTCACTGATTTTACTGCCGGTACTGGCAGGCCTGGCCGCCTGGTATTTCTCGGGCCAGCCGGGCGACGACATCGCCGAACTGGCGGCAATGACGGAATCGTACCTCGACCCTGTTCCCGCAGAGCAAGGCGTCACGAGAACAGCCGCGGCATCAGGCCGGGATACGGCGACGCCTGTCGAGGAGTCCTTCGTCGCGGCGGCCGTTGAAACGCGGCCGCAAGCGGCCGAGGAACCGCCTGTCTCGGGTGCTGCCGATCCAGCAGCACCGTTGCCTGTTGCAGACACGGCCGCCGACGCCGACGCAGAAATCGTCTCGCAAGGCAGTTCACCGGGCAGCACCCTGATACAGTCGTTCGTTACCGTGTACGAACGTGACGGCGCCGCTCGAATCGCCTTTCGACGCCCGGTCGGGGTCACGGGCACGCTGGTCTGGTGGAGCGCCGACCATACCGCCACAGGGGATACGGACTACATCCCGCTAGAGCAGCCGGTCGCAGCGTTCGCGGCCGCAGAAGAAGCAGAAACTCTGCACATCCCCCTCATCAATGACGGCCTGCCGGAACCGCGAGAGACGTTTTATGTCTATCTCGGTCAGCGCGATCCTGCATCGGGGCAGCTCGAGCCGATTGCGCGCGTACGCGTCGACATCAACGACGACGACTGACGACCAGGCCGGTTTTCAAGGGCGGGAAATGCAGCTGTTTACCAAACTCCACCAACGCCGGGTGCCGCCGGGGCTCGAATGGCAGATCCTGAAGAAACTTCCGAAGATCACTCTCGTCGGCCTGCTGATACCTGTGGCGATGGCCATGCTCGTGCGCGTGCTGCCGGCGGAGCAGGGTATCGACATTGCCAAGCACGTCAGGTCGGTCGACATATTTGCCATTGCCACCGCGATAACTTTCGCCACCGCCGTGCTTACCCTCGCGATCGGCTGCATCGTGGTTTACGTAATGAAAGGACCGGCTTATGTCGCAGATGCCTATCCGCTGCAGCACTCGGACCGCCCCGCTCCCGGTCCTGCGGGCCGCGAATCCGCTGACGACGGCTGAAGGCGCGGTCGAGAGTTGAAATTTGCCGCCCAATCGCTAGGGTTATAGGTGGGGCGCACGCCTGCTCGCGCAGCGGAGGCGCTGTCACCCCGTGTTAAATCCCTGCAAAGGAGGCAGCTATGGGAATGCTCGACAAGTTGTTTGGCGGCAACAACGACTATCCTCCGCTTCCCGCGGACAATGAAGCCAACGCCAGGCTCGACGAAATCAAGCCTCAGCTCGAGGAACTCGCGAATCGCGTCCACGATCATCTGGAAGTCGTTCCCGGCGAGCACGAGGCCTATGTCTATCTCGGCAAGCCACCGAAGCGATTCGGTATCGCGTGGCTCCACGACGGCAAGGTCGACGGCCTGAACGAGCTGGTCGAACAGCACAGCCTGTCACAGCCCCAGGTACAGAAGCTGATCGCCGCGCTGAGCGCGGCGTACAAACAGGCCAGCGAGGCGCCACGCTATTCGACCGAGATCGCGGGCAAACAGGTCACGGTGATTCCGTCGCGTGGACTGGGCAAGGAAGTGCACCAGATCATCGAAAGCGCAATCCACTGAACGCTTGACCACCCCTGCCGGCCGGGTACGAACAGTCGCCCGGCCGGCGAGTCATTACCGATCCCGCCGGCCCGGGCGGCAGGTTCGCATGCGTGTGTGCTCCGGCAATCAGTAGAGGCCACGATCGGAAAGAAGAAAGGTCTGCAACTCCTGTCAGGGCACGCTGCATACGGACGGCTTCTTCGCCCAGGCCGACAAGACGGCCCGGCCTTACAATATCGCCTGCTGCGATCCGGCCAGGAAGATGCCGGACGAACTCGGTGAGAAGGGACTGCTCACAGACAATCCGTGGACGGACGAGTTCCAGATCGTCTTCTATCACTGCCGGCATCACGAGGGCCGCCGTGCCCGCCAGCGTGCGTTGACGGGGGCACCCGACTGTGCCCACTGGCACGACTTTTTCGAGCTGCAGCAGGACCTCTGCAAGCTCGACGAACGCTACGAGAAACGGCTCGAGACCGGGCAGATCGAATAGCCGGACCGGCACATCCCCGGGTGCCATCCCCGTCCCGCCCCTGCGAAGGGCGCGGGGCGGGATGATTACGTGTGCAACCAATGGCGCGAACGCGCTAGAATCCTGCGCCCGGATTACCCAGACGACCCTCCCGGAATGGAGAAGCCCATGCGGACAGCAATTGCCATCACGTTCCTCGGATTCCTGGCGTCGACCGCCGCCGCCGACACTCGTCTCCTCCGGTTTCCGGACCTGCACGGCGACACGGTCGTTTTCACCTACGCCGGCGATCTCTGGCTCGCCGACACCGATGGCGCCCAGGTCCGCAGGCTCACCTCGCACCCGGGGCAGGAATTGTTTGCCCGGTTTTCGCCCGACGGCCGTTACATCGCCTTTACCGGCCAGTACGACGGCGGCGAGCAGGTGTACGTGGTGTCCGTCACAGGCGGCGAGCCGAAGCGGCTGACCTGGTATCCCTCCGAGGGACCGCTGCCCGCCCGCTGGGGTTATGACCACCAGGTGTACGGCTGGACGCCGGACGGCGGGGCCGTGGTGTTTCGGTCTTTGCGCGAGGGATTCAGCCTGACGGATTCGCGCCTGTACACGGTGAAGATGTCAGGCGGCCTGCCCGAAGCGCTGCCGATGGTCGTGTCGGGCGCCGGCGTGCTGTCACCCGACGGCGAACGCGTCCTGTTCTCACCGCTGTTCCGCGACTTCCGCACCTGGAAACGCTACGAAGGCGGGTGGGCGCAGGACCTGTTCATCTTCGAACTCGACGGCTCCGGATCTCGAAACATCACGAAACACGTGCGCACCGACCGCGACCCGATGTGGATGCCGGAAGGTATCTTTTTCGTCTCCGATCGCGACGACTACCTGAACATCTATGCCTTCGACGAGGCCAGCGGACAGACACGCCAGCTGACGCGTTACGAAGGCCGCGACGTCCGCTGGGCAAGCGACGACGGTTCCCATCGCATCGTCTACGAGCTGGACGGCGCCCTGCACATTCTGGACGTCCGGACAGGTGACGACCGCGCACTCACCGTCTCCGTCCCGGCGGACACCGGCTTCGAGCTCGGCGAACTGGTGAAGGTTGGCGGGAACCTCGAGGCCTTCGACATCAGCCCGAACGGTGAGCGAGTCGTTGTGGCGGCGAGGGGCGAAGTGTTCTCCGTACCCGTGGAGCACGGCGTGTCCCGCAACCTCACCAACAGCGTGGCCGCTCATGAGCGCGAGGTCGCCTGGTCGCCGAAGGGCGATCGCGTCGCCTGGATTTCCGATGCGAGCGGCGAAGAGGAAATTTACGTTGCCGACCACCTGGGGCAGGCCGCCGCGACGCGGGTAAGCAGTGATTCGTCGACCAGGCTTTACAGCCCGGTGTTTTCGCCGGACGGCAGCAAGATCGTCTATGGCGATTCGGAAGCGCGGATCTTCGTTGTAAACAGCGACGGTCGCAACAAGCGGCAGGTCGCGGACGATCCCGGGTTCCCGCAGCACGACTATTCCTGGTCTCCGGATTCACGCTGGCTCGCTTACTCGATGGAAGACGAAAACGGCTACCGGTCGCTGCATGTCTGGGACAGCGACTCGGGCGAAGCACGCCGCATAACCGGCGAGATGTTCAGCGAATACAACCCGGTGTTCGCACCGGGCGGGGGGCAACTGTATTTCCTGTCGGATCGTATGTTCGCGCCCCAGATCGACCTCCTCGAGTGGAACTACGCGAACAACCGGCAGACGGGTGTTTACGCGATGCTGCTGACCTCGTCGGCCGAAAACCCGTTTGCACCGCGTAACCAGGAAGGCCTCCCGGAAAAAGAAAACGATGACAGCGAAAAGAAGCCGGACGCCGACACGGCGAAGGTCGAAATCGAGTTCGATGGCCTGGCTTCCCGGGTCGCCCGTGCACCCATCGACTTCGACAATCTCGGCGGCCTGTCGGTGACCGCGGAGCACCTGGTGTTCGTCGGGGCGCCGGCGTTCTTCTACGGCCGCGAGATCGAACCGGGCGCGCAGCTTCGCGCCTACTCGTTCGAGGACCGCGAGGTCTTCAATATCGCGGACAAGATCGACGGTTACGCGCTGGCTGCGAGCGCAAACCAGGTGGTGGTGTCCCAGGAGGGCGCGCTCAACCGCTTCGAGATCAAGAAGGACGAACAGCAGGCGAAGAAAGTCGATCTCGACGGCCTCGCGGCCCGCCGCGTGCGTGCGCTCGAATACGAGCAGATCTTCGACGAGGTCTGGCGGCGTTTTCGTGACCACTTCTATGTCCGCAACATGCACGGCTACGACTGGGTCGCGCTGCGCGATCGCTATCGTCCGTTGCTCGAGCACGTGGCACACCGCGCGGACCTGAACTACCTGATCGGCGAGATGATCGCCGAGCTGAATGTCGGCCACGCCTACATCGCGGGAGGCGACATCGCCGCGACGGAACGATCGAGCGATGCGTTGCTCGGAGCGACCTTCGAGCTGGACGCCGCCGCCGGCCTGTACCGCATTGCCCGGATCTACACCGGCCATAACGAGGAAGACAAGTACCGCTCGCCGTTGACCGAGCCCGGTGTCGCCGCGAAAGTCGGCGACTACGTGCTCGCCATCGACGGTCGCACATTGACGGCGGACACCAATCCCTATGCGCTGCTCAAGGGCCGCGGCGGCCAGCTGCTCGAGCTCACGCTGGCGGACAATGCGCGCGGCAAGGATCGCCGCACCATCCTCGTCAACCCCATCGCGAGCGAAAACGACCTGCTCTACCTCCGTTGGGTGGCCGAGAACCGGGCGCGCGTCACGCGGGAAACGGACGGCAGGATCGGCTACCTGCACATCCCGGACATGGGTGCGGCGGGCATCTACGAATTCACCAAGTGGTTCTACGGGCAGGTCCGGAAGCAGGGCCTGATCATCGACGTGCGCGGCAACGGCGGCGGCAACGTGTCGCAGATGGTCATCAACCGTCTCGCCCGCGACCTCGTGTTCATGGGCTACGACCGCGGCGTCGACAATCTCGACACCTATCCGAACGTGGTATTCACCGGGCCGCTGGTTGCGCTGCTCGACGAGGATTCCGCGTCCGACGGCGATATCTTCCCCGGCGCGTTCAAGGCCATGAACCTCGGGCCGCTGATCGGCAAACGGAGCTGGGGCGGCATCATCGGTATTGTCAATCTCGGGCCGCTCATGGACGGCGGGTCGGTGTTCGTGCCGCAGTTCGCGACCGCGTCCGCCGACGGCCAATGGGCCATCGAAGGCGTGGGCGTCGAACCCGACATCGAGGTCGACAACCCGCCGGAGGCCGTTTTGCGAGGTGAAGACCCGCAGCTGGAGCGTGCCATACGCGAAGCCGTGCAGCGGCTCCGTACGCAACCGGGCACGCTGCCGCCGCGGCCCGCGGACCCGGTGAAAACGCCGGGGTCCGGGACGTCCTGATGCTCTGGAAACGACCGCCCGACATCGCACAGCTGCAGCAGACGACAAAGGGCACGCTGCTCGAACAGCTGGGCCTCACGATCGAGGACGTCGGTGACGACTGGATCTCGCTCAGGATGCCGGTCGACCACCGCACGATCCAGCCTTACGGCATCCTGCACGGCGGTGCATCCGTCGCGCTGGCCGAGTCGCTCGGCAGCCTGGCATCAGTGCTGTGCATCGAGGATCCCTCCACGCACACGCCGGTCGGCGTCGAGATCAACGCCAATCACCTGCGGCCGGTTCCGCAGGGGCAATTCGTGATCGGCACGCTCTCGCCCATACGAATCGGCCGCCGCATGCACGTCTGGAACATCGAGATTCGCGATCCGCAGAACAAGCTGGTCTGCGTCAGCCGCCTGACGATCATGATCGTCGAGCGCAGCTGATCCAGGTTTCGTTACATTGAGTGTCCGCAAGGCGCGACAGAACACAGGAGACAGCGGGATGAGCGAGAAAACCCAGGGTATTGCTCTGACCTGAGAGATCATTAGGTCCCAGAAGTTGTTCGTTCGCTACCGCGTGGCGGTATTGATCGACCTGACGGTCCTGCACCTGTTCGACCAATACCGGGCACGGGTCCCGGTCGACTCTTTTTCTGTCGCGATGCGGGCAGCGATACTTCTGCAAGCGCTCCTGAATGCAACGCTAGCGCTCGAGCACAAGGCCGCGGCCTGTTTCAAGGCGACGACCGGCGGATTCGCCAGGTTCACACGCGTCCGCACAGCGTGGCGGGTGCTGCTCGGCTCGAACTTCATGATGCTGGGTGCAATCTACTGCGCGTTCGGCGACGACATCAGGCTGCTGCCGTATGCGCTCATCCGAATTACGCCGTTGTCGGCGGACCGACCCGCGCGTGCGGCTCGAGGGCCGGGTTACCGCCTGCGGGATACCGCAGAGTGAAAGTACTGGTAGCGGCGCAGACTCGAGGGACCATGACAGTCCGCACACAGCAGGCGTTCCGTGCGGGCACGGCGCAGGAACAGGCCCGGCCGTTCGCTCGGCAATCCTTCAGCGCGCTGCCGGTGCGCATCGTGGCAGGTCGGACAGCCGATGACACCCGTCAGCGCCCGGCTGCCGCTGGCGTCGAACACCGGCATCGACGCGCCGTTATCACCAACGAGGCCGGCTCGCAGGTCGTCCGACCATGCCTCGATGATCTGCGGGTGGCGGTAGTGTTCGACGTCTCCATCGTGGCAGCTGTTGCACAGCGTGTCGGCCACCGACTCCCCGCCTCCCGGTTCCCTGGCCCACATCACGGGACCTTGCGCATCATGCGCCACGTGGCAGCGCGTACAGACGCCACGCTCCGAGTAGTCGGGTGGCGCGCGGCGCCGCGCCGACGGCGGGGCATGATCACTGTCTGCCACGCTCCTCTTCTCACGGTGGCAGGACAGGCAGAGATTGCCGTCCCTAAGGCCCACTCGCATGAACGGCGGCGTCGCCCTGGTTGCGTTGCCGTGGTAGTGGGGAGAATGGCAGGTACCGCAATACATTCTGCCGTCTTCGTTCATCGGGAATAACGGCTCGTTACCGACGACCGGTTGTTCGACCCTGCCCGATGGCACCATACCCACGGGATGACCGAGGTGCCCTTCCTGCCAGAGCGAGCGGGAGTCCATTACGAATCCGTCGTGGCAGGACAGGCACATACCCGGCGCGCTTGCAGCATCCTGGCGACCGGTCTCCAGTCTCGGCCGCGGTTCGTGCTCGACGAGCGTTGCGGCGCCGCGACGCCGGAATTCCCGCAGGCGCTCGGTGTGGCAAGACGCGCAATCGAACTGCTCCGCCACCTCCGGCCCGACCTCCGCCGCCGTAAGCAGCGTGCCGCACAGCGCAAGGCTGCCGCCGAGCAATCGCGCAATCCACCGGATCATTGCGGCGACTCCAGCTGCAGGCGCTTGACCGCCGCGCCGAGCATCTCGACGACTGCAATATCCCCTTCGATTGCGGCCATACCCACGGGTGCGCGGAATATCTCGGGCCGGCCCGCCTCACCCAGGGCATACAGGAATTCGCCAGTCGTTTCGAAAGCCTGTATGACACCGAAATAGCTGTCGCTGACGAATACGCGGCCCGAGGTATCGACGGTGATTCCCTTGGGGCGAAACAGCGTTCCCGGACCGGCTCCGCGCCTACCGAACACCCTTATGATCCTGCCGTCCGGGTAGAAACACTGCACCCGCGCGTTCAGCACGTCGACTACGTAGACAATGTCCGCCGCGATTTCGATCGTCGCGGGGTGGAAGAACTGGCCGGGTTCATCGCCGCGTCCGCCCCAGCGCCGCAGCACGTTGCCTTTCCAGTCGAAGACGATCACCTCGTGCCTGTCCGCGGAGGTTACGTACAGCTCCGTACCGTCCTTGTTTACCGCGACGTCCACCGGCTGGATCCGAATGCCGTCGACGACGAGCGGAACCGGATACAGGTAGGCGCCGTCCTCGGCAAACACCTGGATGCGCCGGTTGCCTCGGTCGGCGACGTGAACACGCCCTTTGCCGTCGATGCCGATACCCACGGGACCTTCGAGTTCGGCATCGCCACGGCCGCGGCTGCCGAAAACGGTCAGGACGGTACCTTCGCTGTCGATCGCGACGACGCGATTGTTGCCGCTGTCGACGACATAGAGCCCACCGTTCTCGCTGACGGCAACGTCCGTCGGCAGCGAGAACGCGACTTCCCCTCCGTCGCGCCACTCGCTGAGCGTCTGCACGGCGATCGTTGGGACCGCAGCAGCATCGGCTGCGTCTGCGGCACCCGCCGTGAACGGCATCAGCGAGACGAGCACCCATCTCGACAATCGCCTGTCGCGAGAGCCGCTACTTCTCATGGCAGTTCTCGCATCGCGCAACCGGCCGAAGCCGCGCTCTGTCCAGGAACTTCGGGTCACCCGCTATCACGCCGGCTTCGTGAGGATCGTGACAGGTCGCGCAGGTGATCTTTCCGGTATCCGGGTCGACCGGCAGCCGCGCGCCGGTCCGCGCACGGGTAGCATCCATCTGCCGTGCCGTGCTCTCGCCCGGCACCACGAGGTGATTCCAGCTGTCGATGCCGCTGCCCGGGATCATCGACATCGGGTGCGGTGCAATGGCGTGACAACCAAGGCACTGCACCGACGCTTCAATACGAAAACGGGAGGACGCCGAGATCTTTCCTTTGGACGCATCGTGGCAAAAGCTGCAGCCCGCCTGTCTAGTGCCGCTACCGTCGAGCTGGTCGTGGGGGTTCAGTTTTTCGTAGTACGTCTCGTCGTGGCAGAGGAGACATACCTCGTCGGACCGCTGGTACGGCCCACCGCGCAGAAATCGAGGATTCAGGTACGGTGCCAGCTTGTCGCCCTGACATTGCACCAGCGGATCGTGGCAGGTCGTGCACACGAGCTTGCCGGCACGGGTCAGGGCTTGAAACGAGTCCGGCACCGCGACGGAAGCTGCTCGGCCGACTGCGAGATTGCTCGGGTGGCGGCAAGAGACGGTGCCGGTTTCCGTATGGCATTTGCCGCACATCACGTCGTCGTCGTAATTCTCGATCGCGGTCGGCGTTCCCTCACCGTGGCAGGTGCTGCAGCCCTGCTCATCCCAGTGCGGGAAGTCGCCGGGTGCCGCCAGGGCCGGCAATTCACAGATGGCACAGAGTCCCGCGATGACAAGGATCTGTGCTGCTGCGGTAACCTGCCTGTCCAATTTTAAGGCGCGCCTTCTGTACACGCTGCGTCCTTCAGGGTGATGAGTGCCGTGGATCGTGGCAAACCGGTATCGGCGTATCATCGGCGAAAATACCTATGGTAATCCCTGCGATCGTGCCTTGCCGGGCAATGCCGCCACGAATATCACAGCGTGGCGTCTGGCTGAACCCTCCAAAAGTAGGGCAGCACCGCATGGCCGGCCGGGCTCGTGCTGCTGGTAGCGGCGATCGGCCCGGTCCCCCGCGCGGCGCGCGGCAACCCTGCTGAATCCTTTATTAATTTAGTAAACTCTAATATAATGTGCTTTCCCCTGTTCTGCGCGAGCACAGTCAATATGAACCGAAAGATGTCTCTCGAACATGCGGTCGAAGCCTTCGCAGGATTCATGGTCTTGCTGTCGGTCGCCCTGACCTGGTTCGTCCACCCGGGCTTCGCCTGGCTCACGGTTTTCATCGGTGCGAACCTGTTCCAGCAGGCGTTCACCGGTTTCTGCCCCGCCGCCATCATCATGCGCAAGGCCTTCGGGTTCCGCCCTGCTGCGGAATCCCGCGCCTGACCGGCTGGAGGCTAAACGATGCTGGACGCACTCCTGCTATCTCGTTTGCAGTTCGCTGCGAACATCAGCTTCCACATCCTGTTCCCGATGATCTCGATCGCCCTCGCCTGGGTGCTGCTGTTTTTCAAGCTGCGGTTCAACGCAACCGGGGACGAGAAATGGATGAATGCGTACCGGTTCTGGGTGAAGGTATTTGCGCTGACCTTCGCGCTCGGTGTAGTGAGCGGCATCACCATGAGTTTCCAGTTCGGCACCAACTGGCCCGGCTTCATGAACACGGTCGGCAACATCGCCGGACCGTTGCTCGCCTACGAAGTACTGACGGCGTTTTTCCTGGAAGCGACGTTTCTCGGCATCATGTTGTTCGGTTTCAAGCGCGTCGGCAATCGCATGCACACGGTGGCGACGGTGCTGGTCGCGGTGGGCACCAGCCTGTCCGCGTTCTGGATCCTGGCGCTCGTTTCCTGGATGCACACCCCTGCGGGATTCGAAATGCGCGACGGCATAGCGCACGCGACGAACTGGATGGAAGTCATCTTCAATCCGTCGTTCGGCTACCGGCTGGTTCATACCATGCTGGCGTCGTTCCTGACCGTGTCGTTCCTGCTCATGGGCCTGTCGGCGTACCGGACCTTGCGCAATGACGCCACCCCGGCCGTGAGCGCTGTACTCCGGATGGGCGTCATCATGGCAGCTGTTCTGACACCCGTGCAGATTTTCACCGGCGATATGCACGGCCTGAACACCCTGGAGCACCAGCCCGCGAAGGTGGCGGCGATGGAGGCGCTGTGGGAAACACAACGCGGTGCGCCGCTCGTGCTATTCGGCCTGCCCGACGCCGAGACGCAAAGCAACCGTTTTGCGATCGAACTTCCCGGGATGGCATCGCTAATCCTCACCCACGATATGCAGGGTGAGCTCAAAGGCATCAATGAATGTCCGGGTGCCCATCCGCCGGTCGCACCCGTGTTCTGGTCGTTCCGCGTAATGGTGGGCACCGGTGTCCTGATGCTGCTCGTTTCGTGGGTATCCGCGTGGTCGATCAAGCGCCGGTCCAGGCTGCCGCCAATGCTCCTCAAGGGCCTTGTCGTGATGACCTTCGCCGGCTGGGTTGGGGTTCTCAGCGGCTGGTATACCACCGAGATCGGTCGCCAGCCGTTCCTCGTAACGGGCGTGCTGCGCACCGCAGATGCCGTGACCAGCGTCCCCGCCGCCAACATCGGCCTGACATTGGCACTGTACCTGGCGCTCTACGCGGTGTT
>JBFIHC010000006.1:0-71784 GCA_041601995.1 Woeseiaceae bacterium | reverse complement strand
TGGGTCGTCTCACCGCTCACCGCGGGCTTCATCGCTTACCTGATCTACATGAGCGTGCAGTGGCTGATCCTGCGTCGCGAAGACCCGCTCGCGCGGGCGAAGCGCTTCGTGCCGGTGTATATCTTCCTCGCCGGATTCACGATCACGCTGGTAACGATCATGAAAGGGCTGAAACACGTCGGCCTGCAGATTTCCATTGGCGATGCCTACCTGGTGGCAGTCGTCATTGCGATCGTGATCGCCGTGATTGGTGCCTTTGTGATCAACCGGATTCAGCCCGACCCAAAGGTCGAGAAAAAGGACCACTTCTATACCGTGGAGCGGGTCTTCGGCGTGCTGATGATCGTAACCGCGTGTTCGATGGCGTTTGCGCATGGATCCAATGACGTAGCCAACGCGATCGGGCCGCTCGCGGCCGTTATCAGCGTTGCCAGCACGGGCGCCGTAGCGGCAAAAGCCTCGCTGCCTCTGTGGGTCCTCATGCTGGGCGGCGGTGGCATCGTGGTCGGTCTGGCGACATTCGGTATCCGCGTAATCTCGACCGTCGGCAAGAAGATCACCCAATTGACGCCAAGCCGCGGATTTGCCGCCGAACTCGCTGCGGCGACGACCATCGTCATTGCATCGGGTACGGGTATCCCGATCTCCACCACGCATACGCTCGTCGGTGCGGTACTGGGCGTCGGAGTAGCGCGCGGCATCGAAGCCATCGATCTCCGCGTCGTCGCCCGGATCTTCGTCTCATGGGTGGTTACGATCCCGGCGGGCGCATTCCTGGCGATCGTGTTCTTCTATGTGTTCAAGGCCGTGCTGCCCTGAGCGCGATTGTCGGCGACGAAGCGCTGTGTTCTCATCGGTAGCGAACTGACCCGCCGGACCGTACGCCTATGTCGAGACTGACCAGCCTTGTCGCAGGACTCCTGCTGCCCCTGACGCTCGTCTTCGCCCAGACCAGCGAAGAGCCAATCGTTCGTTACAGCGATTTGCGGCACCCCGTTCTCGGCGCCAACGGCATGGTCTCGTCGCAAAATGCGCACGCGACGGAAGTCGGTGCGCAGGTCCTTGCGGACGGCGGCAACGCCATTGACGCCGCGGTCGCGGTAGGGTTCGCACTTGCGGTTACGCTGCCTCGCGCAGGCAATCTCGGTGGCGGCGGATTCATGCTGGTTCATGACGCAGAGTCGGGCGAAACGGTCGCGATCGACTACCGCGAGGAAGCGCCGCGTCGCGCGGGCCGCGACATGTTCCTCGACAGGGACGGCAACGTCGACAAGGAAAAAGCACGCTTCAGCCATCTGTCCGCCGGCGTGCCCGGCACGGTCGCAGGGCTGTGGCGCGCGCACCGGGACTACGGGCGGCTGCCCTGGCGTCGTGTCGTCGAGCCCGCCATGCAGCTGGCGCGGGACGGTTTCGAGGTGACCTATGATCTCGCCGGTCTGCTCGCGGCGCGCAGGGACCGTATGTGTCGCTTCGAGGCCGCCTGCCGCTATTTCTACAAGGCGGGCGGCGAGCCCTACGCGCCCGGCGAACGTTTCACGCAGCCGGACCTCGCGGAAACGCTGCAGGCCATTGCCGAGCACGGCAGCGACGTCTTTTACAAGGGGGCAATCGCGAAGCAAATCGTCGCGGAGATGGAGAGGGGCGGCGGGCTCGTCGATGCCGCGTCCCTGGCCGCGTACGAACCGGTCGTCCGCGATGTCGCGCGCGGCACCTACAGAGGTTACGAAGTGCTGACGATGCCGCCGCCGAGTTCGGGAGGCATCCATGTCGTGCAGATGCTGAACATTCTCGAGAATTTCCCGATGGCCGAGTTCGGTTCCGGCAGCGCGGACGCCATCCACGTGCTCGCGGAAACGGCGCGGCTCGCTTTCGCGGATCGCAGTAAACACCTTGGCGACCCCGACTACTACGACGTGCCGGCCGAGTGGCTGATGAGCAAGGCCTACGCCCGGCAGCTCGCGGCGACGATCGACATGAAACAGGCGCGGCCTTCATCCGAGGTGGCGCCGGGCGTGCCACCCGCCTACGAAAGTCCGGACACTACCCATTTCTCGGTGATCGATCGCGACGGCAATGTCGTATCGAATACGACCACGCTGAATTTCTCCTTCGGCTCGGGCATCGCCGTCAGCGGTGCCGGCTTCCTGCTCAATAACGAGATGGACGACTTCTCGGCGAAGGCCGGGGTGCCGAACGCCTATGGCCTGCTCGGCGGCGAAGCGAACCAGGTGGAGGGCGGCAAGCGGCCGCTGAGTTCGATGACGCCCTTGATCGTCCTGGACGGGGGCAGGGCATGGTTTGCCACCGGCAGCCCGGGCGGCAGCCGCATCATCACCACGGTGCTGCAGATGGTCGTGAACGTCATCGACCACGGCATGAACATCGCCGAGGCGGAGGCGGCGCCGCGCATGCATCATCAGTGGTCTCCGGACCTGCTGCAGCTGGAATCGGGTTTCAGCCCGGACACGATCCGCATCCTCGAGGCTCGCGGGCACTCGGTCGCGGCGACGCAGTGGTCGATGGGCAGCCTGCAGACGGTTGCCTGGAAAGGCGGCGTGTTCAGGGGTTCCTCGGATCCGCGCCGGCCGAACGCGGCGAGCATAGCCCCGGCACGCGATTAGGTACTGCTAATCCGGCGAAACGGGCCGCTGCCGCTAGACCGAACGCAGGTACCACTCGAAATCGAGCATGCTGACCGTGTTGTGGAACGCCGCGGCCTCCGCGCGGCGATTGCCGAGGAAGAATTTGCAGTAATCCTTGCCGAAGTATTCGGGCAGGACCTTGCTGCGCGAGAACTTGTCGAGCGCGGCGTCCCAGCGGACGGGGATACGCGGCTTCAATGACACGAATTCGCCTTCCTCGATCATTCGGCCGGGATCGCACCGGTTCCTGAGTCCGTGATGGACGCCGGCCACGATAGCCGCCGTGACGAGGTAAGGATTCGCATCCGCGCCGGCGACCCGGTGCTCGAAGCGCAGGTTCTTCTGGTCCGACATCGGCACTCGAACCGCAACCGCGCGGTGGTTCACACCCCAGTTGGGCTCGACCGGGGCAAAACTTTCGGGCCGCAGGCGACGGTAGGAGTTTGCGTTGGGCGCGAAGATGGCCGTGCTTTCCGGCATGGTCTGAAGCAGGCCGCCGATCGCATGCCGCAGTCTCGCGGAAAATGGCGGCGACGCCATCGTCTCCTTGCCCTGCGAGAAAAAGTTGACGCCGTCCTTGTCGAACATGCTCATATGCACGTGCAGTCCGCAGCCGCTCTCGTCCTCAAACGGTTTGGCCATGAAGGATGCGACGAAGCCGTGCTTGCGCGCCGCTGCCTTGATGATGCGCTTGAGCAGCACGGCGTGGTCGCAGGCGAGCACGGGATCGTCGACGTGCCGTAGGTTGATCTCGAACTGCCCCGGCGCGTATTCCGAAATCGCGGACTCCGCGGGAATGCGTTGCGCCTCGCACCAGGCATAAACATCGTTGAGGAAGGCCTCGATTTCCCACAGGTCGTCGTGGCTATACACCTGCGCCCCGGGTTGCAGGGCACCGGTGGTCGGCACCCGCGGCGCGCCGGGCGTCGGCGTTTCGGCGTGGGCGTCCAGCAGGTAGAACTCGAGTTCTGTCGCCATTACGATTTTAAGCTGCTTCCTGTAGAGCGGCTCCAGCGCTTTCTCGAGCACGGCGCGCGGGTCGGCAAAAAACGGCGAGCCGTCCTCTTCGAAATAGCGGAACATCGCCTGCGCCATGGGCTGCTCCGACCACGGTACCGGCGCGATGCTGCCCGGCACGATGTGGCATTGCTTGTCGGGGTCGCCATCCGCCTCAGTGAAGGGGAAGCCGGGGATCGTGTAGCCCAGGGCATCCAGCAGAACGATGCCAGCACACATCGAAAAGCCTTTCCGGCACACCTTTTCCATGTCCTCCGCCTGGATGCGCTTTCCCTTGAGGAAACCGTGCATGTCGGCAACCAGCAATTCCATGGATACGGTGTCGGGCTGCGCCTTGAGCAGCCTGCGGAGTTCGCGCGTAACGGTGCTTGTCGTTCGTTGTGGCATCCGGCGCATGGTACCATTCCGACCATCACAAGCGGCAGGAATAAGAACATCATAATCAATGACCTGTACGCCCGTTGCCGGGTCCTCAGCCGATTGGCCGCAGGTCTCGTCCTGCTCGCGTGTCCGTTGGCTGCCCCGGCCCTGGAAGCCGACGTTCCCGGGGTAATCCTCGACGAGGTGCCGTTCGAGGTTCGGGTCAGCGGCGTACTCGCGGGGGCAACCGTCGAGGTCCGGCTGGATGGCCGGCGGTATTTCGCCACGGCCGATGAAAACGGTGCGGCGACAGTGGCGGACCTGGTGGTCGACGGCAGTGGCCGCGTTAGTCTCGAGTACGCGTCGGGTGCGGAAGGCGGGCAGGTGGACCTGCGGGTGATGCCCGGTTGGGTCTCGCTGCTGCCGGCATTCACCGCGATTGCCGTGGCACTCCTGATTCGCAGCGTCGTGCCGGCCCTGTTGCTCGGGATCTGGCTCGGTGCAACGGCGCTGCATTCGTTTTCGCCGCGGGGAGCGGCCATCGGGTTGCTCGATTCGTTCCAGGTATTCGTCGCCAACGCCGTCGCCGACGCCGATCATGCAGCGATCATCCTGTTCACGATGATGATTGGTGGCATGGTGGGCATCATCACCCGCAACGGCGGCATGATGAGCATCGTCAAGATGGTCGTGAGCCGCGCGAAGTCGGCCGCAGGCGCGCAGGTGGCGGCGTGGCTCATGGGACTGATGATCTTTTTCGACGACTACGCGAACACCCTGGTCGTCGGCAATACTGCGCGCCCGATCACGGATCAGCTGAAGATCTCCCGGGAAAAACTCGCCTACATCGTCGACTCGACGGCGGCACCCGTCGTCAGCATCGCGTTGATCACGACCTGGATCGGTTACGAGGTGAGCCTGATCGACGAAGCCCTGCAAGGCATTACGGAACTCGCTGACGTGCCGGCCTATTCGATCTTTCTGCAATCGATCCCCTACAGTTTCTACCCGATCCTCGCGATCGTCTTCGTGTTCATGGTCGCGGTTACCGGCCGCGACATGGGGCCCATGTACACGGCGGAAGTACGCGCTCGCCAAGGCAACGTATTCTCCGTCGGCGATGACGACACGGATTCGTCGAGCGAGGATACGCTGGAGCCGAAGCCCGACGCTCCGCCCCGGCCGGTTAACGCGTTCATACCCATTATCGTCCTGGTCGTGGCGCTGCTCGGCGGTCTGTACGCGACAGGCGAGGGCGCTACGATCCGGGAAATCATCGGCGATGCCGACCCCTACAAGGCCATGATGTGGGCTTCCTTTACTGGCGCGCTCACGGCGGCAGGAATGTCGATTGGCCAGCGCATACTGACGACCCACGAGACCGTGGACGCCTGGTATGGCGGCGCGCGGGCCACGCTGTTCGGCATGATCGTGCTGGTGCTCGCCTGGTCCATGTCCGATGTTACGACCGCGCTCAATGCCAAGGGCTACCTGATCACGATACTCGGTGAGTCGATGCCTGCGGCCTGGGTCCCGGCAGCGGTATTCGTCCTGGCCGGGGTGACGGCGTTCGCGACCGGGACAAGCTGGGGCACCATGGGCATCCTCGTGCCGCTGGTCGTGCCGCTGGCGTGGGCGGTGATGAGCGTCAACGGCATGACCGAGGTGGGCGATATGCACATCCTGTACTCGTCGGTCTCGTGCGTGCTCGCTGGTGCGGTCTGGGGCGACCACTGCTCGCCCATCTCTGATACCACCGTGCTGTCATCGATCGCTTCCGGCTGCAATCACATCGAGCATGTCCGGACCCAGCTGCCGTATGCGCTGCTGGTGGGTTTCGTTGCGATCATGGTCGGCACGGTACCCGGCGGCTACGGCGTGCCGCCGTGGGTCTCGCTGCTCGTCGGCGGCGTGATCCTCTACGCAGTACTGCGCCTGCGCGGCCGGCAGGCCGACGTGGACGCGGCGAGCTGAGCCGGTTCGCGCCTGTACGCGGCAGCGCCGCGTAGCGTATCCTGTACGCCACTGACCGCAGAGGAGTGCCGGGGTCTGTCCCCATATGCGCCCGAAACCGATTGTTGGAATCCCGGCCGATCGCCGCGTTCTCGAGCCCCACCCATTCCACATGGCTGGCGAAAAATACCTGAAGGCCATTATCGACACCGCCGGCGCGGTCCCGTTGATTATCCCCGTGCTCGCGGATGATCTTGCCATCGACGAGCTCGTCGACCAGGTTGACGGGGTCCTGCTGACCGGCAGTCCGAGTGACATCGAGCCGCACCATTACGGCACAGAATCCGGCGACCCGAACGCCCTGCGCGACCCGCACCGCGACGCGATGACGCTGCCGATCGCGCGTCACGCGCTGCAGACGGGCGTGCCGTTGCTGGCAATCTGCCGTGGGTTCCAGGAACTGAACGTGGTGCTCGGCGGCACGTTGCACCAGAAAGTCAAGGACGTGCCGGGTTACCACGATCACAAGGAGAATCCGGACGACCCGATCGACGTGCAGTACGGTCCGGCGCATCCGGTGCGGTTCCCGGAGGGCAGTCTGCTCGCGCGACTCGCCGGCGCCGGAGAAGTCATGGTGAATTCGCTGCACGGACAGGGAGTAAAGAAACTCGCGGACGGCGTGACGGTCGAGGCGGTAGCCGATGACGGCCTGATCGAGGCGTTCACCGTCGACCACGCCGCCGCATTCGCACTCGCGGTGCAGTGGCACCCGGAGTGGCAAGCGAGCAGCAATGAATTTTCGAGCGCGATCTTCGGGGCATTCGGGGATGCCTGTAAAGAGCGTGCCAGCAGACGACGGGTGTAACGTGGATAATGACGAAGTATTTCAACCCTGGCTAAAGCAGAGAGGCATCGAAGACGTCGAGGCGTTCGTGCCGGACATGGCCGGGTCGGCACGCGGCAAGGTCGTGCCGGCGGACAAGTTCGGCAGCGGGCAGATGAAGATGCCCGAGGCCATCTTCTCGCAGACCGTGTCCGGCGATTACATCGACGACCCGAGCAACGTCGAGGACCGGGATATGTTGCTGGTGCCGGATCCACGCACCCTGCGTCCGGTACCTTGGGCCACCGACCCTGCGGCATCTGTCTTCCTCGACTGCTATCGCCGCGACATGACGCAGGTGCCGACGTCGCCGCGGGGCGTTCTTCGCAAGGTCCTCGAGAAGTACGCGGAACAGGGGTGGAAGCCCATCGTTGCGCCCGAGGTGGAGTTTTACCTGCTGAGCCCGCACTCGGACCCCATGCAGGACGCGGAGCCTCCGGAGGGCCGTCTAGGCTGGAAGGAGGGCGCGCGTCAGCCGTTCAGCATCGACACGATGAACGACTTCGACCCGTTCATCAACGATGTTTACGCTTACTGCGAGGACCAGGGTATTCGTATCGACACCCTGTCGCAGGAGGCCGGGCCTGCCCAGTTCGAGATCAACTTCCTGCACGGCCACCCCGTCGACCTTGCCGACCAGGTGTTCCTGTTCAAGCGCACGGTGCGCGAAGCGGCTATCGAGCACGAGATGCGGGCGACTTTCCTGGCCAAGCCCATGGCCGAGGAAGCGGGCAGCGCCCTGCACATTCACCAGAGCGTCGTCGACCGGGACGGCAATAACGTCTTCTCTGACTCCGCGGGGGAACCGAGCGACCTGTTCTACGGTTTCCTGGCCGGCTTGCAGCGCTACATGCCCGAGGCGATGCTGATATTTGCGCCCTACGTCAACTCGTTCCGTCGATTCCTGAACCCCTTCGACTCACCCGTTAACCTGGCGTGGGCGATCGATAACCGTACCGTCGGGTTGCGCGTGCCCGACGCGGCGCCGGAGGCGCGGCGTATCGAGAATCGACTGGCGGGCTCCGATGTCAATCCGTATTTGGTAATCGCGGCGACGCTGGCTTGCGGGTATCTCGGCATGATGGAGAAACTGCGGCCGACCGATGCTATCGAGGGCAGCGCCTACGGCAGCGAATTCGGGCTTCACAGGCACATCTATTCGGCAATCGAGGCGCTCCGCGAAAGCAGCGCGATGCGAAGCATGCTCGGTAACGATTTCGTCAGAATATACTGCGCACTGAAGCACGATGAGTACATGGAATTCCAGGAAATCATTACGCCCTGGGAGCGTGAGATCCTGATGTTCAACGTTTGATCGAGGTGTTACATGGCGGCGACTGAAACGCGTTCGCGTCAAGACTGGCAGGAGCTGGACAAGGACCACCACCTGCATCCGTTTACGGACCACAAGGCACTGCACGAGAAGCGCTCGCGAATCATCACGCGCGCTCAGGGCGTGTACATCTTCGACGCAGACGGCAACAAGATCCTCGACGGCATGTCCGGTCTGTGGTGCGTGAACGCGGGCTACGGCCAGCAATCGCTGATCGACGCCGCCACGCGCCAGCTGCACGAACTGCCTTACTACAACAACTTTTTCCAGTGCGCGCATCCGCCCTCGATAGAACTCGCGGCGCTGCTACAGGAAGTGAGCCAGCCGCAATTCAACCGGGTATTCTTCGCCGGTTCGGGTTCCGAGTCGAACGATACCGTGGTACGCATGGTACGGACCTATTGGGACCTTATGGGCCAGCCACAGCGGCATACGATCATCAGCCGCCGGAACGCCTACCACGGGTCGACGGTGGCGGCCGCGAGCCTCGGTGGCATGAAGCCCATGCACCGGCAGAGCGGCCTGCCGATACCGGGCATCGAGCACATCGACCAGCCGTACTGGTTCGGCAGCGATCGCAGCCTGTCGCCCGACGAATTCGGATTGGTAACGGCGCGGGCGCTCCAAGAGAAGATCGACGATATCGGCGCCGACAAGGTGGCGGCGTTCATTGGTGAGCCTGTACAGGGTGCGGGTGGCGTCATCATTCCGCCCGCCAGTTACTGGCCCGAGATCCAGCGCATTTGCGACGAGTACGGAATCCTGCTGATCTCTGATGAGGTCATCACCGGCTTCGGCCGCCTCGGCGAGTGGTTCGGTGCCGACTACTACGGCACGAAGCCCGACCTGATGTCGTTTGCAAAAGGCGTCACCTCCGGGTACCTGCCGCTCGGCGGCGTGCTCGTTGGCGACCGGGTAGCCGACGTCTTGATCGACAAGGGCGGCGAATTCTTCCATGGCTACACCTATTCCGGGCACCCGGCATGCTGTGCGGTCGCCACTGCGAACATCCGCCTGATCCGGGAGCTGGGCCTGGTGGACCGGGTCAAGAACGACATCGGCCCCTACCTGCAGGAGCGCTGGCGCAAACTCGTCGAGCATCCGCTGGTCGGCGAAACGCGCATGGTGGGGCTGATGGGCGCGCTGGAACTGGTCGCCGACAAGGGCACGTTCGAGCGCTTCCCGGAAAAACGCGGCGCCGGAACGGTTTGCCGCGATATATTCGTCGAGAACGGCCTCGTACTGCGCGCGGTCGGCGATACCATGGTTTGCGCGCCGCCGCTCGTCCTGACGCACGGGGAAGCGGATGAACTCGTCGACAAGGCCTGGCAATGCCTGGACATGACGGCGAAGGCGCTCGCATCCTGATCAGCTGCGCGGAGTAATCGCTTGCACAAGAAGTTCACCGATCACGCGATCATACGCGAGGACCTTTACGGCACGACGGCCGAACCCACTTACGGCGGCGCGCTGTCGTTCATGCGCCGCAAGTACACGAGGGACATGAGCGGCGTGGACGTCGCGGTTATGGGTATACCGCTCGACACCGCGACAACCAACCGGCCGGGCGCGCGGTTCGGCCCGAGGGCAATTCGCGCCGCGTCGTCGATCATGGCCTGGGACAAACCGTACGGGATGGAATTCGACCCCTTCGACAGGTTGGCCGTTGTCGACGCCGGCGACTGTTTCTTCGACCACGGACGGCCCGAGCAGACGCCGGCCGAGATCGAGGCGCGTGCCTTCGGCATCATCGACCAGGGCCCGGCACTGTTGTCGCTGGGCGGGGACCACTTCGTCTCGTACCCGCTGCTGCGCGCCCATCAACGCAAGCACGGGGGGCCGCTGTCACTGCTGCATTTCGATGCGCACACCGACACGTGGGCTGACGAGAACGATCGTGTCGATCACGGCACGATGTTCTGGTGGGCGGCGAAACAGGAGCTCATCGATCCGGCCCGCTCGGTGCAAATCGGCATTCGCACGACGAACCGGGACACGCTGGGTTTCAACATCATCGACGGACCGGAAGTGCACGAAGCGGGCGTCCCGGCTGTGATCGAGCGGACCCGAGCGATCCTGGGCGACGGGCCCGTCTACCTGACCTTCGACATCGACTGCCTGGATCCCAGCTGCGCGCCGGGCACGGGCACGCCGGTCTGCGGCGGCCTGACCTCGCACCAAGCAATGGCCATACTCAGGGGGCTGACAGGCATCAACGTCGTCGGCATGGACGTGGTCGAAGTAGCGCCCGCCTACGATGTCGGCGAGATTACCGCACTCGCGGCAGCGCACCTTGCGATGGAAATGCTGTACCTGTATGCCTGCCGGCCGGGCGCCTGACGGCGCGGGCGAGGTCAGGCGACGACTTTGCTGAGGCTGTTCTCGTAGTCGGATTTCGGCCGCACGCCGACGAAGGTATCGACGATCTGGCCCTTGTCGAACAGCATGACGGTCGGTATTGAACGAATGCCGTACTGCCTGGCAACCTGTTGATTCGAGTCGACGTCGACTTTCGCGACCGTCACCTGGCCCTGGTACTCCTGGGACAGGGTTTCCATCACGGGACCGAGAATTCGGCAGGGGCCGCACCATTCAGCCCAGAAATCGACGAGGACCGGGGTATCGGATCTCAGGACCTTGTCCGCGAAGTCGTTGTCCGTGACGGCTACCGGGTGCGCTGCTGATTCGTTCATAATGTCGTTCTCCATTGGAGCGATGCAGGGATCTGGGATCGCTGTCTGCAGTTTCAAGCGTCTGACCTCGCACAGGGTGCCAATACTCAGATGAAATCGCTATACGGGTATTCCGGATGGGCACGGTCGTGAATACGGCGGGCCTGGTACGGTTTTTCCATGACCGGCGGGAGCGCGGCGAAGCGCTGGCACTGGTCACTATTTTCGAAACCAGCGGGTCGACCTACAGCAAGGCCGGAACCCACATGCTCATCGACGCCGGCGGCGATTTCCGTGGCATGTTGTCGGGCGGTTGCCTCGAAGGCGACCTTGCGCTGCGCGCGGCTGCCGCGATCGAATCGGGCTCACCGCAGACCGTGACCTATGATCTCGCGCAGGATGACGAGCTGTGGGGCCTCGGTGTCGGCTGCGACGGCATCATGCGGGTGTTCGTTCAGGCGCTGACGACTGCGAATGGCTACCAGCCCTTCGAAGCGATCGCCGGCGCGCTGCAGGGCGATCGGCCGGCGCGCCTTGCGATGGTGGTCGAATCCGCACACCCGGAGATTCGAGCAGGTGCGGCGGCAATCGCTGCGCGTGATCGGGTACAGGGGCTCGGGTTGTCCGACGCGTCGGCTGCCCGGCTGCTGCGGGACATCGCGGGTCCCGTGTTCGCACACATCGCGCTGGATGGCAGCGACATGAGTGTACTGGCCACCACGATACAGCCTTCGCCGCGCGTACTGGTTCTCGGCGCCGGACCCGACGCGGAACCGGTCGTGCGATTCGCGGCAGAACTCGGCTGGCGCTGCACGGTTGCCGATCATCGCGACGCGTACATCGAGAGTGGCGTCTTCGATGCTGCGGAGAGGGTGGTCTGTGTGCCTGCTGCGGAACTGGCAGAATGCGTCGAGCTGTCCCGGTTCGATGCCGCCGTTGTCATGAGCCATCACCTGGCCAGCGACCGGTCCTACCTCGGAGAGCTGGCCGCGACCGATCTGCGTTATATCGGCCTGCTGGGACCGGCGGCCCGCCGCGACCGGCTGCTGTCCGAGCTGGGCGCGAGCGGGCGGGCGCTCGGCGGGCGCCTGCGCGGGCCGGCAGGTATTGACATCGGCGGCCGCGGACCTGCGGCGATCGCCTTGTCGATCGTTGCGGAGATCCAGGGCGTGCTGCAGGGACGTATCAGCTGACCGCTGCTCCCCGGTGCTCATCGCCCGGCAGGAAGCAGCGCACGATCATGTCCGCAAGCGCGTCGAGTGCGGCGTCCGAATCGAAGTCGATGTTGCTCGTACCCTTTATCTCGGCCGAGAGCGCAAGCAGGCCGCCGGCCGAGACCCGGATCATGTTGAACAGGATGGCCGGATCGCCCGGCGGCGCGATCCCGAGTTTCTGCAGCTGGCCGAGTGCCTGCACGACGATTTCGAACAGGGGCTTCAGGTGATTCGCGACCAGCCAGTCGAGCCGTTTGGACGGCTGGCTGGACTCCTGCAGGATGAACTTGTGCAGCGCCGGCTGCTTGTGTGCATAACGCACGTAGGTGCGGATGAACGTCTCGGCACGCGCCTTTGGCTTTGATTCGGGCACGTCCGCCATCGCCTTCACCAGTGAAATGTTGAATTCGCGGAAAATCCGATCGGCGGCGGCGCGCCACAGCTGGTCCTTGTTCTTGAAGTGATAGGTGATGAGCGGGTGGTGAACGCCGGCCCTGTCCGCGATATCGCGCGTGGACGTGCCCTTGAAGCCGCTTTCCGAAAAAGCCTCGATGGCGGCATCCAGCAGTTTCTGCTGTGTGACGATGCTGCGCTGTTGTTGTTTTCTTGCAGGTCGCCTGTCGCCCGTTGCTGTTTGCTCAGTCACGCCGGTTTTTCCCAGTCGGTTCTTATTTATCCCGGCATAGACTAGCGCCTGAACTTGAATTGGTCCAGAAAGGTCAGTTTCTTGAGCAAACGCGCGAGTTTTTTCCGGGCGCTCTTTATTCGATTGCAAACATCATGCGAACGCCCGCGCGCTTCTCCACGGCCTGGCCGCCCTCGAACACCGGCTCGAACTCCCACTTCTCGACGGCCCGGGTAGCCGAATCCACGAAGGTATCTCCCGGCTCCGATCCGATGACCTCGACGTCCTTAACGCTGCCGTCGGTTTGTACGGTAAATATGACATCGACCCATCCGGAGATGTTGCGTCGTTCCGCAGACCGCGGATAACGCGGCGCCACGTACTTGGTGCGCTTCAGCGAGCTTGCGGCTACCGGCGCCTGCTGCCGTACGGGCGTGGCTTGCGCCGCCTCGGCGGGCGGCGGGGCTGACGATTCCTCGGCGACGGGTTCGGCGTCCTCGCTGGCGACGGGTTCGGCGTTGTCGCTGGCGACGGGTTCGGCGTTGTCGCCGGCAACGGAGCCCGCCGGCGCTGGGTCTGCAGCCGATGTGGCCGCCGCCGCTGCTGCTGCCGCCGCCGCGGCAGCCTGCGCCGCGCGCTGCTGTTCGGCTTCGCGTTCCGCGGCCTGCCGCTGTTCCTCGGCCTTTCTCTCAGCTTCGCGACGCTCGGCCGCAGCGCGGCGATCGCGCTCTGCGCGCAGCCGATCCTGTTCGACCCGCTCGCGGGCTTCCGCCAGCGCCCGGGTCGATGCGGCGAGTTCGGCACTCTGAGGATCGAGCTCGCGCGCCTCGGCGAGCAGGGCTTCGGCCGTCTTGAAGCGGCCGCCATCGATTTCTTCCCGCGCCTGCAGGACGATCTTGCTCGCGACCATGGTCAGGCCCGTCTGTGCCGCTGCGTTACCCGGGTCATTGCCGAGAGCGAGCTGATAGTAATAACGCGCATTGTCGTTGGCCGGCGCCGTCAATGAGCCCTCATCGAGCCGCAGGGCGGCCAGCGCAAGGACTTCGTCGACGCGACGATCGCTGCGCGCGCTGCGCAGTTCTTCCTCGACGATATCGATCTCGCCGTCATCCGCGATTCCGAGTGCGCGCGCGTCCGCGATGGCCGCCGAAGCCTCCTCGAGACGCTGGTCGCGGATCGCCGTCCGTGCCGAATCGAGGTAATTTCGCAGCTGCATCTGCGACACTTGTGCGGTGAGAAATGGCAGTCGCTGATGCCCCGGCTTGGCTTGCCGCACGCGTTCCAGTGCGGCGGCCGCGTCGTCAGCGCGCCGTTCGAGCAATGCCGTTTCCGCCAGGGCGAGCGCTTCGTCGAGCGTCGCATCGAGTTCCGCCGCGGCGTAGGCATTGTCGGGAGCCGCGCTTACCGCGGCCACGTAGAGTTCGATGGCGTTGTTGCCCGGCGGGTTGAATATCTGTCCTGCGTCACGCGCGAGCCGCGCCTCTTCGAGCAGTTCGTCGACGTCGACGGTGGCCGGCCTGGCGTTGCTGCCGGAGTCCATCGCGGTATCGCTGACGGTGGAGGTTGCCGCGGGCCGGGGCCTGCCGACCTCGGCGTCGTCCGAGCCACCGAACATCCAGAAGCCGGCCGCGGCGATTGCGATCACCGCGGCTGCGCCGATACCGATCAGCTTCGGGTTGAAGGACGAAGCGGTACCGCCGTCGGCGTCGAGCGAGGACTGTGACGGTGCGGCAGCCCGATCCTTGGCCGTCGAGTCCGTCTTCCTGCCGGGCATCGACTTTGTGACCGTGGACATGATGCCGGCCACCGTCTCGGTCAAGCTCGAATCGTCCGCGAAAGCATCGTCGAGGCCGCTGCCCGCGAGCGCGTCTTTTTTGCTGGCCGTGATCGGTGCGGTCGTCTTGGCCGGCTTGCCGGCTGAGGGCTGCGGTTTCGGCGCCGCGGGCCGGGCTGCTGCGCCCTTCGGCGCCTCGGGCCGCGCTTTCGCTTGCTGCGTTGCTGCCGGAGCCGCTGCTTTTCCGGCGGTTTTGAAAGCGGAATCCGGCGCTTCGAGGTGGTGCTTGACCGACGCCTCGACCGCGAGCCGCGCGCGGCCTGGCGATACGGGCTTCAGCAGGAAGCGATACACCTTGCCGCGGTTGATGAGGTCCATCAGCATTTCGCCGTCGTCACGGCGTCCGGCGACGATGGCGACGAGGCGTTTTGTGAGGCTGCGCAGGTGTTCGGTCAATTTCTCCACGTTGTCGCCAACCATCGCCGCGTCGACGACGGCCACGCCGACCTTGTTGTTGCGGACCGCTTCTTCGGCCTGCTTGAGCGTGTTGGCGTAGTGGATGGTGTGCACACCGCGCGACGATTCCTTGATCGTCGACAGGAATTCCTGGTCCTTCGTGATCACCAGGACGTCGACCGTGGCTGCTCCGAGTGCGGCAGATGCGGAGACCTTCTTCGGGTCCAGCGCAGGCATCTGTCCGGTGGCGTCGGTAATGATCGAGGAACCGTTCTCGGAGGTTTCCATGATGATGTGTTCACTGACCGGTTCGTCCGGTTCGGCGCGCGTGTCGTTTGCCGATTCGGCGAGTGCGAAGAGCCGCGATTGCTGTGTGGCGTTGTCGATGAGGCGGCGCAGTTCGGCCGGGTCGACGCCCCCGCGGACGACCTGGAAGACTTCCTTCTCGCCGACCAGCGCTTCGGTGCTGTCGCCGGCAAGCAGGATGCCGATGGTCTCCGGCGAGCGTTTCTTGGCCTCGCGCAGCGCTTCGGCGCCGCTCATGCCCGGCAGCTTCTGCGCGGAAATAATGACGTGGATGGGCGTTTCCCCGAGTGTCGTGAGTGCCTCGGTTCCCGAGGTGGCACAGTGGACCGTGTAGCGGTCGTCGAAACCGGAACTGAACTTGTCGAGCGTCGCCTGCTCGCTATGCAGCAACAATACCTGGGTCTTGTAACGATCCATTGCCACCGGCTTCCTCCATCGGCCTTATGTTGAATTGCGCGCGGACTCCTTGCGTTGGACGGAGTATATCCCCGGGTTTTCCGTCAAATGTCGCAGCGCGCCGACATATTCCTTAATCTGTGACACGCCGCACAGTCAAAGTGCAGGGCGCGTCACAATTGGGTTTCAGCGGGTCGCGATGGTTTCGGCGGTTACGATTTCGGGGGGTGGCGAACGAGGCATTTGTCTCCCTCATGGCTCGCCGCGCGGTGCGCGGCTGCGCTTTACTTCGGTCGACAAACGCCTCGCTCGCAGGTGGCTTTGGGCCTACCGGCCGGAGCTGTAGGAGGGCTTCTCGAAGCGCGATCGGAGGTCGATTGCGCGACGTTGCCGGACCGGTCAGCGCCGCTCGCTGACCTCGATTTCGAGGACGGCGAGGGCGTCGTCCAGCGGCATCACCTTCTGCTGCTTGGAGCCGAGGCGGCGCACGGCGACCGACCGGCTCTCGACCTCCCTCTGTCCGACGGCCAGCAGCACCGGTACCTTGGCGACGCTGTGCTCGCGCACCTTGTAGGAGATCTTCTCGTTCCTGAGATCGGCTTCGGCGCGCAGGCCGCGAGCGGCACACGCGGCCACCACTTCGCGCGCGTAGTCGTCAGCGTCCGAGGTGATCGTCAGCACTTTCACCTGTACCGGCGACAGCCACAACGGCAGGTTGCCGGCGTGGTGCTCGATCAGGATGCCGATGAAACGCTCCAGCGAGCCGAACATCGCCCTGTGCAGCATGACCGGCAGGTGCTTCTCGCCGTCTTCCCCGACGTAGGTCGCGCCCAGGCGGCCGGGCATGTTCAGGTCGACCTGCAGCGTGCCGCACTGCCAGTCGCGCCCGATGGCGTCGCGCAGCACGAACTCGAGCTTGGGTCCGTAGAACGCGCCTTCGCCGGGATTGTGCGTGTAGTCCAGGCCGGCGACCTCGAGCGCCTTGAGTAGCGCGGCTTCGGACTGGTCCCAGACATCGTCTTCGCCGACGCGCAGCTCGGGGCGATCCGCAAACTTGATGCGCACGTCCTCGAAGCCGAAGTCACGGTAGATGCCGAGAATCAGCTTGCAGACCGCTATCGATTCCTCGGTGATCTGCTCGGGCGTGCAGAAGATGTGCGCGTCATCCTGCGTGAACGCGCGTACCCGCATCATGCCGTGCAGCGCGCCCGACGGCTCGTAGCGATGGCACTTGCCGAACTCGGCGAGACGAACGGGCAGATCGCGATAACTCGTGATGCCCTGCTTGAACACCTGCACATGCCCGGGGCAGTTCATCGGCTTGATCGCGAAATGCCTTCCGTCAGCCGTCTCGGTCGTGAACATGTTGTCGCCGAACGCCTCGAGATGGCCCGACTTCTGCCACAGTGTCGTGCTCATGAGTTCGGGCGTGTTGATCTCAAGGTAACCCGCTGCGTTCTGCTGCTGCCGCATGTAACTGACGAGGTTCTGGTACAGCGCCCAGCCTTTCGGATGCCAGAACACGGCACCGGGCGCCTCTTCCTGAAAATGGAACAGGTCCATGACGCGGCCGAGGCGGCGATGATCGCGTTTCTCGGCCTCCTCGAGCATGTGCAGGTATTGGCGCAGCTGCTTGTCGTTCGGCCAGGCCGTGCCGTAGACCCGTTGCAGCATTTCGTTCGACGAATCGCCGCGCCAGTAGGCGCCGGAAACGTGCGTCAGCTTGAAGGACTTGCCGAGCTTGCCCGTCGATGGCAGATGCGGCCCGCGGCACAGATCGATGAAGTCGCCCTGGCGATAGAGCGTGATCGATTCACCGGCCGGAATGCTCGCGATGATTTCCGCCTTGTATTCCTCGCCGATACCGCGAAAGAACTCCACGGCATCATCGCGGTCCCATACCTCGCGCGTGATCGTTTCGTCGCGGTCGACGATCTCCTTCATGCGCGATTCGATGACCTGCAGGTCGTCTTCCGTAAATGGCTCTTCCCGGGCGAAGTCGTAGTAGAAACCGTTCTCGATGGCGGGACCGATCGTTACCTGCGTCTCCGGCCAGAGTTCCTTGACCGCTTCCGCGAGCGCATGCGCGGCGTCGTGCCGCAGCAGCTCGACACCATCGTCGGAGTCGCGCGTGATGATTTCTACGCTTGCATCCTGCTCGATATCGCGCGTCAGGTCCCACAGCTCGCCGTTGACGCGCACGGCGACCGCGTCGCGCGCCAGGCTCTTGCCGATGCCGGCGGCTATTTCAGCGCCCCGCGTAACAGCGTCGAACTGTTTTTGGGAACCGTCGGGTAGTGTGATTGTCGGCATGTCGGTCTTTGTCTTTCCATTGCCCGCGAGAGCGGCGCGCCATTGTACAATTGGTTTCCCGTATAAGACACCCGTAAGCCATGCATGACGTCCCCGCTCCATCGCCGCCGGCCGGCCACGACCATGACCACTGCGTCGCCGACGCCATCGCGACGGCGGAGCGGCTGTGCCGCGAGCGGGGGCTGCGCTTCACGACGCTGCGGCGCCGGGTGCTGACACTGGTGTGGGACAGCCACAAGCCCATCGGCGCCTACGACATCCTCGACAAGCTCGGTGGTGAGGGCAAGGCAGCCGCCCCGCCGACCGTCTACAGGGCACTCGAATTTCTCATCGAGGCGGGCCTGGTGCACCGGCTCGACTCGCTCAATGCCTTTATCGGCTGCCCGGATCCGGCCCGCTCCCATGCGGGCCAGTTCCTGATCTGCCGGCGCTGCCGCACGGTCCTCGAACTGGACGATCCGGACATCGATGCGGTGGTGGCGAAAAAGGCCGAAACGCTCGGCTTCACCGCGGTGTACCAGATGCTCGAGGTGCAGGGGCTCTGCGGCAACTGCAGCGGCGAAGACTAGGCGCGGCAGCCACTTCGCGTACAATAGCGCCCGGTCCAGACCAGCGAATTGAAACGATGAGCGAAGCGCCGCGGGATTTCATCCGCCAGATCATCCATGACGACCTCGCGTCAGGGAAGCACGCCGAAATCGTCACGCGGTTCCCCCCGGAGCCCAACGGCTACCTGCACATCGGGCACGTGATGTCGATCTGTCTCAATTTCGGGGTTGCGGCAGAAACGGGCGGCCGCACCTACCTGCGTTACGACGACACCAATCCGCACAAGGAAGACCAGGAGTACGTCGACGCAATCGAGAAAGACGTGCATTGGCTCGGGTTCGACTGGGGAGACCGGCTGACGCACGCTTCCGACTACTTCGGGCCGCTTTACGAGGCAGCCGAACGGCTCATCGAGATGGGGCTTGCGTACGTTGATTCGCTGAGTGCGGAGGAGATTCGCGCGCACCGCGGGACGTTGACGGAGCCCGGCAAGAACAGCCCGTACCGTGACCGCAGCGTGGGGGAGAATATGGACCTGTTCCGGCGCATGCGCGCCGGCGAATTCGGGGACGGCGAACACGTATTGCGCGCGAAGATCGACATGGCGTCCCCGAACATGAATCTTCGCGATCCCGCGCTGTATCGCATCCGCCACGTCGGCCACCAGCGCACGGGCGACAAGTGGTGCATCTACCCGATGTACGATTTTGCGCACACCTTGTCGGATGCCTATGAGCACATCACGCACTCGCTGTGCACGCTGGAGTTCGAGGATCACCGCCCGCTGTACGACTGGTTTCTCGATCAGTTGCGGCCGCCGCACCGGCCGCGACAGATCGAGTTCTCGCGCCTGAACCTCGCCTACACGATTACCAGCAAGCGCAAACTCGGAATGATGATCGCCAACGGCGTGGTGAACGGCTGGGACGATCCGCGCATGCCCACGATTGCCGGCATGCGGCGCCGCGGTTACCCGGCCGCCGCGCTGCGCGACTTTGTCAAACGCGGCGGCGTGACGAAGAAGGACAAGCTCATCGAGATGGGCGTGCTCGAGAACAGCGTCCGCGAGGTGCTGGGCGAGGCGGCCGAGCGCCGCATGGCGGTGCTGAAGCCGCTCAAGGTCGTCGTGACGAATTACCCCGAGGACCAGGTCGAGACGATGGAGGCGATGAACCACCCGAACCGGCCGGACCTCGGCACGCGCAAGGTCCCGTTCACGCGCGAATTGTGGATCGAGCAGGACGATTTCATGGAGGACGCGCCACGCAAGTTCTTCCGCCTGAAGCCGGGTGGCGAGGTGAGGCTGCGCAGCGCGTACATCGTCCGCTGCGACGACGTCATCAAGGACGGCGGCGGCAACGTCGTTGAACTGCGCTGCAGCTACGATCCCGACACGCGGAGTGGCACGGGGAGCAGCGACCGCAAGGTCAAAGGCACCATCCACTGGGTGTCGGTCGGGCATGCGCTGCCGGCGACGGTGAGACTCTACGACCGGCTGTTCACCGTGCCGAACCCCAATGCGGCAGACGATTTCATGGACGTGCTCAATCCGGACTCGCTCGAGACCGTCGAGGCAATGCTGGAACCTTCGCTTGCAACACTCGCCGCGGGGGAAGCCGTGCAGTTCGAGCGGCTCGGTTACTTCTGCGCGGATTCAATCGACGACACGAATGGCGAGCGCGTGTTCAACCGTGTCGTCACGCTGAGGGATACCTGGGCGAAGATCGAAAAGCAGGCAATGCAGGGCGAGAACTGACCGGCTGCCGGTTCAGTTCTCGAAGCGGTAGGTCAGATCGACACCCTCGTCGCGCTGTCCTGAGGTCAGCGTTATGCCGAAGCCTTCGGTCAGGTCGTAGCGCACGCGGATGACGTTTTCCTGGTCGAACAGGCCGATGCCATAGCTGGCGTAGACGCGGGGCGCGATGTAGGTGCCGAAGTCAAACGCCCCGACACCTTTCTCGTAATCGAATTCGCTGCCTGTCACGAGCAACGTCAATGCGCGTTCCTCGGTTGTCATCGGCGTTGTGTAGGCCTCGATCGTCGGACGACTCACGGTGCCAGCGACCAGCACGCCCGCGCGTCGTACCTGCGTGTTGCCGAAGATCTCACGCTCGGCGCGGATGCGCAGGTAAGGGTCGTTCGCCGGCACGTCCGGGAAGCGCACGGCACCCTCCGAGATCTCGAGCTTCTGGCCGTAGGCGAGTATCTCGCCTTTCACGATGTAGCGTCCGTTGGCCGTGGGTATCAAGGGGCCGTTCCAGCTGAAAACGGTGCTGCCGGTCACGGAGGTCTCCGCCACATCGATGTCGACGACGACGTCGTTGCCGAGAGCAACCTCCACCGAGCCGTTGATGAGCAGATCGGCTTCGCTGCCGTCGGTTGTAGGATCTTCCGGCAACGCGCCGCCCACGATGACCACGTCGTCGCTTTCCGATATGCGGTTGATGTCGAGATTGCGTGGCCTGATGCGCGCGTGCGGAACCTCGACCCGCCCATTGAGTTGTAGCGATTTACCGTCGAATCCGATGGCAACGTCGGTGTCGGCGACGGCGCGGAGGTCGGGCAAGTCGATGAGCGTCAGGTTGTTGCCCCGGAGTTCGATCTGGAGCCCTTTGTGCGCGGTGCGGCGGCCATTCGCGCGCGTCCGGATGCGGCCGCGGCCTTTCCCGGCCACGAAAGACCCGCTTATCTCGATTTCGCCGCGCCCCTCGAGTTCGCTGTTGAGCGTCACCTCGGTCAGCCGCAGTCCGATCGGAAGATAGCTGATGGATCCATCGGCGAGTGTGATCTGCCCCGTGACGGTGGGGTCGGTGATCGAACCCGCGATGACGAGTTCGGCCGCCAGCCTGCCGCCGACGTCGTCGAGCACGGGGAAAAGGGTTTCCGCGAAAGCGATGTCGGCAATGTCGATATCCACGTCGCCGCGAATGGCCGCAGCGCCATCGCCAGCGACATCGCGTACGCCGAAGCGTGCGGCGACCTGGCCAAGGCCCGGCAGCGGCAGGTCCAGGACGCCGCTGTGCAGGTTGTTGCTGTCAATTCGAAAGCGCAGCTTCGCGTTGCCTGTTTCGAGCTGCCGGTCCGGGCGTGCACGGCCGGCGACAACGCCGCCCGACATGGCGACGTCCACCCGGCCGGTGGACTTGCCCTGTCTTGTCCGCCGCCAGTTCAGGTCGCCATTCAGTAGCTGGTCGAATTCCAGGCCCGTGTCGATGAATGCGTTCACGAGATTCGCGGGAACCGACGACAACGTCGCGCTGAGATCGATGCCCATCGTGTCGCTCCACGCGTTGTCCGTGCACAGGCTGATGCCGTTGGCGGCCTCGAGGCAGAGACCCCGCACCGCTGCGCTGCGCCGCGTCAGCTCGACAGACGCAGGATCGGCCAGCGTCGCGGAGAAATCGGCGTGTGTCAGATCGAGCCGACCCAATCGGCCCGACCAGCGGGCGGGGTCATTCCAGTCGTCGAATCTGCCGCTGAACCCGGCCACGGTCGCGAGCGCTGCGGTGGTAAACGCCATCTCGACGCTCTGCACATCCTGCGCCGCGACGGCTGCCAGGCGCAGTTCCGTCGCGGTGAATCCGCCGATGCGGGCCTCAACCGCCGTGATCTCGACGTCCAGCACATTGGCGGCATGGCCTCGATCCTCGACCCGCAGGCCGACGATGGTGGTGTCGCGAAAGCGGAGCTCCTCGCTCGATGCCCGGAATTCGAGGTGCGGCTGCCCGGGCCGCAGTGACAGAGCCCCATTGGACTCGATCGCGCCGTAAGCCTGGTCAACGTAATTCCCGAGGTCGTCGACGTATGCGGAGAAGCGGAGGCCGCCGGCGCTGTGCGGGTTGCCATCGAGCGCCAGGGTGCTGTCGCCGTGGCTGACTGACAGGCCGTCCGCCGACACGATGCCCTCGCGGAAATCGACCCTGCCACTTGCGCGCAAGCGCTGCTGGCGGAACTCGCCGCGGATATCGCGCAGACGGGCTGTCACGGCGAGCGGCTGCTGCTGGCCGCTGACGTCGATATGGCCGCTCAGTGTCGCCGGCCAGTCGGGCAGCAACGCATCCGTCTTCACCTTCCTGAGATCGAGGCTTGCGGACCAGCGATGGGCGTCGCGCCAACGGTATTCGGCGCGGCCGGCGAGCGTTCCCCCGAGGACGGCGCCGTCGAGGATTCTTACTGTCGCATGATCGCGATCGCCGCCGCCCTTGATCGTAAACTGGCCCGGCGGTAGGCCGGGCACGGACAATTGCACGGACCCGTCGGCCGTCCAGTTATCCAGCGAGCCCGATACGGCGAGCCGGCCCCGGCGGCTGGCCAGCTGCGGGTCCGGTCCGGCCGGTGGCCACTGCGCGTTGTTCCAGTCGACGTCACCGGAGACCGTACCGGCCTCGAGATCGACATTCGCGCTGACAGAGGCGGTCGACTTCGTGCCGGCGAAACCCAGGGTGGCGTGCGCGGTAAACGCTCTTGTGCCACCGCTGCCCTCGGCAAACAGGCTTATCGGCGGCACGTCCGGCAGCTCGGCCTCCGGCGGCAGAGTCGCCGATGGAACCTCCAGAGCGAGGTCCCAGTGGAAAGACTGCCTGATTCCGGCGATCGTGCCGCTCAGCTTCGCCCGCGGTTCGTCGCTGCGGGCCTCGACAGCGAAAGCGTCGAGCGGCCCTGTGGCGCTGACGCGGGCCGCCATCGGTTTGGTCAGGCCGGTCAGCTCCGGCTGCGCCAGGACCTCGAGGTCGATGCCAAGTTCGTAGGGTTGCTGCAGCTGCAACCGGCCATCGCCCGCGGCGCCGACCACCGGGTTCTGCAGCTCGAGGTTCCTGATCTCGATCGAGTTGGCCCAATGTGCGGCAAACGTCGCACGCTCTACGGCCACGAGCGTGTCTTCTTCGCCGCGCAACAGCCGTGCGTCGTCGAGCCGAAGCTGCGCGATCGTCAGCACGAACGGTAGCCGCAATTTCTCGAGTTCGAACGGCTGGCGCTCGCCGTCGCTCTCTGCAGCGCCGCTGTCAGGTAGTTTCACGACCAGCCCTGAGATACGTGCCGCACCCACCGCCACGGTCAGCGGTGACAGGCCCAGCTCTATGTCGAGTGTCACGGCGGTTGCGCTGATGGTCGCGCCCTCCGCGACGAACGCAAGCTCGGAAACGGACAGGCCGCCCGCCAGGTCGCCGCTCAGCTGGCGCGCCGTCAGAGCGCCGCCGGTCGCACGCTCGGCCTGTGACCAGAGCCAGCGCGCGCCGGGCTGCGTGTGCAGCAGGCCGTACCAGGTGCTGCCGGCGAGCAGCACCAACACGGCAGCGAACGCGAGTAACAGCCTGACGGTCCTCATAGCAGCGGCGTACCGATGGTGACGTGCAGGCGCAAGGGTCTGTCGGCGAAATCCAGTGCCTGGGCGATATCCACGCGCACCTCGCCGACCACCGAGTACCAGCGAATGCCCACGCCGACGCCACGCTTCAGGTCCGGGTCTTTCCAGTCGTTGAACGCGTTGCCTATGTCCGCGAACGCCGCTGCCGACCAGGAGTCGAGGAACCGGTACTCGACCTCCGCGCTTGCCGCGATGATGTGGTTCGAGCCGACGTCGTTGTTGCTGAGCTGCTCGAACCCGTAGCCACGAACGCTCATGCTGCCGCCGGCTTTGAAGCGATAGAAATTCGGCAGTTGCGTCAGCGACAGCGCAAAAGGTTCGCCGCCGGCACTGATTTCGAATTTGTCGACGGCCGCATCCGTGTAACCCGCTTCGGCGCGCAGGTGGAATTTCCACCGCTCGCCGACCAGGTGGCTGCGGCGCGTCGACAGGTAGACCTGCGTGAATTCGACGTTGGAGCCGAATGCCTCGTCCGAGTGAAAGATCCGCGCGATTTCATGGTTGCCGAAGGTGGCGAAATGCTGTCCCTGGACGTTGATGATCTCCAGTTCCGCACCCAGCGAGACCGCGTCGCTCGTATCCTTGAAGCGTTCTTCGAGACCCGGTGCGCTCGAGAATGACAGGGACCCCGGATCGGACAGCGAAAGTTGCAGCCGCCGTTCGCTGTTCAGGTACTGACCGAACAGGGAATAAAACCACTGGCTCTCGCCGGCATTGAAGTTCAGGAGATGCAGGCGGCCGAAACGGATGTGTCTTTCCTCGATGTCGCCCGTCGCCAGCCTTATCGCGTTTTCGTCCTCCTCGTCGCGCTTCACGTCCAGGTCGAGGTTCTCGAACGTCACCGTGAGTTGCGTATCCCACCACTGGCGGGCGCGATTGCGCCACGGCTTCTGGTAGCGACCGCGCAGCTTGAATTCGTCATCGAGTTCCTGGTAACCGATACCCAGGTCAAGCCGGTCGCCGGACGATGAAACCGGCACTCGCGTCCAGTTGGCCTGCAGTCGGATGCCGGTGTCGGTGCCCCAGCCGAGTGCGCCCGTATAGTCGTTTTTTGTCGTGGTTTCCACGCGGACTCTCAGGTCGACTTCGGGCGGCGTCCTTTCCGGCTGACGAATTTCGAAAACGCTGATGTCGTCGAAGTATCCGGTCTTCCAGAGATCCGTGCGCAGCTGGCTGACCAGCCTCGCCATATACGGGTCTCCCTTCTCGAAGCGCGGCGCGTACTCCAGGATTCCCGGCTTCAGTACATGCCGGCCGAAGTCGACGTCCCCCATGACGTAGCGCGGCCCGGTATCGAGATTCAGCACGATGGCCGCTTTGTTCCTGTCGACGTCCAGTTCGAGCCTGTGCTCGACGAAACGCGCGCCAAGGTAACCACGCGAACTCGCGATTTCCATTACGTCGCGCTTGGCCTGCTCCCAGACCGTCTGGTCCAGCGTAGCGCCCGGTTCCAGTGGCCAGGCGGACTGCCACTCTTCGAACTCACGGTCAGCGGCGCCTTCGCCGGTGACCGAGATGTCGAGCGCGGCAACCCGCATGCGCGGCCCGGCGTCGATCGTCAGTTCCACGATCGCCGATTCCGGGTTTGCGGCGCTGAGTCGCGCCTCGATCGTCGGGTTGTAGTAACCGAAAGGCCGTAACGCCGCGCGGGCTTTTGTGATCGCGTTCTGGACGATTTTCTCGCGGTCTTCCGGGTACAGACGAACCCGCGGCCCGAAGAGGCCGGTGCCGACGTGGCGCTGCACATTGCCGGCGAGCGGCTCCCCCACGCCCCGCACGACGTAGGTGACGTCGGCCGCGGCGGACGCCGCGGCTGCGATCAGCGTTACGAAGACGAGGCTGCGAAATACGGTCAATGCGGCGGGTCCGTGTCGGTGTCGGGAGGTCTGCCGGCGGGTCTTTCCGGCGCGGCAAACATCGTATTAGATGCTGATGCCGTCCGTGATTACAATGGGCGCGCCGCGGTCGGAGCCCAACCCTTGCGCGGCGTTGCCTTCGGCCCTGGCGATCTCTACGACGTCGAAGGAATTCACGAGGGCGAGATAGTCGCCCGGTTTCGCCCGGCCGTACGTAGTGAGCATCGGAATGTGATGACCGGCGATGTGGGCAAAAGGTTCCCTGAAGCCATCGATCATCGTGCGGTCGATGTTGCTGATCAGGTTGCCGAACGTGTCCACGGTGATAATGACCCCGGAGACCTTTCCGGCGGCAGCCAGGGGGTCGTCGATCCAGCCCGGGATCCAGTCGACGGTGGGTATACCGATGGACACCGGCGTGGTTCGCCCGGACGCCAGGTCCGCGGCGATGGGCGCAAACACGTCCCGGCCGTGAAAGGTCGCGCTGGGCTTGTCGATCTTGAGCCGCTGCAGGCAGTTCAGATCGAGCTTGAATACCTGGCCGTCGCCCATGTGGTCGAGAATAGGCGCGAGCAGGCCGTTGTCGGGCGCCATGAACACGTGCCTGTCGTATTGCACCAGCAGTATGTCTCGCTCGGTCCCGACACCGGGGTCGACGATGGCCAGGTGCACGGTGCCTTTGGGGAAGTACTTGTACGCGCGGCTCACCCAGAATCCGGCTTCCGGCGGCCACTGTGCGGGAATATCATGGATGAGGTCGATGATTTTCGCTTCCGGGAAGCGGCCGGTGATCACGCCTTTCATGACGGCCGAGAACGGTCCCTTGTGGCCGAAATCCGTGGTTATGGTGATGACGCCCGATGGCTGCATGGCAGGTTGATCTTATCAGGCGGCCAGCGGATTTTCCGGGTGTCGTTTCAGGAAACTGCTGCGCGCCCAGTAGATGAAAACCGTATCGATCGCGGCGATGGCGAGCTTGAAGACGTACTTCGCCGCGCCGAGCGCCACCGCGGTCTGCAGGTCGACGGTGCCCCACCACACGACCAGTGAATAGATCGCCGTATCGAGAAGCTGCGATGCCATGGTCGAGCCGTTGTTGCGGAGCCAGAGCCAGCGCTCGCCGGTCCACGCCTTTATCTTGTGAAATGCCCACACATCGAAGCGCTGGCTGATCAAATAGGCGAGCAGCGAGCCGAACACAAAGCGCGGCGAGAAGTTCAGGATCGTCGAAAACGCGTCCTGTATGTCTTGTGAAAAAGCCGCTGTCTTCGGGTTGGTGCTCGGCAGATACATCAGTCCCATGCTCATCATCAGCAGCACGATGACGCTTACCGTGAATCCCATCCACACGGCCCTCGCGGCCTCGTGCTTGCCGTGGTTTTCCGAAAGCACGTCGGTGGCGAAGAATATGCTCGAGTAGAAGATTACCCCGAGGCTCGTCTCGAGGCCGAAGATGACCGTCAGCTTCGGCCCCTGCAGGTTGGCGAGGATGATCGCGGTCGCGATAGCCACCTGCAGGCCGGCCTTGCCGAACAGGCGATACAGGACCACCGTGCCGCCGAGATCGAGCAGCAGTGTGGTCAGCCACAGCACCTCCTGGTTAACGGCGAAGAAGTCGACCACGAACTGCGGGAACATCGAGTATCTAGCCGGCCAGCCTGTCGAGATGCCAGTCCGCATTGCCGAGGATCTGGTCGATCGCCGTCAGGCGCTTGAAGTAGTGGGCGACGTCCAGGTCCCAGCTGACGCCCATGCCGCCGTGGATCTGCACCGCTTCCTGCCCGACCTTGCGTCCTGCGGTGCCTACCTGGTACTTGATGGAGCTGATCGCATGCTTGGCGTCCTTGTCACCCGTTGCTGCGCGCATCGTCGCCCACAGCAACAACGAATAGCTCTGCTCGCAGTCCGTGAACATATCCACCATGCGATGCTGAAGCGCCTGGAAGCTGCCGATGGGCACGCCGAACTGCATGCGGTTTTTCGAGTACGCCACCGTCTTTTCCGCCAGGATCTGCATGATTCCGACGGCTTCGGCCGATACCGCAAGGGTCGCTTCGTCGATCGCGGCGTCCAGAGCCGCGAAACCGCCGCCCGGGTCGCCGAGAACGGCGTCGGCGCCCACCGCGACCTGGTCGAAGCGGATCTCGGCGGCCCGCTGTCCGTCGACGGTCGGATAGGCGCGTATCCGGACACCGTCGCTGTCAGCGGGTACTGCAAACAGCGTGATGCCGTGTGTGTCCGTTTGTGTCCCCGACGTCCTGGCGGAAACAACGAACAGCTCGGCGTTGCCGCCATTGAACACCACACCCTTCTGGCCACTGATGACCCAGCCGTCACCCTCTGCCGCGGCCACGGTCCCGATATCGGCAATGTCGTAGCGACTTTGCGGCTCCGCGTAGGCGAGCGCAGCCTGAAGCTCGCCCGCAACGACCGGCTGCAGCCACTTTTCCTTCTGCGATGCACTCGCCGCGCGTCGCAGCACGCCGCCCGCCAGCACGATGTTGGCGAGGTAAGGCTCGACAATGAGCCCCTTGCCGAAGCGGAGCATTAGCACCATCAGGTCGGCCGGCCCGCCGCCGAAGCCGCCGTCTTCCTCGCTGAGGGGCACCGCGGTCCAGCCGAGTTCAGCGAACGTCTGCCAGACCTCCGGGCTGTAACCTTGCTGGCTCGCGGCGTATCTCTGGCGCGTCTCGAAGTCGTAATCGTTGACGATGAATTTGCCGACGCTGTCGTCGAGCATCTCCTGTATTTCGCTGTAAGAGAAGTCCATGTCCTGTTCCTAGAGCCCGAGTACGTGCTTGGCGATGATGTTCTTCTGGATCTCGTTGGAGCCGCCGTAGATCGAAGCCTTGCGGTAGTTGAAGTACTTCAGTGACGACTGGGTCTCGGCGCCTTCGCCGACCCAGTCGGCCGCCTTCGCATCCAGGGTGTACTGGTCCTGCACCCACGGCAGGGCATAGTAGCCGGCCGCCTCGAGGTACAGCGTATCGATCGCCTGCTGGATTTCCGTGCCCCTGACCTTGAGGATGGACGACTCCGGACCGGGTGCTTTTCCGGACTGCACGGCGGCGAGCGTGCGCAGCTCCGTGTACTCCAGCGCCCGGAGGTCGACCTCGACGGCCGCGAGCTTGCGCATGAAGTTGCGATCCTCCGCAAGCGGCGTGGCCCCGCGCACCGGCTTTGCTGATTGTTGCCTGATTTTGCGCAGACGATACCGCGATATCGCGACCCCGGCGATATTGGCGCGCTCGTGCTGCAACAGCACCTTGCCGTAGGTCCATCCCTTGCCTTCCTCGCCCACCAGATTTTCGACCGGTACCTGCACGTTATCAAAGTGCACTTCGTTGACCTCGTGACCGCCTTCGATCGTGATGATCGGTGTGACCGTGATCCCCGGGGTCTTCATGTCGACAAGCAGGAAACTGATGCCTTCCTGGCGCCGAGCCACGTCCGTGCTGGTCCTGGCAAGAATGAAGATCCAGTCCGCATGCTGGCCCAGCGTGGTCCAGGTCTTGGTGCCGTTCAGAAGGTAGTGTTCGCCCGCCAGGTCCGCGCGGGTCTTGAGCGATGCGAGGTCGGATCCGGCGCCCGGTTCCGAGTACCCCTGGCACCACCACACCTTGCTGGCCAGGATGTTGGGAAGAAAACGCTTCTTTTGTTCCTCGTTGCCGAAGCTGTAGATGACCGGTCCAACCATGCTGAGGCCGAACGGTACGATGGGCGGCGCATCGGCTTCCGCCATCTCGATCGCGAACAGGTACTTCTGTACCGGCGTCCAGCCGGTGCCGCCGTGCTCGACGGGCCAGTTAACGCCTGCCCAGCCGTGCTCATGCAGCCACTGCTGAAAGCGCACCAGGTCCCCGGGTTCCATCGGCACGCCTTTTTCGCGCTTGCGTCTGATGTCCTGCGGAAACTTGTCGCGAAATACGGCTCGGATCTCCTCGCGGAAGGCGAGTTCCTCTGCACTCAGCGTTACGTCCATGGGGCTCCTCGGTGACCGGGACAGGGCCTTTGGCGGCCCTGATTGTCACAGAATGCGTTCAAAGGTTCGACCCAATCGTGCAGAATGTAGGCTTGAGCCGTGGGCCATCGCCGGAGCCGTTATCCGTCGCGGAACCCGTCGCCCCGCGCGACGCTCTGCGGCGGCTCACGCACGACCGGGTCCCGGCGCAAGCGTGGCGGCAACGCGCGGACCGTTACGGAGAGTTGCGGCGCAGGGAGATCGCCGAGGTGCACACGGTCTCGCAAGCCGAGACCTACAGTACAGGAGGACAGCGTGGCGGAGCTGAGTCACGTCGACGAAAAGAACCGGCCCGCAATGGTCGATGTAAGCAGCAAAACCGTGACGGCGCGGGAAGCGCACGCGCGCGCGGAGGTCGTGCTGCCGAAAGAAGTGCTTGCCGCGCTCGACGGCGACGAGATACAGAGCAAGAAAGGCCCGGTATTCGCGACCGCGATCATCGCCGGTGTCATGGCGGCCAAGAAGACGCATGAACTGATCCCGTTCTGCCATCCGCTCGGCCTCGATAACTGCGATGTCGCCATAGCACTCGATGGACAACGGGCGGTGATCGATTGCCGCTGCAAGGTCACGCACAAGACCGGCGTCGAGATGGAGGCGTTGACGGGCGCCAGCGTCGCCGCATTGACCGTTTACGATATGTGCAAGGCGCTGTCGCACGATATCGTCATCTCCGAAACGCGGCTGATGATGAAGACCGGCGGCAAACAGGATTTTCATCGTGCGGGAGACAAATCATGAAGACCATTACCGTGCGGTATTTCGCCATGTTCAGGGAACATGCCGGCATCGAAGAGGAGACCCTGTCGCTCGACGCGGCGACGGCTGCCGACGTGTTCGAGCACACCCGGTCCCGGCACCGGTCATCGGAGCCTGCCGGGCACTGCAAGGTCGCGATCAATGACGAGATGGCGGACTGGGCGTCGCCCGTAAGGGATGGCGATACCGTGCTCCTTTTTCCACCGGTGGCGGGCGGCTGACATGCTACGTATGACGACAGACGCGATCGATCCGGACGTGCTGCGCCGCGAACTGTTCGACCCCGCAGCGGGTGGCTACTGTGCGTTCGAGGGCTGGGTGCGCAACGAGAACGAGGGCCATGAGGTCCTGCGTCTCGAGTACGAAGGCTACGAGCCGGTCGCCGTCGCGGAGGGCAGGACGATACTCGCGGAGGCCGCGGAGAAGTTCCCGTACCTGAGTGCCCACTGCGTACACCGGACCGGCATGCTCGAGATCGGCGACTGCGCGGTATGGGTGGGCGTCGCCTCCGCTCACCGCGACGAGGCATTCAAGGCCTGTCGCTACATCATCGACGAGCTGAAGCACCGCCTGCCGATCTGGAAAAAAGAACACTACACCAACGGCGATTCGGGCTGGGTGAGCTGCGAGCGCTGCGCCGAGCACGCGCACGGGTAGTGACCATCAGCTGGAGAGCGAGTCGCGACAGCGCATTCCTCTTCCGCATGGTCGACCAGCGACATCCTGTCGCTGGCCCATCGGGCGCGGAAGCGCGTCCAGATTCGCTCCCGGCGAATTTGTCGCTTCGGTCCGCTTTATTTGAGTCGAAGAACACGCCGCTTCGCGCGATATTCCGATCGCGATTCGAGAACCGTTCCTGCGAAAGGCTCACAGCCTTTTCAGATCGGCGGGCGTGTCGATATCGATAGCGGCGTCCTCGAATACGACGGTTTTGAGGTCGAAATCCGGGTCCTGCAGGATGTGCTTGGCTCCCTCGTCCCCATGAAGCTCGCCGAGCGCCTCGAAGGCGCCGCTGGAGAACAGGACGGGCGGACCGACAGTCCCCGCGAATGCGGTCGCCACGATTTCCTTATCCGCGCCGCTCCAGCGAGCAATAAGTGCCTCGAGGTGCTGCGCGGTTACCAGCGGCTGGTCAGCGAACAACAGCAGCAGCGCGTCAGCCGTGTGCGATACGGCATTTGCTGCCAGCGCAATCGAGGCGCCGATGCCCTGTTGGTGCCGGTCGTTAACGATGATGAAGCGGGCGGCATCGCCGGCCGCAGCCCATACCGCGGCGCGGTCGTGCCCGGTGACGAGGATGCTGCGTTCACCGCACACCGAGCGCGCGAGCACCGCGGCGCGGCGCACGAGCGGTTTGCCACCAAGCACTTCGAGCAGCTTGCTGCGTCCGAATCGCCGCGAGTGGCCGGCCGCGAGTACGGCGGCGAATACGATTCGATCCTGCTGTGCGGGAAATTCTGCCGGCATCGATCAATCCGCTGACTGGGTCACCCATTGTAAGGCGGCGAACTTTGCGCGCCACGAGAATGCTGGCACAAAAACTTGCGGCGGCGGGGCCTAATGTGTATTTCTTAGCCGGTTGAACCGGCAGGGAATGGCAATTGCGCGTCATCAGTTCCATCGAAGATGCACAGGCACTGGAGGGTGTCGAGGTCGGCCTGTCCGACTGGGTGGTCATCGATCAGAACCGCATCGATCAGTTCGCGGAGGCGACCGGCGATTACCAGTGGATTCACGTCGACACCGAGCGCGCTGCGGCCGAGATGCCCGATGGCAAGACCATCGCCCATGGCTATCTCACGCTGTCGCTGATCCCGACGCTGACCGGCAATTTCGTCGAGGTCAAGAACCTGGCGCGGGCGATCAACTTCGGCGTCAACAAGGTCCGTTTCTACACGCCCGTGCGGGCTGGCGACCGGGTGCGTGCGCGCGCAACCGTGCTGCAGGCCAGGCGCCGGGCCGGCGCGCTGCTGCTGACCTCCGAGACGCGCATCGAAGTCGAAAACGAGCGCAAACCCGCCTGTGTCGCCGAAACCCTCGGCATGTATTTCTTCGGCGAGTAAGGCCTCAGCGCGAATGCAGCCAGCCGGGCAGGAAGGAATAGGGGTCCCTGTCGACGGCGGTGTTCCAGGCGACGTTCGACTGATCGAGTAACCTGGCCATTGAGCCGTCCCTGCACGCATCGAACAACTCGGTCGCGCCGCCGACATGCTCGCCGCCGATGAAGATCTGCGGAATGGTCTTGAGCCCGGTACGTTCCAGTAGTGCCGCGCGTATCTCGCCGCCCTTGTTATCCTGCTGGTACTCGACCGAATCGAGGTCGATCGAGCGGTACGGGATCTCGTACTCGGCAAACATCTTGCGCACCGACCAGCAGAATTCGCACCACTCCAGCGCGAACAGGACCACCGGGTTGTCGGCGTCGTGCGTTGCCTCATCGAGAAAAGCGAGCGCTTCGGCCGGTGCGGAAGTCGCCGGCCGTTCCTCCTCGTCCGCCGGCGGCGCCGGTGGCGGCGAGTCGAAACGGTAGTTCGGCGTGGAGCGCGAGATCTCGAGTTCCTCCGGCGTCATGTCGGCCGGGATGTCCTCGAACAGCGGCGTGCTCAGGTAGCGTTCGCCGGTGTCCGGCAGCATGCAGAGGATATTGGCACCGGGTACCGCCTGCTCCGCGATGGCCATGGCGCCGGCGAGGGTCGCTCCCGCCGAGACCCCGACGAATATTCCTTCCTGCGTCGCGAGCGCCCGAGACAGTCGCAGCGCGTCGTCGCCGCTAATCGGCAGGATGCCATCGACGTGTTTCGCGGCCACGGCATCTTCGGTCAGGCGCGGTATGAAATCCGGCGTCCAGCCCTGCATCAGGTGCGGGCGGAACAGCGGATGACTGTCCTTCGGCGAGCCATCCGCGGCACGCTCCTGCGGTATGCCGCTGCCGAGAATCGGGGAGTTGTCCGGCTCGCACACGACGATGCGCGTTGCGGGGCTTTTTTCCCGCAAGACCCGTGACACGCCTTTCAGGGTTCCGCCGGTGCCGTAACCGGTTACCCAGTAATCGAGCTGTGTATCCGCGAACGCTTCGAGAATCTCCGGCGCCGTCGTCCGGGAGTGCGCGTCGGCGTTCGCCTCGTTTTCGAATTGCCGTGCCAGGAACCAGCCGTGCGTCTCCGCGAGTTCCACCGCCTTGGCGAGCATGCCGCTGCCCTTGAGTGACGCCGGGGTCAGCACGACACGGGCACCGAGGAAGCGCATCAGTTTGCGGCGCTCGATGCTGAAGCTCTCGGCCATCGTCACGACCAGCGGGTAACCCTTGCAGGCGCAGACCATCGCGAGACCGATGCCGGTATTGCCACTCGTCGCCTCGATGACGGTCTGGCCCGGCTTGAGTGCACCGCTGCGCTCGGCTTCCTCGATCACACCGAGTGCCAGGCGGTCCTTGACGGAGCCCATGGGGTTGAAGGACTCGACCTTGACGTACAGGTTGACGTGCTCAGGCGCAATCCGGTTCAGGCGAATGATCGGGGTTCTGCCGATGGTCTGGAGAATGTTGTCGTAGCGCAAGTTCATGGTGATGCGCCTCCGGTTCCTAGTTCGCGAGTATCGCGTAACGCACCAGCGTACCGCGGTGGCTCACCTGATCGCGCATGAGTTCCGCCAGCCGGCCGTGCACGCGGTCGTCCCAGTAATTCCATCGCTCGACAAAGGTCTTCGTCGCCTCGTAATCGCCCGCGTACTGCAAATGCAGCACTTCGCCGAGCAGCGCACTCACGACTTCGTGATAACGATCGTAATTAATTGCCAGCAACGCTGCGTCGCCGCGCGGCTCGATCAGGCCGTGTTCCATGAAGTAGTTGAACTGCATCAGTTGCATGTTCTGGTACGGCTGTTCGAGTCTCGGCCGGACGACCTGCAGCGTGCGGCGGATGCCATCGGCATAGTGCGCGCGCAGGCCCCGCTCGTCGTAATAGCCGATGTCCCGCAAGGTCGGTGCGGCATGCAGTGATACCAGATCGGATTTCATCTCCTCGACGAGGTCTGCGTACTCGGCGAGCGCCGCGCCCAGGTTGCGGCCGTCGGCAGTCACGCTCACGCCCAGGTAATGGCCGATTTCGTGCCAGAGTGTGCGGTTGAAGCTGCCGTCGATCGCCAGGTGCTCGCGCTGCTCCGGTATCACGACGGCGTCGAAACGCTGGCGCACGCTGTCGAATATCGCCGGGTTTCCCAGGATGTTGTTGCGTATCAGGACGATCCGTCCGTACTTGCGTGCGTGACTGGGGTCGTTGGGCAGGATCGTGGCCGTGTTGGCGCCGCGCGCCTGGCCGAAATCGGCGACGACGTTGTAAACGCCGACGGGGATGTGCGAGCGCACCCGCTTCCGGTGCTCATAGGGGAGGGCATCCTCGATCGCCTGCAACTCGGTCATCGCGGCGGCGAGCGCGCGACTCCTCGCCTCATCGCGCGCGAGCAGGCTCGCGCTGTAGAACGCTTTCACGCCGAGCAGCGAATCGTCATACGTTTCGTAGCTGCCGAACTGCAGGTTCAGGCTGCCAAACTGACCGGTGACCCACGAGGCATCGCCGGACTCGTAATCGCCGGAGAGCAAATCGCGGCTGCGGTTGCGCAGGTAAGCGGCGAAGTCCGGCGAGTCTGCCGCGATCGCATCGGCAGCGGCCTCCAGGTGTTGCTGCGCCGCGGCGAGTTGCGGGGCGTAGGCCAGCGCGTACGGAACCGCATACAGCACGGCCGGGTTCTCCTCGAGCGCCGCGAGCTGTTCGCGCAGGCCGGAATGCAGCGCCTCGACGCCGGGGTACGCGTCCAGCCGCGCAAGATCGCCGGCGATGGACCCGGTGCTGGCGCGCCGGACGACGCTGCGCACGGCGAGCAGAGACTCGCGGGTCGCCGGGTTCGAGTCGAGAAATGCGTCGATCTCGGGCCGTGTCAGGCCCCGTGGATAAACGGTTTTGCCGGGATCGGGGTTGCCCACTGGCAGGAATGGCTGGCGCTGGTTGTCGAGAGTGGTCGCTACCGGTCCCTTGAACAGGTAGTAAAGATCGAGAAGGTTGCGGGTTGCCCCGGGGTCCACGGCGGACGCGTGCAACTCGTCGAGGCGCTGTTTCGCCGCCAGCGCCTGCATGTGCAGCTGTTGCTCGTAGAGGTTCTGCATGACTTCGCCGGCGGCGAGCAACGCGTCGACCGCCTTCAGCTCGGCGGGCGTAAGATGATCGAGATTCGGGGCGAGTGTGACTTCGAGCCGGGAATCGAGAATCGGCTGCGTTGACTCGACCGGCCAGTAGCCGTCGGGCAGTTCCGCGGCGGCCGGAAGCACCAGCAGCACGAGGCAGCAGGAGAGTATTGCACGGTGTTTCATAAACTAGTCCGAGAATTCAGCCGTCGACTGGCGGCGCCGGTCGACGAGGAGTTGCGTGACATCGGGACGCGAGTAATGTCCGGCGACGTCGAAGTTGTGTCTTTCTTCGAGCACGACGCCATGTTCGAGTTCCGCGACGCGCAGTGATTCCCCGTCGGTTTCGGGCTCGAGGACCCATGCACCGGTCGGGGATGCAATGCAGGAGCCGCCATTCGCCATGACCTCGTCCGCCACGTCGCGTAACAGCTCGGTGCTCGGCAGGGCATCGGGGATATCGGATTTGCGCATCAGGCCGGAAACCGAAACGACGAAGCAGCGTCCTTCGCGTGCAATGAAGCGCGTGATGTCCTCGGTGTTGCGCAGGCTTCCGGGCCAGATTGCCACGTGCAGGTCTTCACCCTGCGCGTACAGCGCCGCGCGCGGGAGCGGCAGCCAGTTCTCCCAACAGTTGAGGCCGCCCGCGGTGAACGGGCCCAGCTTGTGGGTGCGCAGGCCGTTGCCGTCGCCGATCGCCCAGACGAGCCGCTCTTCGTAGGTGGGCATCAGCTTTCGGTGCACCGATCCGATCTCGCCGCGCGCATCGACGAACACCATGCTTGCGTAGAGGCTGTGGCCGCCGCGGTCGGCCGCGCGCTCCATGACACCGACATAAACCGCGATCCCGTTGTCCCTGGCTGCGTCGCGAACGCCATCGAGGTCGCCCGCCTCGATGCACACCGACTGCTCGACGTAATGGCGGTACAGTTCTTTCTGCAACGCGGATTCGAAGCGTGCGCCGTCGGTTCGTTCAACCCAGAACGGGTAGCCCGGGACCAGGGCTTCGCCGAACACGACGAGCTCGCAGTCCTGCGACGCCGCGTCATGAATCCACGTGATGACCTTGTCCAGGGTGGCGTTGCGTTGCAGCCAGACCGGGGCGATCTGGGCGATGCCCACGGTCAGCGTGTTTTTCGTTTTATTCTTCAAAATCAGTAGCTTTTGATGGTAACCTGAAGGCTCTACGGCACACACAAGCATAGCACGTAACCGTCGTTGCGACGGCCGGCGGAGACGGCACAACAACAAGGACACATCGCCATGAAAGGTCTGATGATGGAGACGCAGCTGCTCATTTCGTCCATTGCGCGGCATGCAGAGAAGTTCCACGGCGATCGCGAGATAGTCTCGGTTACGGGTGACGATCCCCGGCATCGCTACACCGTACGCGAGGCGATGGCGCGTGCGCGACAGCTCGCGAACGCGCTGGCGCGGCTCGGCGTGAACAAGGGCGAGCGCGTCGCATCGCTGGCATGGAACGACTACCGCCACCTCGAGGTTTATTACGGCGTGAGCGGCAGCGGATTCGTCTGCCACACGATCAACCCGCGACTGTTCCCTGAACAGATCGTGTACATCGTCAATCATGCGGAAGACCGTTTCATTTGCGTCGATGCGATGTTCGTGCCGCTTCTCGAGGCCGTCGCCGACAAGATTCCCAATGTCGAGGGATTCATCGTCATGACCGACGAAGCGCATATGCCGGACACGTCGTTGCCCAACGCGATGTGCTACGAGACGCTGATCGGCGCTGAACGCCCCGAGTTCGAATGGCCGAAATTCGATGAGCGCACGGCTTCGGCGCTCTGCTATACGTCGGGCACCACCGGCAACCCCAAGGGCGTCCTCTATGATCATCGATCGACGATCCTGCATGCATACGGGACGCTTGCCATCGACGTTGCCGGCATGTCGAGCCGTGACGTCGTCTTGCCCGTCGTGCCCTTCTTTCATGTCAATGCCTGGGGCGTGCCTTACTCGGCGTTGATGGCCGGCGCCAAGCTGGTCCTGCCCGGCCCGAAGATGGGCGACGGTGAGGCTCTGTACGAACTCATGGACGCTGAAGACGTCACCATGGCGCTCGGCGTCCCGACGGTCTGGCTCGCGCTGCTGCAATACACGGAAAAGGCCGGCAAGCGGCTCGACAAGCTGCAGCGCTCACTCGTGGGCGGTGCGGCAGTCCCGCGCGCCATGATCGAAGCGTTCCGCGACAAGCATGGCGTCGAGCTGCGCCAGGGCTGGGGCATGACGGAAACGAGCCCGATCGGCACGGTGAACACGATCAAGGCCGGGCTCGAGCACCTGTCGAAGGACGAGCAGCTGGACCTCGCGACCAGGGCGGGGCGCGGCATTTTCGGCGTTGAGCTGCGCATCGTCGATGACAACGGCGACGAGCAGCCGTGGGATGGCGAGGCTTTCGGCGCGCTGCAGGTGCGCGGGCCGTGGGTGTGCAGCGACTATTTCAAGCTCGAGGGCAGCGGCGGCACGCACACGGAGGATGGCTGGTTCGAGACGGGCGACGTCGCAACCATCGACGCGCAGGGGTACGTGGCGATCACCGATCGCACGAAGGACGTGATCAAGTCCGGCGGCGAGTGGATCAGTTCGATCGAGCTCGAAAACACGGCGATGGGTCACCCCGCGGTTGCGGAAGCGGCCGTTATCGGCGTGGCGCACCCGAAGTGGACGGAACGACCGCTGCTCGTGGTCACGAGGGCGGAAGGCAAGGAAGTGAGCAAGGAAGAATTGCTCGGGTATTTCCAGGGCAAGGTTGCGACGTGGTGGGTTCCGAACGACGTGGTCTTCGTCGACGAGTTACCGCACACGGCGACCGGTAAGGTCAAGAAGATTGAATTACGCAAGCAATTCGCTGAGTATCGCTTACCTGACTGAGCGTTCTTCGCTGCGCTCGGGCGAATTCGATTGGGCAAGGAGTGAGCATGGCCGAACCGCTGCGGCTATACGGAATGAAGGCGCTGGTAACCGGTGCCGCGGGTGGAATCGGTGAGGCGGTCGCGAGAACCCTCGTCAAGCACGGCGCGGAGGTGCTCGCCGTCGATGATCCGAAGAGCGGCATCGATCAGCATTTCGCATCCGTCCGCGGGATCCAGGGTTTCGCCACCACGTACAACGATCCGGACAGAATTCCCGCGCTGGTAGAGGACGCCGCAACGAAGCTCGGCGGGCTCGATATCCTCGTGAATGATTTTCCGCTCGCGCCCACCACGCCGATTGCCGACGAGGGCGCGGACCTCGAGAACGTGCTGCGCCTGCGAGCGGAACTCATCATGGCGATGTGCCGCTCGGCGTTGCCGTACCTCAGGAAAAGCCCGGCCGGACGGATAATCAACATGGGATTCCTGCGCAGCGTCTTTGCGGCCAATGCGCGCGCGGCGAGCCAGAAGGCGGAGCGGGATCTCGCCGCCATATCGCGCGCACTCGCCGCGGAGACCGGCGGTTTCGGTATCACCGCGAACCACGTTCAGCCCGGTGCGATCATGACGCCGGAGAGCCGCGAGATGTTTCGCAAGGACAAGGCGCTGAGGGATTACTGTATCTCGCGCTCCGCCGCGAAACGGCTTGGCGAACCCGTCGACGTCGCCAAGGTCGTGTTATTCCTTGCGAGCGATGACGCTGTCTTCGTGAGCGGCACCGGCGTAACCGTCGACGGCGGTCGCACCGACGACTGAGGGCCCGCAGCGGCGTTGCGATGCATCCCGTACTCAAAGACCTGATTGCGTTGCTCGAACTCGAGCGCATCGAGGACAACATCTTTCGCGGCGACAGCCGCGACATCGGCAGTGCCCAGGTCTTCGGCGGCCAGGTACTGGGGCAGGCGCTGTCGGCCGCGCAGCACACCGTCGATGGCCGGGTCGCGCATTCGCTGCACGCGTACTTCCTGCGCCGCGGCGACATGACCAAGCCCATCATCTACGAAGTCGACCGGGCGCGCGACGGTGGCAGTTTTTCGACCCGGCGCGTCGTCGCCATCCAGCACGGACGGCCGATCTTCAACCTGGCTGCCTCGTTCCAGCAGCCCGAGAAAGGCCTGGAACACCAGGCGGACATGCCGGACGTGCCAGGCCCGGACGGACTCAGGGACCTGTTCGACGTGCCGGCAGAGGTGTTTGGAAAAGTGCCACTGAAGATGCGGCGCTTCCTGACCGAACAGCGGCCGTTCGAGTTTCGCCCGGTCGAACGCATCAGCTTCACGGAGGCTGTGCGCCTGCCGCCGGTAAAGCATTGCTGGATTCGCGCTGTCGACGCGTTGCCGGAGGACCCGGCCCTGCATCAGAACCTGCTGGCCTACGTCTCGGATTACGAGTTGCTCGGTTCGAGCGTGCTGCCGCACGGCCTTAATTTCGTTTCCGGCCGATTGATCATGGCGAGTCTCGACCACGCCCTTTGGTTCCATCGCGAATGTCGCGCCGATCGCTGGCTGCTCTATGCCATCGAGAGCCCGAACGCGTCCGGCGCGCGGGGGTTTGCGCGCGGACAGCTTTTCACCGAGGACGGCATGCTGGTTGCGTCGACGGCGCAGGAAGGTTTGATTCGCGTGGTCGACGCGGAGGAGCGCCAGTCCCGCACGGACCCGCGGCTGCAGGTCTGATCGCGCGTTTCTACTTTGCCTTGCCCTGCGCGGCGACCGCCGCGGCCGCTTTTGCCACGGCCTCCGGGTCGCCGAGGAACTCGCGCGAGCGCGGCTTCAGGTCGTCGTCGAGATCGTAGGCGATGGGGATTCCCGTCGGGATATTGAAGCCCGTGATCTCTTCGTCAGAAATCTCGTCGAGCATCTTCACGAGCGCGCGCAGACTGTTGCCATGCGCTGCGATCAGCACGTTGCGCCCGGCGCGCAGCGCGGGCGCTATCGTATCGTCCCAGCAGGGCCGCACGCGCTCGAGCGTGAGCGCGAGCGATTCCGTGGCGGGCAGGTTCGGGATTCCCGTATAGCGGGGGTCATGAGAAGGGTGCCGCTCGTCGGAGGGCTCGAGTGCGGGAGGCGGCACGTCGTAGCTGCGTCGCCAGATGTGCACCTGGTCGTCGCCGTATTTCGCCGCGGTCTCCGCCTTGTTGAGGCCCTGTAGCGCCCCGTAGTGGCGCTCGTTGAGCCGCCAGTCGCGTACGACCGGGATCCACATCCGGTCCATCTCGTCGAGCATGAGCCAGAGGGTGCGGATGGCACGCTTCAATACCGAGGTAAACGCGATATCGATATCGTAATCGAGCGCGGCCACGGTCCGGCCGGCGTCGATCGCCTCCCCGATGCCTTTCTCGGTCAGGTCCACATCGGTCCAGCCGGTGAACAGGTTTTTGAGGTTCCAGTCGCTCTGGCCGTGACGGCACAGGATCAGCTTGCCAGCCATGTTGTCTCCGTTTTCATATCGATTTGCCGACTGGCGGACGTGTAACTAGTTACCCACCAGCTCGCGCAGTTCCTTCGCGGCGACCGACAGTGTTGCGATGTCGAAAACGCCACGCAGTTTCATCTCGTCCAGCATGGTGGTGAAGCGTTCCACCCGGGCGCTGCGCTGTTCCAGCCACTCGTCCACGAGTTGCTCGATGTTCTTCTTGCTGCGCTTCTTGAGTATGTCCGCGGCCATGTTGCGCCGGATCCTGAAAAACTCGTCGCGCAGGTTGCTCCGCGCCAGCGCCTGCCATCGACCCCGGACCCTGACGTCCTCCGCGCCCGAGTGCAGTACATAAATGCCCAGCCGGTCGTTGAACAGCGAGTACACGCGAGCAGACTCCATGACGTCGCGCTTGTATTCGACGGCGAGATCGCTGATGTCGAGTGCCGCTCGCGTCAACAGCAACGCGGCCATCCTGTCGGCGAGTTTTTCGGGAACGCCCATCTGGGTGTAGTTACTCATCGCCTTTTCGTGGCGCTCGCGGGCTGCCGCCGACATGATGCCGCCGGTACGCCCGTACACGGTCGCCATACCGTCCTTCAGCCTGTCAACGAGGCCGTCGATGTCCACGTAAGCGCCGTAGTGTTCGATGATCCAGTAGGTCGCGTGGCGCTGTGTACGGGAGAGTTCGAACAGCATCGACATCTGCGCCGATGCGGGGATCACGTTGTCGAGTTCCTCGATCGTGCGATTGAGCGCACCAGCGCGGACGATCTGGCGCGCGACCGTGTAGGCGCGTGCGATCGTGACGACGTCGGCCCCGGTGTCAAGCTGTACGCGTTTGACGAACGCCGGCCCCATGCGATTCACGATGTCGTTGGAGATGAGCGTCGCAAGTATCTGCGGACTCAGCCGGTGCGTCGGGATGAACTCAGTGAAACGGCGCCTGAGCACCTCGGGGAAATAACGCATCGGGTGCGTTTTGAGGAAGTCGGCGAGCGTCTCCTGGTGGGAAGTCAGCGCGTTGTAGACGTCGATCTTCGCGTAGCTGAGGACGACGGCGAGCTCCGGCCGCGTCATTCCCTGTTTGCGCGCCTTGCGCTCCTCGATTTCCACGTCGTCGGGAAGGTATTCGAGATCGCGGTCGAGCAAGCCGCTGCGCTCGAGACCGGTGATGACACGCCCGATCTCGTCGATCCGCTCGAGTGAGCGCACCTCGCTCATGCTGAGCGCCTGCGTCTGCAAGTAGTTGTTCCGCAATACGAATTCGGCCACGTCGTCCGTCATCGATGCGAGCAGTTCGTTGCGTTTCTTGCGCGACATGCCTTTCTTCTTGGCGACATCGCTGAGCAGAATCTTGATATTCACTTCGCGGTCGGAGCTGTCCACCCCGGCGGAGTTGTCGATGAAGTCCGTATTGACGCGGCCGCCTCTCAGGCTGAATTCGATGCGTCCCCGCTGCGTCAGTCCGAGGTTGCCGCCCTCACCGATCACCTTGCAGCGCAGCTCGTTGGCATTGACGCGAACAGAGTCATTGTTGCGGTCCCCGACGTCGGCGTGCCCTTCCGTGCTGGCCTTGACGTAGGTGCCGATACCGCCGTTCCATAGCAGGTCCACGCGCATCCGCAGGATCGCCCGGATCAACTGGTCGGGCTGCATGGCGGTCTTGTCGGTGTCCAGCATGGCGCGCGCTTCCTTGCTGAGACGAATCGTCTTCGCCTGACGCGAGAAAATTCCGCCGCCCTTGGAAATGACCGTGTCATCGTAATCCGTCCAGCCCGAGCGCGGCAGTTTGAACAGCCGCTGACGTTCCTTGAAGCTCGCCGCCAGGTCGGGGTCGGGGTCGAGGAAGATGTGCAGGTGGTTGAACGCGGCCACGAGCCTGATTTTGCGCGACAGCAGCAGGCCATTGCCGAAGACGTCGCCGCTCATGTCGCCGATGCCCATGACCGTGAACGGATCCGTCTGCGTGTTGAGGCCCTGCTCGCGGAAATGCCGTTTCACGGCCTCCCAGGCGCCGCGTGCCGTGATGCCCATCTTCTTGTGGTCGTAGCCGGCCGAGCCGCCGGACGCGAAGGCGTCGTCGAGCCAGAAACCGTAGCTCTGCGAAATCCCGTTCGCGATGTCCGAGAACGTCGCTGTGCCTTTGTCGGCCGCGACCACCAGGTAAGGGTCGTCGCCGTCGCGGCGGACGACGCCCTCGGGTGTCGCGACCCTGGCGTCGATGACGTTGTCCGTAATATCGAGCAGGCCGCCGATGAACGTCTTGTAGCAGGCGATGCCCGTCTTCATGATGATCTCGCGGTCGCCTTCCGGCATTCGCTTGCAGAAAAAGCCGCCCTTGGCGCCGGTCGGCACGATGACGGTGTTCTTGACGATCTGCGCCTTCATGAGCCCGAGCACCTCGGTGCGGAAATCCTCGCGCCGGTCGGACCAGCGCAGTCCGCCACGGGCGATGTCCCCGCCGCGCAGGTGCACGCCCTCGACTTCCGGCGAGTAGACGAAGATCTCGTATTTCGGCCGCGGCAGCGGCGCTTCGGGAAGGCGCGTCGGGTCGAGCTTGATCGAGATGCAGTCACGGTGCCCGTCGAAGTCGCCGGGCAGGTAGTAATTGGTTCGCAGCGTTGCATCGAATGCACGGGCAAATGCATTGAGGATGCGGTCCTCGTCGACGTTCTTGGCCTTGCCGACTTCGCGATGGATCGACGGCATGATGGCATTCAGCCGGCGGGTTCTCTGCGCCTTGCCGATGGTCGGGTCGAACATGGCCTGGAACTGTTCGGTCAGCAGGCCGACGAGCCGCTCGTGAGCGACCAGCACGTCTTCCATGTAGTCCTGGGAGAAGGGCAGGCCAAGCTGCTGCAGGTATTTCGCGTAGCAGCGCAACAGCGTAGTCTCGCGCCAGTCCAGTTCGGCACTGAGGATCAGGCGGTTCAGACCGTCGTTCTCGGCCTTGCCGTCGAGGACCCTCATAAAGCATTCCTCGAAGCGCTCCGACGCCGCCTCGACATCGAAATCGGAACCGCTCTCGTGCCGCAGGTTGAATACCTGGATCCAGAATGGCGTTTGCTTCTGCATGTTGAGTTCGTACGGGTGCTCGGTATGTACCTCCAGGCCCATGCCTTCCAGGATCGGCAGGGCCTGCGACAAAGCCAGCGGCTCACCGGCGCTGAAGATCATGAAATGCAGGAAGCCCGGCGCTGCGTCCGAGGGCCGGTACAACTCGACGGAACGGCTGACGCCCGCACTCAGCATCCTGTCGATCGAACTGATATCGCTGCAGGCGTCCTTTGCCTCGGTTTCCGCCTGGTAACCCGGCGGGAAGATGTTGCCGTAGATCTTGAACAGCTTGGGGCCTTCGTCGTCGCCGAAAGCCTCGAGCATCTCGGCGCGCAGTTTGTCCGACCAGCTGACGACGACCTCTGCGAGCTTCGCCTCGATATCCTGGATGCTGATTCGTGGACGCTCGGTCGGCGGCGTGCGCACGATCGTGTGCAGCCGTGCAAGCGGCGAATCGGAGATTTCGACACTGGAGTCGACGGACGTGCCTTCGAACGAGTCTTTCAGCACGCTCTCGATGCGCCGGCGCACAGCCGTCGTGTAACGTTCACGAGGCACGAATACGAGGCACGAGAAGAAACGCCGGAACGTATCGCGGCGCAGGAAGAAGCGCACGCGCTGGCGATCCTGCAGGTTCAGGATGCCGATCGCCGTGCGTGACAGGTCGGGGATCGAGCTCTGGAAGAGTTCGTCGCGCGGGAACGTGTCGAGGATATGCATCAGCGCCTTGCCGCGGTGCCCCGTGGCTTCGACGTGCGCGCGTTCAATGACTTTCCTGACCTTGTGGCGCAGCAGCGGGATGCTGCGCGGACTTTCGCTGTAGGCAGCCGAGGTGAACAGGCCGATGAACCGCCGCTCGCCGATCGCCTTGCCGGATTTGTCGAATTCCTTGACGCCCACGTAGTCGAGGTACACGTGCCGGTGAACTGTCGAGCGGGAGTTCGCCTTGGTCAGGATCAGCCAGTCCCGCGCGCGTGCGAGGCGCTGCATTTCCCGTGTCAGTTCGACTGTCTTGTTCTGGCCACGTTCGTCGCGTGACAGGAGCCCGAGGCCGCTGCCCTCCACGGGCTTCAGGAAAATCTTGTTCTTGACGTAGGAGAGCTTGTACTCGCGGTAGCCGAGAAACGTGAAATGGTCGTTGACCATCCAGTCCAGCAGCTGCTGGCTTTCCTTGCGCATATCCTCGTCGAAACCTGCCGGCCCGAACTCGAGCAAATCGTGGGTCTCCACCATCTTCTTGCGCATCTTGGGCCAGTCGCGTACGGCAACGCGCACGTCGGCGAGGACCTTGTGAATCTCCTGTTTCAGCAGCTTGATCTGCTGCGCGTCGGTTTCCTTGTCGACTGCAAACCGGATGAAGGACTCGAGCCGGCCCTCGGTCGCATCGCGCTCCAGGATTTTCTCGATCTTGCCGCGGCTGTTTCGAGCGACGCGGATGATCGGGTGGACGGTGATGTGCACGGTAAGCCCCTGGCGGTTGATCGCCGCCAGCACGGAATCGACCAGGAACGGCATATCGTCGTTGACCATCTCGATGAAGGAAAACGCCGATTCGTAGCCGTGGTCTTCGACCGTCGGATTGAAAAACCGTACGAGGGCCTCGCCCTTGTTTCGCCTGGCGCCAAATTCCAGGTGGTCCAGCGCCACGCGTGCCATTATCTTCTCGACCCGGCCCTGCAGGTCTTCGTAAGGCACGTGAGCAAAATACTGGCTTAGGAAGAGCTTGATTTGCTGCCGGTTTTTCAGGGTATCGGACTGCACCCTGGAAGCGATGATGGCGTCAACGATCCTTTCCCTGACGTCGCTTCCCCGGCGATATTCGGTTCGTGTCACTCTTGGTTCTCCGGCTGCGCAGGGCAGCGCGAACGCTTGACGTTGTCGGGCGGCGTTATTCTACGCACTAAATTGGAGCAACGGAATTGTCAGGGCGTGCCGAGCAGCCGCGCTTTCGCAAGCAGTCGCTCCATCACCACGTTAAATACCTCGATGTCTTCGTCTTTGAGGCCGTGGAGGAGATCGCGCTCGAACTGCAGCGCAAGCGGCGCGACTTCATCGTGGACGCGCTTGCCTTCCTCCGACAGGTTGAGAATGGAGCGGCGACGGTCCGCATCCGCAAACTCCCGATCGAGCCGCCCGTTCTTGATCAACTTGGTCACCGCGCGGCTCACCGCCACCTTGTCGAGCATGGTGCGTTCTGCCACCTCGACCGCGGACAGCCCCGGAAAGCGTCCCAGGATCGCGAGCACGCGCCATTCCGGGATCGTCAGCCCGAAGCGCTTGTCGTAGACGCCGGCGATTTTTGTGCTCACGGTATGCGATAGCACGGCCAGCCGGTAGGGCAGGAAATCCTCGAGGATCAGATCGTCGGTCATCTTCGCTCTCGTTTTCGTTCTTGTTCCGGTGGTGCTCCGGGAACAGTAACCACAAGCCGGTGTCCATTCAACCGTGGAACAGACCTATAGAAGCCGTCAGGCGAGATGCGGCAGGTGCAGATACTCCATCGACTGCATCTCGATCAACCGGCTGACGGTGCGCTCGAACTCGAAGCGCAGCCGATTGCCCGAGTAAAGTTCGCCCGGCGGCCGTGCCGCCGACACAACGAGTTTTACCCGACGGTCATAGAACTCGTCGACCAGGGCAATGAAACGCCGTGCCTGGTTCTCCTTGAATTCGTCGAGCTCCGGTACCCCCGACAGGACGATCGTCGGGTACCAGCGCGCGATCTCGATGTAGTCGGCCTGGCTGCGCGGGCCGTCGCAGAGTTCCCGGAAGTCGAACCACGCGATGCCCTTCGCGCAGCGCCGAGCCTGCAGTTTTCGGCCGTTGACTTCGAGTTCTTGCTGTTCTTCCACCTCGCTGGATGCCGACTCCCGGAAAAATTCGCGGAGCCGGGCTCGCGCCGGTTCATCGTCGGGCGCCAGGTAGGTGCCGGCTTCCTGCAGCAGCTTGAGCCGGTAGTCCGTGTCGCCCTCGAGTTCGACGACCTGCGTATGGCGGTTCAATGCATCGATCGCCGGGAGAAACCGCTGTCGCTGCAGGCCGTCCCTGTAAAGGTCGTCCGGACGCGTATTCGACGTCGCGACCAGCGTTACGCCGTGTTCGAACAGCCCCTGCAACAGTCGCCCGAGGATCATTGCATCGCCGATGTCGCTGACGAAGAATTCGTCGAAGCAAAGCACGCGGGCTTCGGCCGCCATGTCGCGGGCGACCGTGGCGAGCGGGTCCTCAGTATCCCCCAGCGCGCCCAGCCGCCGGTGCACGTCCCGCATGATGCGGTGGAAGTGCACGCGGCGTTTCTTCTCGAGCGGCAGCGTCTCGAAAAAGAGATCCATCAGGAAGGTCTTGCCGCGGCCGACGCCGCCCCAGACATACAGGCCTGTTATCCCCGGCGCCGAATTGCGCTCGCGATACAGGAGCCTGGCGAGACCGCGCTTCCGCGGCGGTGCCGCACGGAGTCGCCCCTGCAAATCGGCCAGTAACGCGACGATGCGCTCCTGGCACGGATCACGCAGGTGACCGTGTTGCCGCAAGTGCTGCTCGTAAGCGTCGCGGATACTCAATGGAGCGATGGCCGACTGTCTCTGTGAGGACGTGGTCGTCAAGGTTACAATGCAGCACTCAGTGCCGCCAGACGCCAGTTCTGCGGCGGCCGCCAGCAACCGGGAACGAACAACAATCATGACTGAAGCCATCGAACGCGAATCCATGGAATTCGACGTCGTTATCGTCGGTGCGGGGCCGGCCGGACTTGCCGCTGCCTGCCGGCTCATGCAGCTCGATAACAGCCTGTCGGTTGTCGTCGTGGAAAAAGGCTCCGAGATCGGCGCGCACATCCTGTCGGGCAACGTCTTCGAACCCACGGCACTCGACGAGCTGTATCCCGACTGGCGCGACATGGGCGCACCCGTGACAACGGCGGTCAAAGGTGACGATATCCACTACCTGACCGGCGACTCGGGCGGCATGAAGGTTCCCGGCCTTTTCGTGCCGCGGCCCATGCACAACGAGGGCAACTACATCATCAGTCTCGGCCGGCTGTGCCAGTGGCTCGGCGAGCAGGCCGAGAATGCAGGCATCAACCTGTTTCCCGGGTTCGCAGCCGCGGAAGTGCTCTACGACGACCAAAGCCGCGTGACGGGCGTGGCGACCACCGACATGGGTATCGGCAAGGACGGCGAAAAGAAGGCGAGCTACCAGCCGGGCTATGAATTGCTGGGCAAGTACACCATCTTCGCCGAGGGCGTGCGCGGCAATCTCAGCGAGCAGCTGATGCAGACGTTCGACCTGCGCACTGATTCCGACCCGCAGCACTACGGTATCGGTTTCAAGGAAATCTGGGAGGTCGAGCCGGACAGGCACGACGAAGGGCTGGTCGTCCACACGATGGGCTGGCCGCTCGATAATCACACCGAGGGCGGTGGCTTTCTTTACCACGCGTCCGACAACCAGGTATACCTCGGTTTCATCATCGCCCTGAATTATCGAAATCCGCACCTCGCACCGTTCGACGAATTCCAGCGCTGGAAACACCATCCGCGCATTCGCAAGTACCTCGAGGGCGGCACCCGGATCGCCTACGGCGCGCGGGCGGTCAACAAGGGCGGCCTGCAGTCGCTGCCGCGGCTGGTGTTCCCGGGCGGCATGCTCGTGGGCTGTGGCGCCGGGTTCCTCAACGGCATAAAGATCAAGGGCGCGCACACGGCAATGAAGACCGGCATGCTGGCGGCCGAAAGCATCCACCAGGCGCTGGCCGCCGGCGATGCAGGGCAGGGCGTACTCGATACTTTCAGCGATGCCGTCAAGGCATCGTGGGTGCACAAGGAACTTCACAGCGCGCGTAATTTCGGCCCCGGCCTGCACAAGCTGGGTACGTTCTGGGGGTCGGCGTTCACGTTCGTCGACCAGAACATCGCGTTCGGCAAGATGCCGTTCACCTGGCGCAACACGGACCCGGATCACGAGCAACTCGACGAAGCGGCCAATGCCAGGCGGATCGATTACCCGAAGCCCGACGGGGTTATCAGTTTCGACCGGCTGTCGTCCGTGTTCCTGTCGAGCACGAATCACGAAGAGGACCAGCCGTCGCACCTCCGGCTCAAGGACGAGTCCATTCCCGTCGAGTACAACCTGCCGAAGTACGACGAGCCGGCGCAACGCTACTGTCCGGCAGGCGTCTACGAGATCGTCGAGGAAAACGGCGAACCACGCTTCAAGATCAGCGCCAGCAACTGCGTACACTGCAAGACCTGCGACATCAAGGACCCGACGCAGAACATCGTCTGGACCGTTCCGGAAGGCGGCGGCGGGCCGAACTACTCCGGCATGTGACGCTGACGCCGGGCGCGGCGTGCGCTGGCGAGCCAAGCGACCGCCCCGGGACGTTCCCGGCCGGCCGCACAACCAGGCGACGCTCCTACTTCGGCTGCATGCGGATCGCGCCGTCGACGCGGATCGTCTCGCCGTTCACCATCGTATTGCCGTAGATGAACGCGGCCGTGTCCGCGTATTCCTCGGGCGCGCCCAGGCGCGGCGGGAACGGCACCTGCTTGCCCAGCGATTCCTGCACCTCTTCCGGCATGCCGGCTACCATCGGCGTCTTGAAGATGCCCGGGGCAATGGTGTTGACCCGGATGCCGAACTGCGCGAACTCGCGCGCGAGCGGCAGCATCATGCCGACGACACCACCTTTGGAAGCGGAGTAGGCGGCCTGGCCGATCTGCCCTTCGAACGCGGCGATCGAAGCCGTGCTGATGACCACGCCGCGCTCGCCGCCCGAGTCGGGCTCGTTGAGCTGCATGACGGCGGCAGCTTCCTTGGTGACGTTGTACGTGCCGACGAGGTTGATCTGGATGACGCGGCTGAAGTTCTCCGCAGGCCAGGGGCCTTCGCGGCCGAGCGTGCGGCCGGCGGTGGCGACGCCCGCGCAGTTCACGGCCAGCGTTATGCCGCCCATGAATTCCTTCGCGGCCTGCATGGCCGCGCGAACCGCTGCCTCGTTCGACACGTCGGTCTGGACAAACATCGCGCGCTGGCCGAGTGCCGCGGCGCTGGTTTCACCCTGCTTTTCGTTGACGTCGAGCAATACCGCGTAACCGCCGGCATCGACGATGCGTTTTGCCGTAGCAAAGCCAAGCCCCGAGGCCCCGCCGGAGACGACAGCCCTGGCAGTCGATAGATCCACGTTTGCTCCTAGTCGATTTCGAGCGCTACGGCGGTCGCTTCCCCGCCGCCGATGCACTGCGTTGCTATACCGCGCTTCAGGTTACGTGCCCGCATTGCGTGCAGCAACGTCGTCGCGATGCGCGCGCCGGTTGCCCCGATGGGGTGGCCCAGCGCACAGGCGCCGCCGTTGACGTTCACCTTGGCGTGATCGATGCCGACGTCTTTCATGGCCGCCATCGTGACGCAGGCGAACGCTTCGTTGATCTCGTAGATATCGACGTCGTCGGGCGTCCAGCCGAGTCTTTCCTGCAGCAGCTTGAGGGCATCGACGGGTGCGGTGGTAAACCACGCCGGCTCGTGCGCAAAGGCGGAATGCCCGACGATTCGCGCCAGCGGCTCGAGACCGCGCTTTTTTGCTTCTGACGCGCTCATGATGACGAGCGCTGCGGCGCCGTCGGAAATCGACGAGGAACTGGCCGCAGTCACGGTACCGTCCTTGGCGAAGGCCGGGCGCAGATTCGGGATCTTGTCGATGCTGACGGTGCCCGGCACCTCGTCGACGCTCACCGTGTGCTCACCCTTGCGCGTCGTCACGGTCACAGGCGTGATCTCGGCATCGAAGGAGCCGTCACCCGCAGCTCGGGTCGCGCGCGTTACCGACTCGATGGCAAACGCGTCCTGGTCCTCGCGCGTGAAGCCGTATTTCTGCGACGTCTGCTCGGCGAAGTGGCCCATCATATGGCCTTCGTAGATGTCCTGCAGGCCGTCGTAGAACATGTGGTCGAGGACTTCCTGGTGGCCCATCCGGTATCCCCTGCGGGCCTTGGGCATCAGGTACGGTGCGTTCGTCATGGATTCCAGTCCGCCGGCGACAACGACGGAAGTGCTGCCGGCGGCAACGAGGTCGTGGCCCAGCACCAGGGCCTCCATGCCGGAACCGCACATCTTGTTGACCGTTGCACAGGGGACGCCCTTGGGCAGGCCGGCGCCCAGTGCTGCCTGGCGGGCGGGCGCCTGGCCGAGCCCGGCGGGAAGCACGCAGCCCATGAGCACCCGGCCGACGTCTCCCGGATCGACGCCGGAGTCCGCCACGGCGGCGGCGACGGCGGCAGCACCGAGCTGGGTTGCGCTTACGTCAGAAAAGACACCCTGGAAGGCGCCAATGGGGGTACGCCTTGCGGCGACGATGACAACTGGATCGGTGCTCATGGGTGTTCTCCCGGCTTTTTTTCGTTAGCTCCCTACTTTGGTGCAATTTTTGGTGCAGCGCAACAAGAAGAGCGTCAGATTAGTCTAAAGTTGCAAGCAGATCGGGTTCGTCCAGTACTGACAGTATGCGCTGACGTGCCGTTTCTGCGAGTGTGTGATGATTACCGTAAGCGGGATCGTCAGGCAAGATCGGCGGCAGGATATCGACCCGGATCGGCGCCGGCCGGGGCAATGTGCGATCCGCACCCAGCATGTCACGGGTGCCCGCGATGGCGACGGGCACCACGGGCATGCCGCCCTTGATGGCCGCCATGAAAGCGCCCGCGCGGAATCGCCCGACGCCGGGCTCCGCGATAAACGTCCCCTCCGGAAAAAAGCCCAGCGATTCGCCGCTGCGCGCGGCTCTCACGATCTGGCGCGCGTCGCGGGCGCTCTCCGAGGACTTGAAGCGCTCGACGAAGCGCGCTCCGGAGCGCCGCATCAGGAAATGGGCGATCGGCACGTCGCGCATCTCACCTTTTATGACGAACGAGAATCGCGCCGGCAGAAAGCCCTTGAGGAGGATGCCGTCGAGATAGCTGGCGTGGTTGGCAACAACAACGCACGCCTGTTCCGGCAGGTTGTTGAGACCCGTGATATCCGGACGGACGCCGGACAACAGGAACGAGGCGCGAGCCGCGCCGGCGACGAGCCGGCGGCGGCGCTCCAGGCCCGGCACCAGGATCGCCACGAAAAGTGAGAACAGGACGCACATCGCGAATGCGAGAATCGCGTACAGTCCGAACAATGCGTGCAGCAGGCGCCTCAATCGTCAATCCCGGGATGGAACCGGCGCACGCTGCACAGTGTGACGCAGATCACTTATGTTAATGCCTTCCGGAATCTGTGAAGCCGGTCACGCCGGGTGACCGCCATCGTTATCATACTCAAAACCTTGAAAAATCCGTCGCTTGGCGAAACGCCATCGAATGCGCCAGGCGGGCCTGGACAAAACGCCGGACTCTGTAACCGGCGTATGCTACCAGCTGCTCCGCCGGAATGTTCGCCGGCAGCCGTGCAGAGACGTAGCGACAACTACCGGGCAATGGATTGCTGGACGACTTGATGGACACTATGGCTAGCAGCGAACTGACGCAGGAACAGACACAACTCGTCGCACGCTCCGAAGAGCTCGTCGATCGATTCCTCGATGCGATCTGGATGGAGCGCGGTTTGTCGCAGAATACGCTCGGCGCCTACCGGGCCGACCTGATGACACTCTGCCGCGAACTCGCTGCAGGCGACAAGCCGATCGACAAGGCAGAGAAGTCCGACTTGCTGGATTTCATCGCCGGCCGCGTCGAGAGCGGCGCGAAGCCTCGCTCGACCGCGCGCCAGCTGTCGAGTTTCCGCCGCTTCTTCCGTTACATAATGCGGGAAGGGATGCGGGGCGACGACCCGACCGTCGATATCGAGATGCCACGCATCGGCCGCTCGCTGCCGAAGACGCTCAGCGAGGACGAGGTCGATTCGCTGCTGAACGCCCCGAACACCGATGAACCGCTCGGCCATCGCGATCGCGCCATGCTCGAACTGCTGTATGCCACCGGGCTGCGCGTATCCGAGCTCATCAATCTCAAGCAGTCACAGGTGAATTTCAACCAGGGCGTACTGCGCATAGTCGGTAAGGGTGATCGCGAACGACTGATTCCGCTCGGTGAGGAATCGCAGCGCTGGCTAAAGGACTTCATCGAGGGCTCGCGCATGGAAATACTGCTCGAGCGCCAGACCGACTACCTGTTCCCGACGCGCCGCGGCGACCGCATGACGCGCCAGGCGTTCTGGCACATCATCAAGCGCTATGCCGAGAAGGCCAGCATCCGCAAGAAGCTGTCGCCACACAGCCTGCGCCATGCGTTTGCGACCCACCTGCTGAACCGTGGCGCGGATCTGCGCGTGGTCCAGTTGCTACTCGGCCACAGCGACCTCTCGACGACCCAGATCTACACCCACGTCGCACGCGAGCGCCTGAAGGACCTGCACAGCGAGCACCACCCGCGCGGCTAAACGGTTTGCTACACTTGTCGCGCCGGAACTGGCGCCCCGCGTTTCTGTCCAACAGTTGCACGAAGCCGGTCGATGGCCTGGTCCGCAGGTAGCAGTGGAAGCATCTTTATGACAAACATCTATTTTTCCAAAGGCGTCGCTCTGTTGGCGTCGCTCACCGTCATGTCGGCTGCATGGTCCGCTGACAGCGCCGGGGTCCCGGCGGAGGAGCGCGAGCGGCTGGCGGGCCTGTTTGAGACCATTGCGCCGGATGACATCAAGACGAGCCCCATCGAAGGCTGGTACATGATTCAGAAGGGCTCGGTTGTCGCCTACATCTCCAAAGACGGGCGCTACCTGCTGCAGGGCGACCTGATCGATCTCGAGAGCCAGGTCAACCTGAGCGAGCTGAGCCGCACGGATGCGCGCCGCGAACTCATGTCGCAGGTGTCCGACGACGAGGTCATTCTGTTCTCGCCCGAGAATCCGAGGTACACGGTTTCCATCTTCACCGACGTCGACTGCACGTATTGCCGCCGCCTGCACAACCAGATCGAGCAGTACATGGCCAACGGCATCGAAGTCCGCTACCTGTTGTACCCGCGCGGCGGGCCGGCGTCGGCTACATGGAACACGTCGGAAGCGGTCTGGTGCGCGAGGGATCGCGGCGAGGCCCTGACGCTTGCGAAGCTCGGTCGCGAGTTCGAGTCGGCGAGCTGCGATGCGTCGATCGTCCAGGATCATTACATTCTGGGCCAGGAGGTCGGGCTGTCGGGAACGCCGGCGATCGTGCTCGAGGATGGTGAACTGATCGCGGGTTACCTGCCGCCGGACGCACTCAAGATGCGGCTGGAGCAAAAGGCTGCCGCAGTGGTGCCGAAGGTCTCCGCCAGCCAGTAACCAGGCGTTGTAGGGTCGTTTCCTGAAGCGCGAATGATCGCGGGCCGGGGCCCGCTCCTGCAGGTATGCCCCTACCGGCGAATTCGGCGCAGCTCGTGGATGTGCACGCCATTATTCTCGCCACGGTCCTCGAAGTACTTCTTCAATGCGAAAGTGCCGCTGCGGAAGGCGATGTCGTCCCAGGGTATCTCGTCTTCAGCGAACAACCCGGCCTCCAGGCTTTCGTGTCCCGCCGCATAGTCGCCGACGAGCCTGCCGGTGAAAAACAAATGCACCTGGCCGGCGTCGACGACATCGACGGATGCAAACAGGTGACCGATCTCGACCGTGGCGCAGGCTTCTTCGAGCGTCTCGCGCGCAGCTCCCCCGGCGAGGGTCTCGCCGAGTTCCATAAAGCCAGCGGGTACGGTCCAGCAGCCGTAGCGAGGCTCGATCGATCGCTTGCACAGCAGGACTTTGCCGTCTCTCTCGGCGATACAGCCGACGACGATCAGAGGGTTCTGGTAATGCACGGTCTCGCACTGTTCGCAGACCCAGCGTTCGCGATTGTCGTCAGCAGGTACCTTGCGAGCGACGTGCGCGCCGCATGTGGAGCAATATTTCATCGTAGTATCAAAAGCGTGGTGCCGGGAGGGGGAATCGAACCCCCACTCTGTCTCCAGAACCGGATTTTGAATCCGGCGCGTCTACCAGTTCCGCCATCCCGGCCTGCCTGGCCGGGGTAAAATCTCGGTGGCCCCGGCCGGAAGCCGCACAGTATACGAATATTTCATGGTTCTGCGACCATTCGCCGCGCCGGGGCATCTAGGTTGCGAGACATGAGCAAGTTTGCCGATATCGAGATCGATCCTGCGATCATCAAGCGGGCCGCGCGCGGCGACGTGCGGGCGCACGAGATCCTGTACCGCACATTCGCGCCGCCCGTGTACTCGCTGTGCCTCAGGTTCACCCGGGTGCCGGCGCATGCGGAGGACCTCGTCCAGGATACCTTTATCGAGGTCATGCGCTCGATAAGGCAATTCCGCGGCGAGGCGGCGATCGGCCGCTGGATTCGTCGGATCGCGGTGACGAAGTCGCTGATGTTCCTGCGCTCGGCCTGGACGGCACGCAGCCGCTCAATCGGCGACGACTGGGACGACATGACGCCCGGCGATGTAGCGAGCCACGGAATTTCGCGGCACCCGGATGACGCGCTGGACCTGGATGCGGCGCTCGCGAACCTGCCGACGGTCAGTCGCGTGGTCGTATGGCTGCATGACGTCGAAGGCTACACACACAAGGAGATCGCGGCGGCAATGGGCAAGACGGAGAGTTTCTCCAAGTCACAGCTCTCGAGGGCCTATCAGCGCCTGCGGCCGATGCTCGATGCCGGTGGCGAGAACCCCCTGACACAGGGTGCTGCGGCGAGGAGTTTTTGAGGATGACGAACGACGTAAAGGACGAAGAGATGATTTGCGGTTTGACGGCGGACGAACGGGACGCATTGCGTGCGGGCCTGCTGGGGCTGCCGGATACCGTGCCGCCACGCGCCGTCTGGCAACGTATTCGTGAGCAGGCGGAAGCGGAAGGACTGATCACGAAGCCGGTGGCCAGGCGGTCATCGACGTGGTTCCTCGGCGGCAGCCTTGCGGCAGTGATACTGCTCGCCGTACTCGTGGTGCCGGGCATGCTCCGCGACGAACCCGAGGTGTTCCCCACGACGCCGGACGCTGTCGGCAGCAGCTCGCCCATCAGGCTCAGCACTCTGCAGACGCTGATGACCGAATCGCGAGAACTGGAGAGCAGCCTGCGCGACCTGCCTGCCAGGCCACGCGTGATGCGGGCCGGCACCGCGGCGACGATCGCGAGCCTCGAAGATCGTATCGCCGCGATCGACTACCAGCTGAGCGATCCCGAATCGCAACTCAGCCCGGAAGACGAGGAGATTTTCTGGCGCGAGCGCGTCAGGTTGATGAAGTTGCTGGTCGGCATGCGCTATGCGCAGGCGCAGCGGACCGCATTTTGACTGTTTCAGGAGAACTGTTTCGATGAAGACGATGAAGATTTTGATACCTGTTGTGGCGGCGATGCTGCTCGCCGGGCAGGCCGCTGCGCAGGGCACGGACGCTGAGGACGCACGCCGCGAGGCAGAGCAGAACCGGGCGCAGGCGCAGCTCGAGAAGGAGGAGGTCCGTCGCCAGATGCGCGAGGCGGAACAACAGCTCGAGGCGGCGGCCCGCCGCATCGCCGAGCTGAGCCAGCAGAATCTGCCCCGGATGGTTGAAGTCGAGCGCGAGGTCGTGGGCCGGATGGGCAGGCCCCGGCTCGGCGTTACCATCGGCGGTAACGAAGGCAAGGGGCCTGTCGAGGGCGTCAATATTCTCGGCGTGTCGCCGGGCAGTGCCGCGGACGACGCGGGCCTGCGCACCGGCGACGTGATCACCGCGATCAACAGCGAATCCATGAGCGCCGACGACGGCGCCAGCGCGAATCATCGCCTGCTCGACTTCATGAAGGGCGTCAAGGAAGGCGACAAGCTGTCTGTCGAATACCTGCGCGACGGCAACGTCGGCAAGGTCGAGGTCGAGCCCAGGGTAATGGGGCCTCACGTTTATGCGTGGGCCGGCGACGGCAGGAATTTCGAGTTCAAGGTGCCGCCGATGGCCGTGGCTCCCGGTGCGATTCAAGGTTACCGATTCGCGGCACCGTTCATCGGTAGCAGCTGGGGCGACATGGAACTCGTCGAGCTCAACGCGGGTCTCGGTCGCTACTTCGGCACCGACTCCGGGCTGCTCGTCGTGAGCGCGCCGAAATCGGAGGCGCTCAAGCTGCAGGCCGGGGACGTGATCCAGAGCATCGACGGCCGGGAGCCGACCTCGGTCGGCCACGCAATGCGCATCCTCGGCTCCTACCAGGCCGGCGAGAAGCTGGAGCTCAAGATCATGCGCGACAAGCGGGGGCAGAAACTGGACATCACGATGCCGGACGACCGCACGAGCTTGCTGGCGCCGCGTCCGCCCCTGCCGGCAAGGCCCGCCGACGCGGACATCCGGGTGCTGCGGACGCCACGTCCGGCCCCCAAGACCTGACCGGCAGTTCCCCGAGCGTGGGCGCGTGCGGCTCTGATACCATGCGCGCCCATGCAAATCTCCGACTTCGATTACGCGCTGCCTGACGAGCTGATCGCCCGCTTTCCCGCGGCCGAACGGCGCGCGAGCCGACTGCTCGAGGTCGGCTCGGAGCTCGTCGACAGGCGGTTCGCCGATCTGCCGCAGCTGCTGGCGCCCGGCGACCTGCTGGTGTTCAACGACACGCGGGTCATTCCCGCACGTCTCGCCGCCGTGAAAGAGACCGGCGGCCGCGCCGAGATACTGATCGAGCGCATCGAGAGCGAGTGCTGCGCGCTGGCACAGGTGCGCGCGAGCAAGACGCCCAAAAAGGGCGGCCGCCTGCAACTCGGCAGCGGCGAAGAGGTGCTGGTCGCGGGCCGCGACGAGGAGTTCTTCATCCTGGATTTTCCGCGGCCCGTGCTGGAGATCCTGGAGACCTGCGGCGAGGTCCCGCTGCCGCCTTACCTCGGCAGAGATGCGCAGTCGGACGACGTCGAGCGTTACCAGACCGTTTACGCACGGGACCCCGGCGCCGTGGCGGCTCCGACGGCCGGGCTGCATTTCGACCGCGAGATGCTCGATGAAACGCGGGCGGCGGGCATCGGCCACGCCTACATCACGCTGCACGTGGGCGCGGGCACCTTCCAGGCTCTGCGACGCGAGCACATCCGGGAGAATCGCCTGCACAGCGAGCGTGTGCAGGTCAGCGACGCCTGCTGTACCGCGGTTCGCGAGACCCGTGCCGCCGGCGGCCGGGTTGTCGCGGTGGGTACCACCGCGGTTCGCGCCCTGGAGTGCGCATCGCAAAGCGGAGAGATCCGGCCCTTCCAGGGCGAAACCGAGCTCTTTATCCTGCCCGGATACGAGTTTCGTTCGGTGGATGCGATGATCACCAACTTCCACCTGCCAAGGTCATCATTGTTGATGCTCGTGGCCGCATTCGCAGGCCGCGAGCGCATACTGAGTGCCTACGAACACGCCGTTAAATCCGAGTACCGCTTCTTCAGTTACGGCGATTCGATGTTCGTCACGCCCGCGGTGGACCGGTGAGGTTCGAGAGTATCAGGCGCAGCGGCGCGGCGAGGACCGGGCGCCTGACGTTCCGCCGCGGCTCGGTCAAGACGCCTGCGTTCATGCCGGTCGGCACGTACGGGACGGTGAAGAGCGTCACGCCGGAAGAGGTCGCCGCAGACGGCGCCGAAATCATCCTCGGCAACACGTTTCACCTCATGTTGCGGCCCGGCACAGCGGTCATCCGCAAGCATGGCGGTCTGCACGGTTTCATGAACTGGCGCGGCCCGATTCTCACGGACTCGGGCGGCTTCCAGGTGTTCTCGCTCGCGAGCATGCGCAAGCTGTCGGAAGAAGGTGTCCGATTCCAGTCGCCGGTGGATGGCGATACGGTGTTCCTCACGCCCGAGCGATCGATGGACGTGCAGCACGATCTCAACGCCGACGTCACGATGATCTTCGACGACTGCACACGCTATCCCGCGACCGAGAGCGAGGCGCGCGAATCCATGCAGCTGTCGCTGCGCTGGGCGGAGCGCTGCCGACGCCGTTTTGACGAACTCAAGGACGCCGAGCCCGATCGTGGTGAAGCGCTGTTCGGCATCGTGCAGGGCGGCATTTACGCCGCATTGCGGGCCGAATCGGCGGCGGGGCTGCGGGCAATCGGTTTCGACGGCTACGCGATCGGCGGTCTCGCGGTGGGCGAGCCGGAGTTGGTGCGTCTCGACGTGCTCGACGCGCTGCTGCCCGAGATGCCGGGCGACTGCCCGCGCTACCTGATGGGCGTCGGCACACCGGTCGACATTGCCGAGGCGGTGCTGCGCGGCGTCGACATGTTCGATTGCGTGATTCCGACGCGTCACGCGCGCAACGGGCAGCTGTTCACGTCACGCGGAATCGTGAAATTTCGTCATGCCCGCTACGCTGACGACACCTCGCCGCCGGACCCGGATTGCGGCTGTTACACCTGCCGCAATTACAGCCTGTCCTACCTGCGGCATTTGGGTAAATGCGGGGAGATCCTCGGACCGCGCCTGGCGACGATGCATAATCTTCATTATTATCAAAAACTTATGGTCGAACTCCGGGCGGCGATCGAGGCCGACACGCTGCCGGAGTTCGTGGCTGCTCTGCGTGCGGCATACCAGTGACGCGGATTTGGGCTTGGCTTTCGCGATCGTGTCCCCACCTCTCACGCTCTGTGCCATAATACCGCGCTGTTTTTTCGGGGTACCCCGGGGCCCCCGCAACGAGAAGAACCAATACCATGGAATTTTTTATCAGCAACGCCTACGCGCAACAGGCGGCTCCACAGGGAAGCCTTATCGATTTGTGGCCGCTCGTCCTTATTTTCATCGCGTTTTACTTCCTGTTGATCAGGCCTCAGCAGAAGAAGCAGAAGGCCCACAACGAGATGGTCGCCGCCTTGCAGGTCGGCGACGAGGTCATGACCGCCGGTGGCATCCTCGGCCGAATCACGGGCGTCAGCGACCACTACGCGGTTGTGCAGATCAGCGACAACACCGAGATCAAGGTTCAGAAGAGCAGCGTCGCGCAGGTCGTGCCCAAGGGCACGTTCGAAGAAGCCTGACCGACGACGCGCTGTCCGGATGAACAAGTATCCCACCTGGCTGAATGTCCTGGTGCTCGTCGTGTTGCTGACGGGCGTCCTGTTTGCCCTCCCCAATGTCTACGGCAGCGCACCGGCGATACAGCTGGCTGACCGCCTCGGCGAGCCGATTTCGGATTCAGAGCTTCGCTCGTTCGTGAGCGCTCTCGAGGGCGCGGACATCGACGTCGAAGCGGCCTACCTGAAAGACGAGCGGGCGGTGCTCCGATTCGCGACGGCGGAAGAACAGACCGCGGCCGGCGAGCAGCTGCGCAATCGCTACGGGCGTGATCTCAACATTGCGCTGACGCTGGCGCCGAAGCTGCCCGCCTGGATGCGCGGCCTCGGGCTCAACCCGATGAGCCTGGGGCTGGACCTGCGTGGCGGCGTCTACGTGTTACTCGAGGTCGACATGGCGTCGGCGATCCAGAAACGCCTCGAGTCGTACGAACAGGACTTCAACGATCGCCTGCGTCAGGTGCAGATCCGCAATCGCGTCGACCTCGACGGCGACACCATCACCGTGAGGGTTGCGGACGCCACGGATTACGAAGCCGCCCGGAATATCGTGCGCGAGGCCGATTCCGAGGTGCTCATCGCCGACGGCGACGACGACACGTCGTTCCGCGTGCGGATGTCCGAGGCCCAGATCCGCGCGCGCCAGGATTTCGCGATCGAGCAGAACATCACGACACTCAGGAATCGCGTGGACGAACTGGGTGTGGCCGAGCCGCTCGTGCAGCGGCAGGGTATCGACCGCATCGTCGTGCAGCTCCCGGGTGTGCAGGACCCCACGGAACTGGACAAGATCCTGACGGCAACCGCGACAGTCGAGTTCCGGCTCGTCGACCAGTCGGGCAATGCGCCGGGTTCGCGGCGCTATCCGGGCCGTGGCCAGGAGCCCGCGCAGATACTGAAGCGCGAGGTCATCGCCTCCGGTGACGAAATCGTCAACGCGTCCGCGGGTTTCAGCGCCGAGGGACAGCCGGCGGTCAACATCACGCTGGATGCGGCGGGTGGGGAGCGCATGCTGGCCACGACCCGCGACAATCTCAATAAGCCGATGTCCACGGTGTTCATCGAATGGCGCGAAGAAGAGGTGACGCGAGGCGGCAGGACCGAGACGCGCCGCGTCAAGTCGGAAGAGATTATCAACACCGCGACGATCCGCGGCGTGTTCAAGAACAACTTCCAGATCACCGGCCTGAACCCGATCGAAGCCAGCGACCTTGCCAAGCTGCTGCGCGCCGGCGCGCTGGCGGCGCCCGTTTACAAGGTCGATGACCGCACGATCGGCCCGACACTGGGGCAGGACAACATCGACCGCGGATTCCGGGCCATCCAGATCGGCTTCCTCGCGGTGATCGTCTTCATGGTCGTGTACTACCGGGTGTTCGGGCTCGTCGCCAACGTCGCGCTGCTGTCGAACCTGGTCTTCATCGTGGCGGTGTTGTCGCTGCTGGGCGCGTCGCTGACGCTGCCGGGCATCGCGGGCATCGTGCTGACGGTCGGCATGGCGGTGGACGCCAACGTGCTGATATTCGAACGAATACGTGAAGAAATTGCGGCAGGCACATCGCCACAGCAGGCCATTCATTCCGGCTACGACAAGGCATTATCGTCGATCGCGGACGCGAATATTACGACGCTGATCGCCGCGATCGTGCTGCTCGGTTTCGGCACGGGTCCGATCAAGGGATTTGCGATCACGTTGATGATCGGCATCCTGACGTCGATGTTCACGGCGATCATAGGAACCCGGACGATCGTCAATCTCGCTTACGGCGGCCGCAAGCTCGAAAACATACCGGTCTAGGATGCGCACATGCGATTTCTGAAGAAAAAGACCACCATCGATTTCCTGAGCCCGTCGCGCCGACGAATGGCAGTGTCCGTTTCGGCTCTCTTTATCATCGTTTCGCTCGTCTCCCTTGGCACGCGCGGCCTTAATTTCGGTATCGACTTCACGGGCGGCATCCTGCTCGAGCTCGGCTACACCGAGGACGCGGACGTCGAGGGCATCCGCAGCGAGCTGTTCGAGGCGGGATTCGAGGATGCGCAGGTGCAGCTGTTCGGTGCGGCGAACGACGTTCTGGTGCGCCTGCCGCCGCAGGAGGGCTCGGCCCAGGGCGCAATCCGGCAACAGCTGCAGGCGACGCTGACCGCCGGCGGCAAGGACGTCGATTTGCGCCGCGTGGAAGCGGTGAGCCCGCAGGTGGGTAGCGAACTCGCGGAGCAGGGCGGCCTGGCGATGATCATCGCGCTGCTTCTGATCTTTGCTTACGTCATGTTCCGCTTCCAGTGGAAATTCGCGGCGGGCGCCGTCGCGGCCCTGGCGCACGATGTCATCATCACGGTCGGTTTCTTCGCCTTTTTCGGCCTGCCGTTCGACCTTACCGTCGTGGCCGCCGTCCTCGCCGTGATCGGTTATTCGCTGAACGACACCGTCGTGGCATTCGACCGGATTCGCGAGAATTTCTTCAAGCTGCGCGGCGTGTCGGCCGAAGACTCGATGAACACCTCCATCAACGAGATGCTGGCGCGCACGATCATCACCGGATTGACCACGCTGCTGGTGCTCGTTGCACTGCTCTTGCTCGGCGGCGAGTCGATCGCACCGTTCTCGATCGCGCTGATTGTCGGCATCATCGTCGGTACCTACTCGTCGATCTACACCGCGAGCGCGACCGCGCTGCAGCTGGGCGTGAATGCCCAGGACCTGATCGAACCGGTCAAGGATCCGGAGCTGATCGACGACCTGCCGTAGCGGCGCTCATGCAGGAGCGCTTCGCGAAACGCGACCGGGTTGAGCCCGCTTTGCGCGCCCGGGCGCGCAGCTACGTGGCGCTGGCGAGCATTGCCTTGATCTCGGACCCGCAAAGCTTCGCGAGGCCCGCGTAGATCTTCGGCGTGCCGGCGAGGACATGGCCGGTCTCGAGGTAATTCTCGCTGCCGTCGAGCCCGCTGATGATCCCGCCTGCCTCGCGGATGATCAGCCCACCCGCCGCGAGGTCCCAGGCCGACAGGCCCGCTTCCCAGAAAGCGTCGAGGCGCCCTGCGGCCACGTAGCAGAGATCGAGCGCTGCGGCGCCGGGGCGCCTCACGCCGGACGTGTTCCGGATGATCTTGCCGAGCATTGCGAGATAGGGTGCCATCTCATGGTCCGCCTGGCGGAACGGGAAGCCGGTGCCTATCAGCGCGCGTTCGAGGTTTTTCTGCCCGCTGACGCGGATACGGCGGCCGTCGAGCTGGGCACCGGCGCCGCGGGACGCGGTGAACAGCTCCTGGCGCATCGGGTCATAAACCACGGCGTGTTCCATCCGGCCGTGCACCTGCACGCCGATGGACACCGCGAACACGGGAAAGCCGTGCAGGAAGTTGGTGGTGCCGTCGAGCGGGTCGATGATCCAGACCGTGTCCGAGTTGCCGCTCGCGCCGGACTCCTCGGCGAGGATCGCGTGGTCCGGGTAATGTTTGTGTACGGTCTCGATGACTTCCTGTTCGGCGGCACGATCCGCCTCGCTTACGTAATCGTTTCGGCCCTTGGTCTCGACAGCGAGCTGGTCGAGCTTGACGAGGTTTCTGATCAGCGAATTGCCGGCGCGCCGTGCAGCCATCACGGCCACGTTCAGTAGTGCGTGCATGTAACGATTCCGTCGATGTCAAAGAGCCGTGATTGTCGCTCCCGGCAATTGCAACTGTCCGGGGCCGATCGGGGCGGTAGAATACCGGACTTTGCAGGCCACTCGCCAGAAGATCCTCATGTCGATACGCATCGTACTCGTCGGTACCACGCACCCGGGCAACATCGGTGCGGCCGCGCGCGCGATGAAGAACATGGGACTCACGGACCTGGCGCTCGTCGATCCGCGTTACTTCCCGGACAAGGAGGCGACGGCGCGCGCATCCGGGGCGGAGGACCTGCTGGAACAGGCGACAGTCGTCGAGACCCTTGCAGAGGCGATCTCGGACTGCATTTACGTGGCCGGGGCCAGCGCGCGGACCCGCGCTATCAACTGGCCGTGCCTCGATGCGCGCGATTGCGCAGTCCGCCTGCTGGAAGAGAGCCGCAAAGGCACGGTCGCCGCGGTGTTCGGACCGGAAAAGTCGGGGCTCGCCAACGCCGATCTCGATCTTTGCGATGCGCTGCTCACCATCCCGACGAATCCCGAGTTCAGTTCGCTGAATCTGGCGATGGCCGTGCAGGTGGTGACCTACGAGATACGTGCGGCACAGGCCGGAAAGCTCCCCGAGTACGAGGCGGATGCCCCGCTTGCGACGAACTCGGACATGGAGCGCTTCTATGAGCACCTCGAGCGCGTGCTGACCGACGTGCAGTTTCTCGACCCGGACAATCCGCGCCACCTGATGCGGCGCCTCAGGCGGCTGTTCATCCGCGCGCGGCCCGACCAGAACGAGGTCAATATACTGCGCGGGATCCTCGCGGCCGTTGAGCGGGGGAGGCAGCGGGACTCGTGAACGGCGACGCCGACATCGTCTACCTGGACTACGCGGCGACGACGCCCGTTGACCCGCGCGTTATCGACGTGATGACGCCGCTGTTCCGGGACGACGGCGACTTCGCGAATCCGTCCTCCGGGCACGCGGCAGGACGGCGCGCGATGGCCCGCGTCGAACGCGCCACGGGGCAACTCGCGGAGCTGCTGGGGTGCAGGGAGAGCGAACTGGTCTGGACATCGGGCGCGACCGAGTCGGACAACCTGGCGATCACCGGCGCCGCCCGCTACCGCGCCGATCGCGGCCGGCACCTGATCACGATGCCCACCGAGCACAAGGCCGTCTCCGACGCGTTCCTCAGGCTCGAACAGCAGGGCTTCGAGGTGAGCTGGCTGTTTCCCGACGCCGCGGGCGTGCTCGATCCGGCGGAACTCGAGGGCGCGATCCGGCCGGACACGCAGCTCGTATCGATCATGCACGTCAACAACGAGACGGGCGTCATCCAGGATATCGAGGCGCTCGGTGCCGTCTGCCGTGCGCGGGACGTGCTGTTTCACGTCGATGCGGCGCAGTCCGTCGGCAAGTTGCCGCTGGACCTCGGCTCGATGCCCGTCGACCTTCTGTCGACCACGGCGCACAAGATTTACGGCCCCAAGGGCGTCGGCGCGCTGTACGTCGCCGACCGGCCGGGCTGCCATGTGGAGCCGCTGATCTTCGGCGGCGGCCAACAGGGCGGGCGACGCCCCGGTACGCTCGCCGTGCCGCTGATCGCGGGGTTCGGCGCAGCGGCGAGCGTCGCGATGGCGGAGATGGAACAGGACCGTGAGCACCTTCAGGCGCTGAACGACCGCCTGTGGAACGGTATCCGTGATCTGGCTGGCGTCGTCAGGAATGGCGCCGCCGAGCGCACGTTCCCGGGCATCCTCAACGTCAGCATCGAGGATGTCGAAGGCGAGAGCCTGCTGCTCGCGCTGGAGCCGCTGTGCGTGGCCACCGGGTCCGCCTGCAACTCGAAGAGCCAGGAGCCCTCGCCCGTGTTGCGCGCCCTCGGCCGCAGCGACCTGCTCGCGCAAAGCGCGGTGCGCTTCAGTTTCGGGCGGCCGACGACGAGGGAGGCGGTCGATTTCGCGGTCGCTCGCTATCGCGAGGCCGTAGCGCGCCTGCGGAGCATCGCGGCGGGGCTCGTGGCATGACGAGCGACCCGTACAGCGCGCGGGTGCGGGAGCTGTTTTCCGGCGCCGAGCACGCAGGCGACCTTGAAAAGCCGTCGGCGCGGGTGCAGATCAGCGAGCAGGGCGTACGGGTCGCCCTTGCGGCGGATATCGATGGCGATATCATCGTGCGTCTGCGCTTTCGAGCATGGGGGTGCCCGCACCTGCTCGCGGCTGCGGAAGCATTCTGCCGGGTTTACGAGGGCCGGCCCGCGCGGGGGCTGCTGGCATTCGGCGCAGCGGAAATTATGCGAACTCTGCCTGTACCCCGGGAGAAGCTGGGCCGTATACTAGTGCTCGAAGATGCAGTGCGATCGCTTGGGCAGAGCGTTCGATTGAGCCCGGATCCGGGCAAGGACACGGATTAGACATGGCAATTTCGTTGACAGAGTCGGCTGCAAGCCGGGTACGCAACTACCTCGAGGCCCGGGGTGGAGGCGTCGGTCTGCGCCTCGGCGTGACCAAGACCGGGTGTTCCGGCTATTCCTACGTCATCAATTACGCGGAAGGCGTCACGGATGACGACGTCGTTTTCGAGGACAAGGGGGTCAAGGTCGTCGTCGACGCAGAGGCGCTGGCGCTGATTGACGGCACCGAGGTCGATTTCGTCAAGAGCGGCCTGAACGAGGCGTTCAGCTTCAGGAATCCCAACGTCACCGGCGAATGCGGCTGCGGAGAGAGCTTCAACGTCTGACGCGCCGCCGTTGCCGGGCTCCCATATGCCAAGTAAAATCGAGGGTTTGCGTCCGCCCGGTCGATTTCTGACCGGCGCGGGATTCTCCATTTATTCGACAAGGAACATCGCATGGCCGTTGAGCAGACGCTCTCTATCATCAAACCGGATGGCGTCCAGAAAAACCTGATCGGCGAGATCTACAAGCGCTTCGAAGACGCTGGCCTCGAGATCGTCGCCGCAAAGATGAAGCACCTCACCGACAAGGAAGCACAGGGCTTCTATGCCGTCCACCGCGAGCGGCCGTTTTTCAACGACCTGGTCGCGTACATGACGTCCGGTCCGGTCATGATCCAGGTCCTGCACGGCAAGGACGCGATCGCGAAGAACCGCGAGATCATGGGCGCGACCAACCCGGCCGACGCGGACCCGGGTACCGTCCGCGCCGACTTCGCTGCGAGCATCGAGGAGAATGTCGTCCACGGCTCGGACGGCCCCGACACGGCAGCGGCCGAGATTGCTTTCTTCTTCGGCGAAGATGGCATCTGCCCGCGGACCCGCTAGGGCGCGACAACCCTGTGACTGGTGACGCTGACAAACTGAACCTGCTCGGCATGCCGCAAGGCGAGCTCGAGGCGCTGTTCGCCGATCTCGGCGAGAAGCCCTTTCGTGCGCGGCAGGTACTGCAGTGGATTCACCAGCGTGGTGTCACTGACTTCGAGGCAATGACCGACCTGTCGAAATCGCTGCGCGCGAAGCTTGCGGGGCGGGCGACGGTAACGCTGCCGCGGGTCGATGCCGAACACCGCTCCTCCGATGGCACGGTCAAGTGGCTGTTTGCCAGCGGGTCCGGGCAGCGCGTCGAGGCCGTCTACATCCCGGAGCCGGCGCGCGGCACCCTGTGCATTTCATCGCAGGTCGGCTGCGCGCTCGACTGTGCGTTCTGCGCCACCGGTGCGCAGGGATTCAACCGTAACCTGACGGCGGCGGAGATCATCGGCCAGGTCTGGCATGCAAATGCCGTCCTGGCACGGCGCCCGAACGGCGAGCCAGCCGTGACGAACGTGGTTTTCATGGGCATGGGCGAGCCGCTCGCGAACTACCGGCAGGTCGTGCCCGTGCTCGAGTTGCTGATTTCCGACCTCGCGTACGGGCTGTCGCGGCGCCGCGTGACCGTCAGCACGTCGGGCATCGTGCCGCACATCGAGAAACTCGGCGACGATTGCAACGTGTCGCTTGCAGTATCACTGCACGCGCCGAATGATGAATTGCGCAACCGCATCGTGCCGATCAACAAGCTGCACCCGATCGGGGAGCTGCTCGAATCGTGCTGGCGCTACGCGGCAAAGCGTGCGAATCGCTTCATTACTTTCGAGTACGTGATGTTGCGTGACGTCAATGACTCTTTGCGGCATGCGGACGAACTGGCCGATCTTCTCGATGGCAAGCCGGCCAAGGTGAATCTCATACCGTTCAATCCGTTCCCGGGCACGGAGTTCCGGCGATCCGGCGCGGAGACCATTCGCTATTTTCAGAACCGGTTGCGCGAGCGTGGCATCGTGGCGACGACGCGCCGCACGCGCGGCGACGATATTGACGCGGCCTGCGGGCAGCTCGCTGGCAAAGTCAGCGATCGTGTCCGCAGACGGCTGGGCGACAAAAACATCAGGGTGGTAACGGCGTGAAAAAGAGCGATTTTGTGCTGGGGGCGTTGGCCGCCTTACTCGTCAGCAGCGGTTGTATTTCGACGACGACAGGGCCGCCCGAGAAGAAGGCCGACAAGGGCGATGCTGCCGAGCTCAACTACCAGCTTGGCGCACGCTATTACCGCAAGGGTGACTACGACCTGGCGCGCGACCGGCTGTTGCTGGCGCTGGAACAGGATTCGAAGAACGCCTTCGCCTGGTCCACGCTGGGGCTTACCTACGAGGCGCTCGGCAACGTGCGGCTCGCGGAAGACGCATACGACAAGGCCGTGCGGGTCGCGCCGCGCAACTACAAGATCCAGGAAAACTACGCGGTCTTCTTGTGTCGCCAGGATCGCTTCGACGATGCTCGCAGGTACTTCGACAAGGCGATCAAGGCGCCCACCAACGACTACTCGGAGCAGACCTACACCAATGCCGGCGTCTGCATGCTGCAGAAACCCGACCACGTTGCCGCGGAAGAGTATTTGCGGGCGGCGCTGGACCGGCGCCCCAATCACGGCGAGGCGCTGTTGCAGATGTCGGTGCTGTTTTACGAAACGGGCGACAACCTGCGCGCTCGCGCCTTCTTGCAGCGTTACCTGAGCAGCAACATGGCGACGGCGCCGGTGCTTTACCACGCCATACTGATCGAGCAGAGGCTCGGCGACGATACCGCGCGCCGGCAGTATACCCTGCAATTGTTGAGGGACTTCCCGGACTCGGCTGAGGCCGAACGCATACGTCAGTCTGGCTAGGGCAGGCGCGAAACTCATGACCGACGAAACAGACAAAGCGGACGAAGACACACCCGAGGCGAAGGCCGAAGGCCCCGTTTGCGGCGAGCGGCTTGCAGAAGCCCGGCGCGAGAAGCAGATCAGCGTGCTGGAGATCGCAAAGGAACTGCACGTCGAGGAGTCGAAGATCCGGGCGCTGGAGAACAACGATTTCGACGCCCTCGGCGCACCGGTGTTCGCCAAGGGCCACCTCAAGAAATACTCGCAGCTCGTCGGGGTGAACCACGACGACGTGCTGGCCGACTACTATCAGCTGACGCGCAGCCAGGAGATGCCGCCGGTCATCGTGAAACGGAAACAGCCCGGGCGCGAACTGATGCCGGGGCCGTGGGTTGCCGGTGCTGCGGTGCTGATACTGCTGGCGCTGGCTTACTGGTTGCTGGTCGAGCGGCCGTTCACGACACCGCCCGGGCCGGCGGTCACGGCACCGGCCGCTTCGCCGACGGCGGCACCCGCGGGGCCCGAGCCGAAGGCGCCGGAATCGGCAGAGGAGCCCACGGAGGAAGCCGCGGTCGTCGAGGATCCAGGCGAGGATCAGGCGTCTGCGAATGACGCACCGGCGCGACCGCCGGCCGGCGAGCCGGAGCAGGCCGTGAGTACGACGCAGGAAGCGGTGCAGCCTGCAGCCGCTTCGACCATGCTGCCCGCCGCGGGCGAAAACGACGTGCGGATGTCGGTGACCTTCATTGGCGATTGCTGGACCGAGATCACGGATGCGTCGGGCCGGCGCCTGTTTTTCCAGCTCGGCCGCAGCGGCCGTACCGTCAACGTTAGCGGCCCGGGGCCACTCTCGGTGTTGTTCGGCGATGCCGCCAACGTCGAAGTTCGTGTCAACGGCGAGGATTTCATCATCCCGGCTGCCAATCGCCGCGGCCGCACGGCGCGGCTCACGATCTCCGGCACGTAATCGCACCCGGTCCCGGACGATCACATGAAGCCCAAAGCCATCAGGGGAATGAACGACATCCTGCCGGAGAATTCCGCGACGTGGCGTTACCTCGAGCAGGAATTGCAGGGGATCGTGCATTCCTACGGTTATGACGAAATCCGCCTGCCGATACTCGAGTACACGGAATTGTTCCAGCGCTCCATCGGCGAGGTCACCGACATCGTGGAGAAGGAGATGTACACGTTCGAGGACCGCAACGGTGAGAGCCTCACGATGCGGCCGGAAGCGACGGCCAGCGTAGTGCGTGCCGGGATCACCAACGGTCTGCTCCACAACCAGCGGCAAAAACTCTGGACCGCCGGGCCGATGTTCCGCTACGAAAAGCCGCAGAAGGGGCGCTACCGCCAGTTCCACCAGTTCAATGTCGAGGCGCTCGGCTATGCCGGTCCCGACATCGATGCCGAACTCATCATCATGAGTGCGCGGATGTGGCGCCGCCTCGGCATCTCGAAGCTGAGCCTGGAACTCAATTCGCTGGGAACGCCGGAGGCGCGGCAGCGCTACCGCGAACGGCTCGTCGAGTATTTTTCCAGCGTGAAAAACACGCTCGATCAGGATAGTATTCGGCGCCTCGAGCGTAACCCGCTCAGGATCCTGGACAGCAAGAACCCGGATATGCAGGGGGTCATCGAGAGCGCCCCGGTCATGCTCGACTACCTGGACACGGAGTCGGCCGAACACTTCGCGGAGCTGCGCGAACTGCTCGACGCGGCGGGGATCGGCTACACGCTGAACCCGCGGCTCGTACGGGGACTCGATTACTACAATCGCACCGTGTTCGAATGGGTTACCGATGCGCTGGGTTCGCAGGGCGCCGTCTGTTCGGGCGGGCGCTACGACGGGCTCGTCGAGAAGCTCGGCGGCCGGCCGACGCCGGCGGTGGGCTGGGCGATGGGCATCGAACGTTTCGTGGCACTGTTCGAGGCCTGCGGCGGAAAGACGCCGGATACGGCCGCCGACGTTTACATCGTCGCGGTCGGCGAGGGTACTTTGCAACGCGCAGTCCGGCTCGCGGAGCAGCTGCGTGACGCGATCGCAGGAATTCGGGTGGAGCTGAATCTCGGTGGCGGTAGCTTCAAATCGCAGATGAAGCGCGCCGACAACAGCAAGGCGGAATACGCACTGATTCTCGGGGAGCGCGAGCTGTCCGAGGGAAGCGTCGGGCTGAAACCGATGCGTACGCGCGACGAGCAATGGGATATCGCCCTCGACGAGGCGGTAGCGATGCTCGCAAGGAAACTGGACAAGGCGGCAGCCGGTGCTGGCGCCATTGATGAGTAAAGGCAATATTCGTGGACGATCTACTTTCGGAAAAAGAACAGATTGAGAAAATGCGGGCGTGGTGGTCGGACTACGGCTGGTACGTCATCGGCGGTGTCGCGCTAGGCGCGATCATCCTGTTCGGCATCAATTTCCAGCGGACCCAGACGATCAACGCCGAGATCGCAGCGTCGGCGCTTTACGACGAGATCGCTGAGCAGGTGACCGGCGGCAACCTGGATGCGGCAGAAGCCGCGGCCGCCAAGCTTGATGGCGAATACGGGAACAGCTCGTATGCCGCACAGTCCAAGCTGGCCATGGCGCGCCTGTACATGGACAAGAATCGCGACCAGGACGCGGCACAGGCGCTGAACGAGTTGCTGGCGATGCGCGGCGTCGAGCATCTCAAGCACGTCGCTCGCGTGCGGCTCGCGAAAATCCTGCTGTACCAGGGCAAGCCGGAGGCGGTTTTGAGTCTCCTGGAAGGCAAGGACAATGAGGCTTTCGCGGCCCTGTACGCCGAAGAGCGGGGCGACGCGTACGTGGCCCTCGGCCGCTACGACGAGGCGCGGACTGCGTACCAGGCGGCGCTGGGCGAAGCGCAGCCGACCGTTGACCAGGGACTGATCCAGCTGAAGCTGCTCGATCTTCCCACGACGTCAGGA
>JBFIHC010000005.1:0-81580 GCA_041601995.1 Woeseiaceae bacterium | reverse complement strand
CAGCGGATTTTAAGTCCGCTGCGTCTACCAATTCCGCCACCCGGGCATCGAAAGGGATTATCGGGTATCGCCTCTGCGGCCACAACAAACGTGGCCGGGCATCACTCAGGATACAGCGAAATGTCGACGCGGTTGTTGTTCCCCGCGATTTCGTTCCATGCGGATGCCGTTATTCCCACCGGCGTAGGGGGGTAATCCAGCAGCGGGCTGGAATTCCCGTACGAGATGATTTCGTAGCGCACCGCACCCTCGGTGCGGGCGCGCGCCGAATTGATGAAATTCGCGAACGACGCCGACTGGCGCAGGCCCATCTCGTACGCCTCGCTGGGACCGAACCCGACCTGGTCGCACTGGTCGGCCGGTGTATCCGGCGCCGCGAGTCCGTAGCCGTCCGGGCCGCCGAAGGCCATGCAGAAATTGCCCACGTGCGACTCGATCCTCACCACGCCCCGGAAATCCAGCGTCACGAGGTGGTTGGTCAGTTCCTGGATGATGGCCAGCCGGAAATCGCCCAGCGGAATCTCGTCGAAGTCGTATTGCGACGACTGGTTCGCCGCCCATTCCAGCGAATCCAGCGCGACCATCGTCGCCTCGTCGAGGGACTGACGGTAAGCGTTCAGCTGCTGCCGAACCTGCCGTGTATCCTGCGACGCGCTGGCCTGACGCGCTTCGAGCGCCCGCTGCAGCTCCGCATTCTCACGCTGCAGCTCGCGCCAGCTGCCCTCCCGGTACCAGAAAAGCACCGCGAAGACGACCGCGAGAACACCGAGCAATGCGGCGACCGCGTTGAAGGCGAACCTCGGCGGAGCGCTCGGCGCGGGCGCCACTTCCGTCTCCCCTTCCTGCCGCGGCGGGCGCACCCGGTCGGCGACGCTGCGCGCAATCCGTTCCTGGCTGTCCTCGAGTTCGCGGCGCAGGATATCGCGCTGCTGGTCGAACAGGTTGCGGATCATCTCCCGCAGGTCCTGGTCGAACTGTTCGAGATTCGGGTATTCGCCGGTCCGCACTTTCGGATCGACGCGGTCGCGCTTTTCGCGAGACTCGGCGTCCTCGCCGATGATGCGCAGCGACTCCAGTACCTTCGACACTTCCACCGGTTCGAGCTGCTTGGGCAATACGCCGATCGCGCCGAGCGCGCGCGCCTGGCCGACGTACAGTTCGCCCTGCTGCGCCGTGTACATCATGATCGGTATCGTCGCCGTCGCCGGGTTATCCTTGATCGCGGACACGGCTTCGAGGCCGTCCATGCCCGGCATTTCGTGATCCATGAAAATGATGTCGGGCCGCGAGTCGCTCAGGTACTCGATTGCGTCTTCCGCGGACTCGGCCGTGTCGACGTCGAGATCATGCGTCTCGAGAATCTTCTTGAGCACGTTTCGTGCCGTCTTGGAGTCGTCGACGACCAGAGCGGTTTTGCGCAACGATTTGCCCTCTATTCCGCCTTGTGGGCGAATGCCTGAGGGATTATGTCACGACTCGCAACAGCGTGGCGATCGGAGATCGATAGCGGACAGCGACAGGGGAAATGGAGGCTAGGGTCGGAATCGAACCGGCGTCCACGGCTTTGCAGGCCGCTGCATAACCACTCTGCCACCTAGCCTCTGGGTCCAAACTACCATACGAGCAGCAGGCGACGCAGTATACAGGCCCACTGGCCAGAATCAATTTGCCGCATTCAATTGACGGCGTGCCCAACCGAGACCTTTGCCCGACAAGCCTGCATAATCGGCCGATGCCAAGGTCCCCCGCGATTTTCCTGCTGCTGCTCGCCGCCTGCACACCGTCGGAAACGCCGGACAACACGGCCGTAAGCACGCTCGACGTCCCGGCCGGCGAACAGGCCGCAGGACCGCGCCTGTCTGCCGGTGCCGGCGGTCCGCTGGTCCTGAGCTGGATGGAACCGGACGCGGCCGGCACGACGCTGTGGTATTCCACGCTGGCCGACACTGGCTGGGCACCGCCGACCGCAGTCGTGGCGGGGAAAGACATGTTCGTCAACTGGGCCGACCTGCCCTCGGTATCGGCGTTCGCCGGGGACCACTGGGTCGCGCACTGGCTCGAGATGGCCGGTCCCACGACGTATGCCTATCACGTCGTGATGGCGCAGTCGTTCGACGGCGGACAGACGTGGTCGGAGCCCGTGAAGCCGCACACCGACGGCACACCCACCGAGCACGGTTTCGTCTCCGTCTATCCCCATGGCGGCAAGGTCGCGGCGATTTGGCTGGACGGCCGCAACACGGGCGGCGACCACTCCGCCAATCATGGCCGCGCCCCGGGGGCAGGCGGCATGACCCTGCGCGGCGCGGCAATCGATGCCGACAACGGGCTTCATCTCGAACAGGAGATCGACGATCTCATCTGCGATTGTTGCCAGACCGACGTCGCGATGACCGCGCACGGCCCGGTTGCCGTGTACCGGGATCGAACGGCCGCCGAGATCCGCGACATTTATGTTACCCGCCATGTCGACGGCCGCTGGCAACCCGGGGTGCCGCTGCACGAGGACAACTGGCAGATCGCCGGCTGTCCGGTGAACGGACCGGCAGTAGCGGCACGCGGAGACACGGTTGCCGCGGCGTGGTTCTCGGCTCCGAAACAAACGACCGCTGTGCGCTTGCGCTACTCGCAGGACAGCGCAGCCAGCTTCGGTCCCGTGGTCACTTTGGCCGCCGACGGCGCGCTCGGGCACGTCGATGTCGTCCTGCTCGGCGACGGCTCCGCGGTCGTAAGCTGGCTGCAGGCCGATGCCGGTGGCAGCAGCACTCTCGTTGTGCGCCGTGTGACACCCGGGGGAATCATGGGGGCTTTGGTTACCGTCGCCAGCGGCGTGCCGGCGCGGTCGGTGCCGCAGATGGCGGTTGCCGGTGACGACCTGGTGCTGGTCTGGACCGATTCGCGGGCAGACCCGAAGAGAATCGCCAGCGCCCGCATCCCGATCGATTCGATCACCATCGATTGAGACTGCGATAGGGCGTGGGAAAATTGCAGAAGCGGTTCCTGAGGCGCGGCTGTTCGCGGGCCGGGGCTGTTCCAGACAAACAGGGCCCCTAGTGGGGCCCCGAGCGTGTCTGGAGCGGGAAACGAGGCTCGAACTCGCGACCTCAACCTTGGCAAGGTTGCGCTCTACCAACTGAGCTATTCCCGCGGGAGGGCCGAAATTGTAGCCCCTCAAGGCCTACTGTCAAGGCAAATCCGGCGCGTTCAGCCCGAAACACTGCCGTCCTGGTCCGCCATGATGAACGGCCACGCGGCCTTGAGGTAAAAGAACATGGACCAGATCGTCATGACCGCAGCGGCCAGCAGCAGCACGAATCCGACGGTATAGATCGGGATTCCGAACAGGTCGTTCTGGTAGACCATGAAGGCGATGCCGAACATCTGCAGCGTCGTCTTGACCTTGCCGGACAAAGAGACCCTGACGTTCGCGCGTTCGCCGATCGTGGCCATCCACTCCCTGAGCGCCGAGATGGTGATCTCCCGGCCGATGATGATCATTGCGATGATGTCCTCGAACCAGTGCGACTGCGCCTGCACCAGCATCACGAGGACGATTGCTACCATCAGCTTGTCGGCGACGGGATCCAGGAATTCGCCGAAACGCGAATGCTGGCCGAAGCGACGTGCCACCCAGCCGTCGATGAAATCGGTTACCGCCGCTATGCCGAACAGGATGGCGGCGATCGGCCGCGCGTCCGGCAGCGGGCTGTAAAAGCAGATGACGACCGCAGGGATCGCAGCGATGCGAAACAGCGTGAGCATGATGGCGAAGTTGAATTTCACGTACGCGGAAGTCTTCAGTGCTGGCCGTCGAGGTGGAGGTCATTGTATATGGTTTCCGCCAAAGTACGACTGATGCCGCGTACTTTGGCGAGATCCTCGACGCCAGCAGCCATCACACCCTGCAGGCCGCCGAACTGCCGCAGCAGCTCGCGCCGCTTCTTGGGCCCGAGTCCCGGTATCTGTTCGAGCCGCGACGTGTTACGCGTTTTGGCGCGCCGCTGGCGATGGCCCGTGATCGCGAACCGGTGCGCTTCGTCCCGTACCTGCTGGATCAGCAGCAGCGCCGGCGAATCCGCCGGCAGCCGCAGCGCCTTGGTTCGGCCCGGCAGGAACAGGCGTTCGGCGCCCGGCCTGCGCGCCCTGCCCTTGGCGACCGCCACCAGCGTGAGCCAGCCGAGCTCGAGATCCCGCAGCACGCGCATGGCCTCCGCCAACTGCCCTTTGCCGCCGTCGACGAACAGCACGTCGGGCATCGGCACTTCGCCCTTCCTGACCCGCGCATAACGCCGCTGCAGTGCTTCCGCCATCGCCGAGTAGTCGTCGCCGGCCACTGAGGGACTGAGATTGAAGCGGCGGTAGTCGCTCTTCACGGGGCCAGCCGCGTTGAACACCACGCAGGATGCCACTGTCGCCTCTCCCGCGGTGTGGCTCACGTCGAAGCACTCGAGGCGCTCGGGAACCTCCTCGAGTTCCAGCACCGCGGCGAGCGCAGAGAACTGCCGCCGGATCGTCGCGTTGCTCGCGAGCCGCAGGTTAAGCCCCTGCGCGGCGTTGGTGCGCGCCATCTCGAGCCAGCGCTTGCGATCGCCGCGAACCTTGCTCCTGATCGCGACCTTGCGCTCCATGCGCGCACCGAGTTCGGTCTCGAGCAGCGCCCGGTCCTCGATGCCCGTATCGAGGATGATCTCGGCCGGCGCGTCGCGGCCAAGGTAGTACTGTGCGACGAAGCTGTTGAGGATCGGCTGCTTGTCGGTCTCGCCCTGTGCACGCGGGAAATGGTCGCGGCTGCCGATGACCGCGCCGTTCCTGATGAACAGCACCGTTACGCAGTGCACACCGCCATTGGAGGCAAAACCGAGCACGTCGAGATCCTTGCCTGCGCTGCGCGACACCAGCTGGCGCGCCTCGATCTCCTTGAGCTTGGCGATCTGGTCGCGGAAGCGTGCCGCCAGTTCGTACTCCTGCGCTCCGGATGCCGTTTCCATGCGCTCGACGAAGGTATCGATGACACCCCGGTTGCGCCCCTCCAGGAACTGGATCGCCGCCCCGATGTCGCGGGCGTAGTCCTTCTCACTGATCAACCCGACGCAGGGCGCCGTGCAGCGACGAATCTGGTACTGCAGGCAGGGCCTCGTCCGGTTCCTGAAGAACGTGTCGTTGCAGTTGCGAATCAGGAACAGCTTCTGCAGGTCGTTGAGCGTCTGCCGCACCGCGCTCGTGCCCGGGTAAGGACCGAAGTAGCGGCCCTTGCCGGTGCGCGGTCCCCGGTGGAAACGCAGGCGCGGGAATGCATGGTCGGTCGAGACGTAAATGTACGGGTAACTCTTGTCGTCACGCAGCAGGACATTGAATTTCGGCCTGTGCTGCTTGATCAGGTTGTACTCGAGCAGCAGCGCCTCGGCTTCGGTGTTGGTCACCGTTACCTCGACGCGCGCGACGTTCTGCATCATCGCGGCCGTCTTCGCCGAGGTCTGTTTGCGTTGAAAATAGCTGGACACCCGCTTCTTGAGATCGCGCGCCTTGCCGACGTAGATGACCTTGTGTTTTACGTCGAGCATGCGGTACACGCCGGGCCGGTGAGTCAGCGTGCGCAAAAAGGATTTCGGGTCGAAAGCGGGTTGCTCGTTCATGTGGAATCAAATATGCCACGAAATTTTGCAGGTGCGGTCCCGGGCCCGCGACAGGTCGCGGTTAGAGAACCGCTCCTACGGCTGCAGGAGTGCCCGCGCGCGCTCGAACACGGCGTCGAACATCGCGGACGTGAGGCGGCCGGTATTGGTGTTGTAGCGGCTGCAGTGATACGAATCGAGCATGCAGAAAAAGCCGAGATCGTGAATCGCGGCATGGGCGAACTTGTAGTCCGCCTGCCGCAGGCCACGGGCCTTGACGATCGCCCTGTGTGCGATGCCGCCCAGCGCGAGCACGACCGAACCGCCCTCGAGCGCATCGAGTTCGTTGGCGAGAAAGCGGTTGCAGGTATTGATCTCCGCGCCAACCGGCTTGTTGTCCGGGGGCAGGCACTTGACGGCATTGGTAATGCGGCAGTCCAGCAGCTGCAAGCCGTCATCAGCCGAGCGCGACTCGGCCGCCGAGCTGAAACCGAATCTGTGCAGTGTCTCGTACAGCAGGATCCCGGCGTGGTCGCCCGTGAACGGCCGCCCGGTGCGGTTGGCGCCGTGCATCCCCGGCGCCAGGCCGACGATCAACAGCCGCGCCGCGGCATCGCCGAACGGCGGTACCGGCCGGCAGTAATAATCGGGGTGGCGCGAATTTACTTCATCGAGGAAGCCGGCCAGCCGCGGGCAGGCTCGGCAACCGGGATCGAAAATCGATTTCGGCACGCTGCCGGCCTGGTCAGTCATCCATATGGCGGATCACGGCGCGGCCGAACTCGCTGCAGCCTACCAGCCTGGCGCCCGGAATGAGTTCCTCGAGTTCCTCCTCCACTTCCTTGCGGTCGTGCGGGCGCTCCTTGCGGATCGGCCGGTGGATGGCCTCGCGCAGACGCGCAAGGTCGAACGTCAGTTCACCATTGGCGATCGTGTTCGCGACGCCCTTCATGATGAGGTCCGCGGCCTCCGTCCAGCCGATGTAGCGCAGCATCATCTCGGCCGAGAGGATCAGCGAACCGGGATTGACGCGGTCCTTGCCGGCGAAACCGGGCGCCGTGCCGTGTGTGGCCTCGAACACGCCGACGGCATCGGCGATATTGGCGCCCGGCGCGATGCCGATACCGCCCACCTGGGCTGCCAGTGCGTCGGATATGTAGTCGCCGTTGAGATTGAGCGTCGCGATGATGTCGTACTCTTCCGGCCGCATCAGGATCTGTTGCAGGAAGTTATCGGCGATCACGTCCTTGATGATGATCTCGTTCCCGGTTACCGGGTTCGGAAAGCTCAGCCAGGGTCCGCCGTCCTTCTCGGTCGCGCCGAACTCCTCGCGGGCGACTTCGTAGCCCCAGTGGCAGAAGGCGCCCTCGGTGAATTTCATGATGTTGCCCTTGTGGACAAGGGTAACCGAGCTCTGGTCGCGGTCGATGCAGTACTGGATCGCCTTGCGGACGAGACGCTCCGAGCCTTCGCGCGACACCGGCTTGATGCCGATGCCGGAGCTGGCCGGGAAGCGGATCTTCTTGGTGCCCAGCTCGTGCTGCAGGAAATGGATCAGCTTCTGCACTTCCTGCGAGCCTGTCGGGTATTCGATGCCGGCGTAGATATCTTCCGTGTTCTCGCGGAACACGGTCATGTCGACGAGGTTGGATTCCTTCATCGGCGTAACGACGCCCGGGAAGTAGCGGATCGGCCGCACGCAGGCGTAGAGGTCCAGCGCCTGGCGGATCGACACGTTCAGCGAGCGGATGCCGCCGCCGATCGGTGTCGCCAGCGGCCCCTTGATCGACACGACAAATTTCTGCAGCGCGTGCAGGGTCTCGTCGGGCATGTAGACCTCGCCGCCGTAGACCTCGGCCGCCTTCTGACCGGCATAGACCTGCATCCACTCGATGTTGCGGGCATCGCCGTAGGATTTCTCGACGGCGGCATTGACGACGTCGATCATCACCGGCGTGACGTCGATACCGATGCCGTCCCCCTCGATGAAGGGAATGATCGGCCGGTCGGGCACGTTCAGCGTGTGATCGGGATTGGCGGTAATGGCCTCGCCGCCGGCGGGCACCTCGATGAAGTCGTAATGCATGGTCTCTCTCGGCTGGGTGGGCGTGCATTGTACCTGCCCGGCCGGAGACCTCAATTAGCCGAATGTCGGGGCGCTTCTCGAAGCGCGAACCGTCACGGGCCGATGCCGGCTACTACGTTTTATGCAGGCCGGCGATCCGCATGGCGATCTCCATCGCCTGCTCGTAGTTCAGACGCGGGTCCACGGTCGACTTGTAAGCCCTCGCGAGGTCGCCGTCCGTCAGGCCGCGTGCACCGCCGGTGCATTCGGTGACGTTCTCGCCGGTCAGCTCGAGGTGCACCCCACCGAGCCGGCTGCCCATGGCGTTGTGAACGCGGAAGGCCGCCTCGAGTTCCCCGACGATCTTGTCGAAGCGCCGCGTCTTGACGCCGTCCGCGGTACTTTCGGTATTGCCGTGCATGGGGTCGCAGACCCAGAGCACCGGTGAGCCGGTCTCGCGCACCGCCGTGATCAAATCGGGCAGGTGCTCCTCGATGGCGCCGGCGCCGAAACGGTGGATGAAGGTCAGGCGGCCGGGTTCGTTGTTCGGGTTCAGAATCGCGACCAGCTCCTGGATCCACTCCCGCGTCATGCCGGGGCCTACCTTGATCCCGACCGGGTTGGCGATGCCGCGGAAGAACTCGACGTGCGCACCGTCGGTCGCCGCCGTACGCATGCCGATCCACGGAAAATGGGTCGTCAGGTTGTACCAGCGCTCCCGACGCTCCAGGAAACGCGTCTGAGACTGCTCGTAAAGCAGGTGCAGGCCCTCATGGGCCGCGTAGATGTCCGCGCGGCGCGTCTTGTGCACCGGCTGGCCCGCGATGGTTTCGAGGAAGTCCAGCGAATCGGAAATGGACGCCACGATCGCGTGGTATTCGTCCGCCATCGGCGAATGGCCGACCCAGTTGAGGTCCCAGTACTCCGGATGGTGCAGGTCCGCGAAGCCGCCATCGATCAGCGAACGCACGAAATTCAGGGTCAGGGCCGCGCGCTCGTAGCCGCGCAGTATCAGCTGCGGGTCCGGCACGCGGTCGGCGACCGTGAACGGATTGCGGTTGACCAGGTCGCCGCGAAAACTCGGGAGCGACTCACCCTCGCGGGTCTCCGTGTCGGCGGAGCGCGGTTTTGCGTACTGGCCCGCCATGCGCCCGACGCGGACCACCGGCTTCTTGAGCCCGAAGAGGATCACGAGGCTCATCTGCAACAGAATCTTGAGCTTCGCGACGATGTCCTCGGAGGTACACTCGTCGAAGGTCTCGGCGCAGTCGCCGCCCTGCAGGATAAAGGCCTCGCCGCGCTGGGCCCGCGCGAACTCTTCCCTGAGCGAGTCGATCTCCCAAGAGGTCACCAGCGGCGGCAGTCGGCTGAGTTCGGCGACGGCGCGTTCGAGCGCCGCCCGGTCCGGGTAGGTCGGCTGCTGGGCGGCCGGCAGCGCCTGCCAGCTCGCCGGGTGCCAGTCGGATTTCGGGACAGATCGTGTCATGGGCGCGTCCGGTTCATGCGCGGGACTATGCCATGCTGCATCGCAATACTGCAAAGCTTTCATCTGGAAAGGTTGCGCGGACATTGGCACAATGCGCGCCATCTTCGTACCGCCCTCCTGAGGCGGTGTGTATTTCGGGAGTTCCCCCATGCAAGACATACTCGTACTCGGTGCCGGCAAGATCGGTGCCCTCATAGCCGGCTTGCTCGGCGAAAGTGGAAGCTACCGCGTGCAGCTCGCTGACGGCGAGCCGGGCGTCGCGAAATCGGTCGCCGCGGCCCATGGCCTGGACTCTATCGTCGCCTTTGATCTCGATGCCAGTGACAAGGAAGCACTCACCCGGCACGTGCGCGAACACAAGCCGGTAGCGCTCGTGTCAAGCCTGCCCTACTTCTGCAACATCGTCGTTGCCGAAGTGGCTCGCGCCGAAAATCTTCACTACTTCGATTTGACCGAGGACGTTGCCGTGACCGAGCAGGTCCGCTCGATCGCCGAGGGCGCATCGACCGCATTCGTACCGCAATGCGGCCTCGCCCCCGGCTTCATCAGCATCGCCGCCAACGAACTCATCCAGCATTTCGACTCGCTGCGAGCCGTGAAGCTGCGCGTCGGTGCCCTGCCGCAACACCCCAACAACGTGCTCAAGTACTCGCTGACCTGGTCCACCGACGGCGTCATCAACGAGTACGGCAATCTCTGCAAGGCGATCGTCGACGGTGAGGAGGTCGATGTCTTGCCGCTCGAGGGTCTCGAGTCGATCGAGATCGATGGCAGGAAATACGAAGCATTCAATACCTCGGGCGGACTGGGTTCGCTCGCGGAGACGTATGGCGATCGTGTCAATACGATGAACTACAAGACCATCCGGTACCCGGGCCATTGCGAGCAGATGCGACTTCTTATGAATGGCCTCAAGCTCAATCACGATCGCGGTACGCTCAAGCGAATTCTCGAAAATGCCGTGCCGCAGACGCTGCAGGACGTCGTCATCATCTATGCGGCGGTCAACGGCATGCAGGACGGAGAACTTCGCGAGGAGAATTACGTCAACAAAGTCTATCCGCAGGTTGTGGCCGGACGACTTTGGTCCGCAATACAGATCACCACCGCCGCCGGTGTCTGCAGCGTCATTGATATCGTGCTGACCGACCCCACTCACTACCAAGGCTTCATAGCCCAGGAGCAGTTCCGGCTGCCGGACATCCTTGCAAACCGCTTCGGCCGTTATTACGCGCATGGCGGCAGCAACATCGAATCGGCCGAGCTGGTCGCCCGGGGCGAAACAGGACATCAGCGCGCCAGCGCTTGAGGATGACACCATGAAAAAGATTCTCGATTCACTCGGGCTGGGTGACGCCAACCCGGGCACCTGGTTCGGCAGCGACAGCAGCGAAGACGCCTCGGCGCCGCTGATCGAATCGGTCAACCCGGCGAATGGCGAGCTGATCGGCAGCGTTCGCTCGACGACGCCCGCAGAGTACGACCGCCTGGTCAACCTCGCGAGAGACGCGTTTCGCGAGTGGCGCAAAGTACCTGCACCGGTTCGCGGCGACGCCGCAAGGCGGATCGGCAACGCGCTGCGCGACCACAAGGATGCGCTCGGCAGCCTCGTCACGCTCGAGATGGGCAAGATCAAGGCCGAGGGCGACGGCGAAGTTCAGGAGATGATCGATATCTTCGACTTCGCGGTCGGTCAGTCGCGAATGCTGTACGGCAAGACGATGCATTCCGAGCGGCCGCAGCACCGCATGTACGAACAATGGCACCCGCTGGGCCTGGTCGGCACCATCACGGCGTTCAACTTCCCCGTTGCCGTGTGGTCGTGGAACACCAGTCTCGCGTCGATATGCGGCAACGTGAGCATCTGGAAGCCCTCGCCCAAGACCCCGCTGTGCGGCGTCGCGGTGCAAAAGATCGTCAACGAGGCCGTGGCCGATCTCGACCTGCCGACGTTCTCATGCCTCATCAACGACGGCAGCAACGAGCTCGCGCAACAGTTCGTCGACGACCCTCGCATCGATCTCATCTCGTTCACCGGCTCTTCCGCCGTCGGCCGCAAGGTGGGCGCGCAGGTTGCGAAGCGCATGGGCAAGGTGCTGCTGGAACTCGGCGGCAACAACGCCATCATCGTCGACGAACACGCCAACATGGAGCTCGTCGTGCCGGCGATCGTGTTCGGCGCGGTCGGTACCGCCGGCCAGCGTTGCACGACCACGCGGCGCATCATCGTGCACGATTCCCGGATGAACGAGCTCAAGGCCGCACTCGTGAAGGCTTACGAGCAGGTGCGCATCGGCGATCCGCTCGATCCGAAGACCCTGATGGGACCCCTGATCGACGAATCCGCGATCGAACGCGTCGAGGCAGCACTCGAGGCCGTGCGCGAGGCAGGCGGTGAGGTGCTGTGCGGCGGCGAGCGGATCAACGGGCCCGGCAACTTCATCACGCCGGCCATCGCGGTCGCCAGCAACGGCTGGGATATCGTCCAGACCGAGACCTTCGGCCCGCTGCTCTACCTGCTGCCGTACAAGACGCTGGACGAAGCGATCGAGATGCAGAACGGCGTCGTGCAGGGGCTGTCGTCGGCGATCTTCACGGACAACCTGCAGAATGCCGAATACTTCCTGTCGCAGTCGGGCTCCGACTGCGGTATCGCGAACGTCAACATCGGCACGTCGGGTGCGGAAATCGGCGGCGCGTTCGGCGGCGAGAAGGAAACCGGCGGCGGCCGCGAGGCCGGCTCCGATGCGTGGCGCGCCTACATGCGGCGGCAGACCAACACCATCAACTGGGGCAAGGAACTGCCGCTCGCGCAGGGCATCAATTTCGACCTGTAGGTGGCTGGTTCCGCTGCAGGAGCGCGCCTCGGCGCGCAATCGCGTTAAAGAGGGTCGCGCTTCGAGAAGCGCTCCTGCCTGCCGGATCGTTCGTCCGGAATCGTCCGTCTAAAGCGACTCGAAGCGGTTCTCGCTGCGATTCTTGCGGACCTCGCCGGCCGTGAACACCTGCCCGCTCATCGCGATGTAGACGCCGGGCGGGGACACCTGCACCGCGGCGACGGCCATGCCGACGTTGAAAATCGCGTCGGTGGTGCGAAATCGCGCCGGGGTCAATGCGCCGGTGAGCACGATCGTCTTGCCACCGAGGCCCTGCAGCGCCTCGGCCGTCTCGGCCATGGTGTCGGTGCCGTGGGTGACGACATACAGGCCCGCATCGTCGTGCTCGATGTAGCCGCGCAGCCTGGCGCGATCGTCGTCGGTGATCTCGAGGCTGTCTTTTTGCAACAAGGACACGATCTCGTAGTCAAACTGAACGAGCCCTTCCTTCAGGATGTGCTCGACCTGCGACTCGCCGACCTCGAACTGGCTCAGCGCATCGAAGTAAATCTTGTCGATTGTGCCGCCGGTCGTTATGAAACGGATGAACATGGAGCAAAGAATGCCACCAAATACCCGCGATCAACAGCCGCCAGCCCTGATATCATGACGTCATGAAAACGACTATTCGACGCGCTTTCATTGCGGCCCTCTTGAGCCTCGTCGCGTACGCCTCGAGCGCGGCGGCACAGACGGTCGTCGTTCTCGAAATCAAGGGCGGCATTGGGGTGGCCACGGCCGAATACCTCGCCAGCGGCATCCGCCATGCCGAAGAACAGAATGCCGATCTCGTCATCATCGACATGGACACGCCCGGCGGCCTGGTCAAGCCGATGCGCGACATGGTTCAGGATATCCTCGGCTCGTCGGTGCCCGTCGCGACCTATGTCTCGCCGGCCGGCGCCCGCGCCGACAGCGCGGGAACCTACATCCTGCTCGCAAGCCACATTGCCGCGATGGCGCCGACCACGCACCTCGGCGCAGCGACACCCGTGTCGCTGAACGGCGAGGACGACACGCCTCCCGAGCGGGGCGGCTCGCCGGCCGAGACGCCCGCCGACAGCGAGACCGAGGGCGATGGCGAAACCGGGGAAGCAACGCCAACAGCCCCCGGCAGCGCCATGGATCGCAAGGTCCTGAACGACGCCGTGGCGTACATTCGCGGCCTTGCAGAACGTCACGGCCGCAATGCCGAATGGGCGGAGAAGGCGGTGACGGAAGCGGCGACGCTCACCGCAAAAGAAGCGCTGGAGCAGAACGTCATCGAATTCATCGCCGTGGACCATCAGGACCTGCTGCAGCAGCTCGACGGCTACGAAGTGAAAATGGACTCGCAAGTCGTCACCCTGGAGACCGCCGGCGCCGCGATCGAGACGTTCGAGCCGAACTGGCGCATCAAGATCCTGTCGGCCATCGCCAATCCGGAAATCGTGCTGCTGCTCGGTATCATCGGCCTCTACGGCCTGATGTACGAGGGCTGGAACCCCGGGGCGATTGTCCCGGGCGTCGTCGGCGTGATCTGCCTGCTGCTGGCCGCGTATGCACTGCAGGTCCTGCCCGTGAATTATGCCGGCCTGGCCTTGATCTTCGTCGGCATCGCCCTCATGGTTGCAGAAGCCTTCGCGCCGAGTTTTGGCGCGCTCGGGCTCGGCGGCATCGTCGCCTTCGTCTTCGGCGCAATCATGATGTTCGACAGCGGCATACCGGGCTTCGGCATTTCCGTCGGTTTCGTGGTCGGTCTCGCAGTATTCGCCGCACTCGCGATCATCTGGCTGGTGGGCTATGCGCTGAAGCTGCGGCGGCGCGGCGCCGTTTCGGGCGCCGAGTCCATCGTCGGCGGGATCGGTACCGCGCTCGAGGACTTTGACGGCGAAGGCAGAATCTGGCTCGAAAGCGAAGCCTGGCAAGCCGTGAGCAGGGTCCCGATTCGAAAAGACCAGCAGGTCGTCGTCACCGCGATGGACGGCCTTGTGCTGGAGGTAAAACCGGTCGCGGAACGTGCCGCCGATGCGCCGGCCACGCTCTGAACCTGACCTTTAATGAAGGAATAAACGAATGGAAAGCTTATTGCCGATCGTCGTCGTCGTCTTTTTGGTCATCGCGTTCGCGACACAGATCTTCAAGATTTTGCAGGAATACGAGCGCGGCGTGATCTTCTTCCTGGGCCGTTTCCAGACCGTCAAGGGGCCCGGCCTGATCATCCTGATCCCGTTTCTGCAGCGGATGACCAAGGTCGATTTGCGAGTGATCGTGCTCGACGTGCCGACGCAGGACGTGATCTCGCGGGACAATGTGTCGGTCCGCGTGAACGCCGTCATCTATTTCCGGATCGTCGATCCGGAAAAAGCCATCATCCGCGTCGCCAATGTGTTCGAAGCGACCAGCCAGCTGTCGCAGACGACACTGCGTTCGGTTCTGGGCCAGCACGAGCTCGACGACATGCTGTCGGAGCGTGACCGGCTCAATGCCGACATCCAGGGAATACTCGACCAGCGCACGGACAACTGGGGCATCAAGGTTTCCAACGTCGAGATCAAGCACGTGGACCTCGACGAGAGCATGATCCGCGCTATCGCCCAGCAGGCCGAAGCGGAGCGCGCTCGACGCGCGAAAGTGATCAACGCCGAGGCTGAAAAACAGGCAGCCACGATGCTTGCCGAAGCAGCGAACATGCTCGCCAAGGAAGAATCGGCACTGACGTTGCGCTACCTGCAGACGCTCAAGGAAATCAGCAATGAGAGGAGCAATACGATCGTCTTCCCGATCGACCTCGTGGAGAAAATCGGCGCTGCGGCGAAATCGCTGAGCGGCGGCCGCTCGGGCAGCTAGCGGCGCTCGGCCGCGGGCGGGATATCGACGGTGATGCGCGCCCCGCCCAGCGCGGAGCGCGCGATCGTCAGCCTGCCGCCGTAGGATTTCGCGATATCGCGGACGATTGCGAGGCCGATGCCGTGTCCCGGCGTCGCCTCGTCGAGGCGCGTGCCGCGCTCCAGCAGCGCGTCGGCGGCTTCTTCCGGAATACCGGGGCCGTCGTCGTCGACCGTCATTCGCATGCCGCCCTGTCCGCGGTCGCTTTCCGACGGCCGGACGTCGATCGACACCCTGCCGTTGCACCACTTGCAGGCGTTGTCCAGCAGGTTGCCGGCCAGCTCGAGGAAATCGCCCGTGTCACCGCGGAACGTCGTTTCCGGTGCCACATCGGCATCGATAGACGGACGCTTGTCGTGGTAGACCTTGCGCAAACCGCTGACGAGGCGTTCCACTTCTCTCGCGACGTTCACGGGCCCGAGCACCAGGTTGTCTGCTGCCGACGCCGCCGGCTTCCGCAGCTGGTAACGCACGATCTCGTCCATGCGCTCGATCTGTTCGTTGAAGCGGCCGTGCAGCTGCCGTGACGAGTCGACATCCGCCGTTAATGCCCGCATGGCGGCGAGCGGTGTCTTCAGGCTGTGCGCGAGGTTGTCCAGGGTAAGCCGGTAGCGGTCCGATCGGGCGCGCTCGTTGTCGATCAGCAGGTTCATATTGCGCGCGACCCCGGTGAGTTCCGTCGGGAATTTACCGGACAGCGACGCCCGCTTGCCCTCCTCGATCTCGGTTATCTCGGCCTCGATCTGCCGCAGCGGCCGCAACAACCCGCGCATCAGTATCGAAATCGACAGCAGCATGATCAGCGCAATGGCGCCGAACCAGCCGATCAGCTGGCGGCGAAACTCCGACACCTGGGCATTGAAGGAATCGAGGCTCTCGGCCACCTTGAAGACGTACGGCTTGAGGTCGCCGTCGGGAAACTCCCACTGCACAGCAAGGCTCAGCGTCAGGAGCGGCGTGCCGTCTTCGAGCGCCCCACGTTCGAAGACGCGGATGCCGAGGCGCGGAAACCCGCCCTCCGGAATCTCCAGACCGAGCGCCGAGCGTGAACGCCAGGTCAGTTGTCCGCTGTCGTCACGCAGCTCCCCGTAGAGCCCGGAGCCGATCGTGTTGAAGCGCTCTTCGTGCAGGTCCGGCGGGAAGCTCAGCGCGCCCTCGTCATTCGGGTTTGCCGCCGCGAGCAGCTGCATCAGGTGGCCGTCGAGGATGTCGCGTCGGGCCTGTTCGCCGGCGGTTCGAAACGCGGTGTCCAGCACGATGACGGTGGCGCCGAAGAACAGCAGGAGCAGCACGCTGACCGATACCAACAAGCGTGCGCTTAACGATGACATGGCCGGCGCGGATCGGCTGCGATTACTCGGACTGGCTGCGCTCGAGCGCGAACCGGTAGCCGCGGCCGCGCAGGGTCTCGATCGGTTTCAGGGCATTCCCGGGGTCGAGCTTCTTGCGCAGCCGCCCGATGAACACCTCGATGACGTTACTGTCTCGCTCGAAATCCTGGTCGTACAGGCGCTCCGTGAGCTCCGTCTTGGATATGACCTGGCCCGCGCGCAACATCAGGTACTCGATGATCTTGTATTCGAAACTGGTCAGCTCGACGGGCGCGCCGTCGACCCGGACTTCCTGGCGCCCCATGTCCAGCACCACCGGCCCGGCGCTCATCACGGAGGAAGCCCAGCCGCCGCTGCGCCGGAGCAACGCATGCACACGCGCGCTGACCTCCTCGAAATGAAACGGCTTGACCACGTAGTCGTCTGCACCGGCGCTGAGCCCGTCGACCTTGTCCTGCCAACGGTCGCGCGCGGTGAGAATCAGGATCGGGTAGGTCTTGCCCTTGTCGCGCGCCTCGCGAATGATGTCCAGCCCCGACACTTCGGGCAGCCCGAGATCGATGATTGCGAGGTCGACCGGGTACTCCATCGCGAAATACAGCCCCTCCCGACCGTCCGCGGCCTGCTCGACCGCGTAGCCCGCCTCGGCAAGCTGCGTCGCCAGGGACTCGCGCAGCGTATCGTCGTCTTCTATGACCAGCAAACGCATCGGGACGCCCCCGTTAACGCCGTGAGCCGCCGCGGATCTTCGCGGTCTTGACCTTGCCGTCCTTGGTCAGGTAGCGGATGTGATGGGTCTCGCGGTCGCCGTCACGGCGGGTCTCGGCGCTCAGGATGCGATCCACGTCGCCGCGCCGGCGCACCGACTCGATGGCCTGCTCCAGCGTCATGCCGTCCCTGGCGACCCGCAGGTCCGGCTGCGTGGCCTCCCGGTGCTGCACGTGGACTTGCCGCAGCGACTCCTCGATGTCGAAGGCATTCGCGGCCGCCGGCACGCAAAGCACCAGGGTAATCAGGAGAAATGTGGTCAATCTGGTCACTGGTATTCCGGTTTCTGGCGCAAGTGGGGGCTCGCAATCAGCTCGCCGACAGTGTCCTCTGCCGGCGAGCCGATTGCAACGAAGTGCATCACAGTGGTCGTCGCGTCGCCGAGATCAGCCGGCGGGGCGGATGTCGACGCGCACCCGGATCTCGCGGCCCGGATCGTACGGCATCCGCGTCTCGTACTTCTGCCCGTGATACTTGTATATGACCCGGTACCCGTCGATGCGTTGTTCCTCGCGCGACGTCATTCGCGTCTCGCAGCGCTCGACGGGTCTCGCGTACTCGGCGCTGCTGTGGCTGGCACCGTAGCGGCGCCTGGCGCTGTCGTTACCGATCGCCGCGCCGATGATCGAGCCGGCGACCGTCGCCGCGTCATTGCCGCGACCGCTGCCGAACTGGTGGCCGATCACACCGCCGACGACCGCGCCCACCAGGGTGCGTACGCCGGTACCGGGCGCCGGCCGCTCGACCGTGTAGTACTCGGTCTCCTGCCAGCACTCGCGCACCGGCGTCGTCACGGTGACGTAGCGAATGATCGGCTCCGAGCTGATCACCCGTGCATAGTCATACCGGGCGCCCGCCGCCTGCGCGGAAACGCCTGTCAGCAGCGACATCGCGACCAGCCCTGTCATTACTCGTCGAACGTTCATTGCTCTGGTATCCATTGTTCCTGACCTTTTCGCTTGCGACCGGCCCTATTGCCAGCCTGGGGACAAGATTACGGCCGCGGCAATGAATGAAGCCTGAACGGAAACCGGCAAAAAATGCCTGCAAACTGAATACTTTATGAACGGCGGCGCGGCGCGGTTCAGGACAGGCGCTTTTTCGCGGCGCGCCATTCCCGGTCCAGCGATTCGAGGTTGTGATCGCGGAAGCGGCTGCCCGACTCCCGGATCGATCGCTCCATCTCCTCGAAGCGCCGCTCGAACTTGAAATTGGCGCCCATCAGCGCCTTCTCGGCATCCACGTCCAGGTGCCGCGCCAGGTTGACGACGGCGAACAGCAGGTCGCCGAACTCCTCCTCGACCTGCACCGGGTCGCGGGTGCCGACGGCCTCCTCGAGTTCCTCCAGCTCCTCGGCGATCTTCTGCCGCACGCCGCCACGATCGGGCCAGTCGAAACCAACGCCGGCCGCCCGCTTGCCGAGCTTCTGGGCACGCTTGAGTGCCGGCAGCGCCATGGCGACGCCCGCGAGCACCCCCCGCTGGTCGCCCGCGCTGCGTTCTTCAGCCTTGATGCGTTCCCAGCTGCCCTCGCTGAGGCCCGCGGCACGCTCGGCGTCGCTGCCAAACACGTGCGGATGCCGACGCAGCAGCTTGTCGCAGATGCCGGCGACGACATCGCCGAATTCGAACGCGCCGGCCTCTTTCGCCATGCGCGCATAGAACACCACCTGGAACAACAGGTCGCCCAGCTCGTCCTGCAGCGCCGCGAGGTCCTGCCGGCGGATCGCATCGGCCACCTCGTACGCTTCCTCGATCGTGTGCGGCGCGATCGTCGAGAAATCCTGCTCGAGGTCCCACGGGCAGCCGCCGTCCGGGTCCCGCAGGCGATCCATTATTTCAAGTAATTTCTCGATATCATTCATAAATATTTAATCTAAAAGTATTTTTCGTAGCTCGACGAGCATGTGAGCGGTCGCTCCCCAGATGCGCTCGCCCTCGTAGTGGAACTCCACCGTCGGTATCCGCCTGCCCTCGTAGACTCGCTCCAGCGCGCGCTCGTTGCGCCGGTCCAGCAGGAACGCCAGCGGCACCTCGAAGGCGTATTCGACTTCCGTGCGGTCGATTCGCACCGGCACATCGGCACGCACCAGGCCGACGACCGGGGTGACGGCATAGCCGGTGATGGTCGGCATCGGCGGCAGGTAGCCGACGACGTCGATAGCCTGCGGCGGGATGCCCACCTCCTCGTGGGTCTCACGCAGCGCGGTCTGCACCACGTCAGCATCGTGTTCCTCCATGCGCCCGCCCGGAAAACTGACCTGCCCTGCATGGTGCGTGAGTTCGGCGGAACGCTGCGTGAGCAGCACCGACAGGCCGGCAACGCGCTCGAACACGGGGATCAGCACGCCCGCGGGACACAGGGACCGCGTGATCCGCTCGTGCATGACGGCCGTCCAGCGCTCGCTGCCCGGCGGCAGGATGACGTCGACCGGGTCCTCCGGTGCGCGCGTGTTGGCCAGTCGCTCCTGGAGCCGTGCTGCGGTAAGTGCTTCGGGACGGGGCAAAACCGGCGCTAGTGCTGAATCCCGCCCTTGGTCAGCGCGGCCGGGTCCAGCAGGCGATCGAGCTCCTCGTCGGTGAGTTCTGTCATCTCCCTGGCCACTTCCTTGACCGGCCGGCCCTCGGCATAGGCTTTCTTGGCGACCGCAGCCCCCAGCTCGTAGCCGATGACCGGGTTCAGTGCCGTGACCAGTATCGGGTTGCGGCCGAGCGCACGGTTGATGTTGTCCTCGTTGACGGTGAAGCCGCTGATGGCCTTGTCAGCAAGGCAGGTCGACGCGTTGGCCAGCAGCTCGATACTCTGCAGCAGGTTGTAGGCGACGACAGGCAGCATCACGTTGAGCTGGAAATTGCCCGACTGGCCGCCCATGGCGATCGTGGCGTCGTTGCCGACCACCTGGGCGCAGACCATCGTGACCGCTTCGGGGATCACCGGGTTGACCTTGCCGGGCATGATGCTCGACCCGGGCTGCAGCGCCGGCAACGCGATCTCGCCGATGCCCGCCAGGGGGCCCGAGTTCATCCAGCGCAGGTCGTTGGCGATCTTGGTGAGGCTGACCGCGAGCACGCGCAGCTGGCCGGACATCTCGACGGCCGTATCCTGGCTGCTCAGCGCCTCGAACTTCGACGCGGCCGGCGAGAACCGGACGCCCGTGTGCTCGGACAGGAGCACCGCCACCTTTTCGCCGAATTTCGGGTGCGCGTTGATCCCGGTGCCGACCGCGGTACCGCCCTGGGCGAGACACACGAGCCGTTTGAGCGAGCCGCGAATGCGCTCACCGCCGTGCTCGATCTGCGAACGCCAGCCGTCGAGTTCCTGCCCGAGCGTCACGGGCATGGCATCCATCAGGTGCGTGCGGCCGGTCTTGACGACGTCCCGCACCTCGTCCGCCTTGGCTTCGAGGACGCTGCAAAGGTGGTCGAGCGCCGGCAGCAGCTGCTGGTGTATGGCAAGCGCCGCACTGACGTGAACGCAGGTCGGGATCACGTCGTTACTCGACTGGCTCATGTTGACGTGGTCGTTGGGATGCACGTCGGCACCGAGTTTCCCGGTCGCGAGGTGCGCGATCACCTCGTTCGCATTCATGTTCGAGCTCGTACCCGAGCCGGTCTGGAAGACATCGATCGGGAATTGCGCGTCGTGCAGCCCGTCGGCGACCTCCAGCGCGGCCTTCTGGACCGCCACCGCCACCTCGCTCTTCATCAGACCCAGTTCCGCGTTGGCGCCGGCCGCCGCCCACTTGACCAGCCCGAGCGCGGCAATGAACGGGCGTGGCATCGTCAGGCCGCTGATCGGAAAGTTGTCGACTGCACGCTGCGTCTGGGCGCCCCAGAGGGCGTCCTTCGGTACCTGCAGTTCTCCCATGCTGTCGTGTTCTGTGCGGTATGTCTTGTCGTTCATCGGCTCGCTTTCCCGGTTCAGGCCATGAAAATTCGGGTCTGGGGTACGGTTGCAATCGTGTATGATTCGCCCTTTGCGCGCGCAAGTCTACACTGGTTTCGGTCTCATGAAAGTCTCGACACTCAAGGCCCTGTCGCCAGCTGACGGCCGCTACGCGGACAAGGTCAACGGCCTGCGCAACATTTTCTCGGAATACGGCCTGATCCGCTTCCGTGTGCTCGTCGAGGTCCGCTGGCTGCAGGCCCTCGCCGACGAGAAGGAGATCCCGGAGATCGGGCCGCTGTCACCCGTGCTTAAGGACCTCCTGAACAGCATCGTCGACGATTTCTCGCTCGACGACGCGGAACGCGTAAAGAAGATCGAAGCCACCACCAACCACGACGTCAAGGCCGTGGAGTACTTCATACGCGAGAAGCTCGGCGACGGCCCCGACACGGCGCCGCTCAAGAACTTCCTGCATTTCGCCTGCACCTCGGAAGACATCAACAACGTCGCCTACGCGTTGATGCTGAGGACGGCGCGCAGCGAGGTGCTCGTACCCCAGATGCGCGAGCTGAAGGCGAAATTGCAGTCGTTGGCGCAGCAGCATGCCGACGTGGCAATGCTGTCCCGCACGCACGGGCAGTCGGCGAGTCCGACGACGCTCGGCAAGGAACTGGCCAATTTCGTCAAGCGGTTCGAGCTTGCGCAACGGCAGCTCGGCAGCGTCACGATCCGCGCCAAGTTCAACGGCGCCGTCGGCAATTTCAATGCGCACGTCGTTGCCTACCCGGACGCGAACTGGCGCGCGATCAGCGAGCGCTTCATCGAGGCACTGGGACTGGAGTCGAATTCGCACACGACGCAGATCGAACCGCACGACTGGACCGCCGAATACGCGCACGCCCTGGCTCGCTACAACACGATCCTCATCGACCTGTGCCGGAACATCTGGAGCTACATATCGCTCGGCTACTTCAAGCAGAAGGTTGCTCCCAACGAGGTCGGGTCGTCCACGATGCCGCACAAGGTCAACCCGATCGATTTCGAGAACGCCGAGGGCAACCTCGGCATGGCGAACGCCCTGCTCGGCCATTTCGCCGAGAAACTGCCCGTATCGCGCTGGCAGCGCGACCTCACCGACTCCACGGTGCAGCGCAACTTCGGCGTTGCGCTGGGCTACGCGGTAATCGCCATGCGCTCGGCGCTGAAGGGCATCGACAAGCTGCAGGTCAACCGGGATGCGATCCGGGCCGATATCGAGGATACCTGGGAACTGCTCGCGGAGGCCGTGCAGACCGTGATGCGGCGGTACGGAATCCCGGAGCCCTACGAGAAACTCAAGGCGCTGACGCGCGGGCAGGCGGTGACCAGGGAGCTCATCCGGGGCTTCATCGAGACGCTCGACATCCCGGCTGCCGAGAAGGCCCGCCTGCTGGAGCTGACGCCGGAGACCTACCTGGGGCTTGCCGGGGAGCTGGCACGGGACTGCTGAACCGGTCCGCGTTGTGCGCCTTTATTCCCGTTGACCGGCCTTTGCCGCGCTATGTGAAGTGGCAAAAAGTTCGCCCCGGCAACGTCCGGGACGCTGAAATGTACGCCTGGCGCGGACTGCGAACGGTTCTCATGTAGCAGCCAGGCGCGCAAAACGTGACGCAGTTGGCACGGCGGGAGTTGTACGATCGGTAAGATGACATTCCTGCGACCGGCTTTCGAGTCCGCAGCCACGACAACAGCACAGCAGCGGCAACCTATGGAAGAAGCACGGGAAAAAGGCAGACGCTGGGTAATTTCCTCTCGCGAGGAGATGCGTCAGGCCGTTATCGACGTTGCCCGAGAGGCAACGCGCAAAGTGTCAATTTTCACCCACGACCTCGAGCCGGGCATCTACGACGACCCCGAGTTCCTCGAGGTCATCAAGCGACTGGTACTGTCGCAGACGTACGCCAGGATTCGCGTGCTTATCGCGGACCCGGCGCGCGCGATCAAGAACGGCAACAATTTCGTACACCTGGGCCGCCGCCTAAACACCTACATCGAATTCCGCCATGTGCGCGAGGATCTGCGCACGCATTCCGAGTCGTTCTGCATCGCGGACGAAACGGCGCTCGTCTACCGCCTCCAGGCCGCCCGGTGGGAAGGCATCGCCGACACTTACGAGCCGGCCGTCGCCAGTCTCTATGGCAAAATGTTCGACGAGATCTGGCTTGCAAGTGAAGTGGAAATGGAATTCCGGCAGCTGGGCATTTAGCCCCGGGTTCCTGCCGAGACAAGATCAACGTTGCCGCAGAGGCCATTACAAGGATGTTCGACATGCAACCAACGGATTTGACCGTATCCGCCGTCATCGAGCGTGATGGCCAGTATTTGATGGTCGAAGAAATGGTGTCGGGATGCCGCGTACTCACGCAGCCCGGCGGACACCTCGAAGGTGGTGAGTCGCCCGAAGAGGCCGTAATCCGCGAGGTACTCGAAGAAACCGGCTGCGACGTGGCCTGCGGCGAACTCATCGGCGTGTACCTGTGGATCCACCCGCAGACTCGGCAGCAGTTCCTGCGCATCGTGTACGAGGCGACGCTGCTCCGCGAGGACGAGTCCCGCCGTCTCGACGACGGCATCATCGCCAGGCGCTGGCTGAGCAAGGCCGACATCGAATACCGCCGCGGCAGCCTGCGTTCGCCGGTGGTGCGGCGGTGTATCCATGACTACGAGGCAGGACGGCGGCAGTCGGACGCGCTGTTCTCCGGCATGCTGCCGCTGCAGCACAACGTGCACGCGGTGCTGGCCAGCGCCGACCTGGTCTGATCCCGCCACGTTCGGGATCGATCGCGCGCCGAGGCGCGCTCCTACAGGGCATCCCGGCCAATGGTAGAATGCGCCGGTTATGGCGCACGATCTGTCCAACATCGCTGACCGCAAAGTCATCCTCGGCCTGTCGGGCGGGGTCGACTCGGCCGTGGCCGCGTACCTGCTGAAGCGCGCGGGGGCCGACGTCGAAGCGCTCCACATGACCAATTGGGAGGACGACGACGGCTATTGCTCGGCTGCCGAGGACCTTCAGGATGCGCGCCGCATCTGTGCCCGGCTCGATATCCCGCTGCACCACGTCAATTTCGCGAAGCAGTATCGCGACCGCGTGTTCGCGTTCTTCCTCGACGAATACCGCAACGGCCGCACGCCCAACCCGGACGTGCTCTGTAACCGCGAGATCAAGTTCGGCGTCTTTCGCGACTACGCAAAGCGCCTCGGCGGTGAACTGATCGCCACCGGCCACTATGCGCGCGTCGCGGCCGACGGCGACACAGCCGTGTTGTTTAAAGCAAGGGACAGCAGCAAGGACCAGAGCTACTTCCTGCATGCCGTGAGCGCCGAGGCCCTCGCCGAAACGGTGTTCCCGCTCGGCCACCTGCGCAAAGACGAGGTCCGCCGGATCGCCCGCGAGCAGGGCCTCGCGGTGCACGACAAGAAAGACAGCACCGGCATCTGCTTTATCGGCGAGCGACCGTTCCGTGAATTTCTCGGCAATTTCCTGCCGGCGCAGCCGGGCCCGATACTGACACCGGGCGGCAGGGAGATCGGCCGCCATCACGGCCTGATGTACTACACCCTCGGGCAGCGCCAGGGCCTCGGCATCGGCGGCCGCCGCGATGCGGGCGAAGCGCCCTGGTACGTGGTGGACAAGGACGCCGGACGCAATGCGCTCATCGTGGACCAGGGCGACACGCCGCTGCTGCGCTGCGAGGCACTGATTGCCGGCGCGGCGTCGTGGATCGGCCGCGAGCCGGCGGGGCTGGACGCCGGGCTGCGCTGCACGGCGAAGATCCGTTACCGGCAGCGCGACCAGGAGTGCAGCGTGCGGCGCGCACTCGACGATCGTCTAATGGTGGCGTTCGACCAGCCGCAACGGGCCGCCGCTCCCGGTCAATATGTCGTTTTCTATCAAGGTGATCGGTGCCTCGGCGGTGCCGTGATCGAGACCGTCGAACGGCGCGTCGAGACACGCCGGGCCGTGCCCCGAACGGCAATTTCCTGAGCGCTGCTATGCAGCATTCGCTATAATCCGCGACCCCACGGGGCGCTGGCCCTGCACTAAAAACACGACTCCGGAGACACACACATGAAGGACACCTTCGGTGCGCGCTCGACACTGACAGTGGGCGGCAATGACTACGAAATCTTCCGTCTCGACGCCGTCAGGGAAGGCCACGTCGCGAAACTGCCGTACTCGCTCAAGATCCTGCTGGAGAACCTGCTGCGTCATGAGGACGGCCGCGACGTCACGCGGGACGATATCCTGGCCCTGGCGCAATGGGACCCCGGCGCGGAGCCGAGTACCGAGATCTCCTTTACACCGAGCCGCGTGGTGCTGCAGGATTTCACCGGTGTGCCGGCGGTCGTCGACCTTGCCGCGATGCGCGATGCGGTCGTCAAGCTCGGCGGCTCCGCGGACCGCATCAACCCGCTGTCACCCGCCGAACTCGTGATCGACCATTCGGTGCAGGTCGACAATTACGGCACCGCGAGCGCGCTGGATCTCAACAACAAGATCGAGTTCCAGCGCAACGCGGAGCGCTACTCCTTCCTGCGCTGGGGCCAGTCGGCATTCCAGAATTTCCGGGTCGTGCCGCCCAACACCGGCATCGTGCACCAAGTCAATCTGGAGTACTTGTCTCGTGTCGTCTTCGACATTGAAAAGGAAGGCAGCAGAAAGGCCTATCCTGACACGGTGGTTGGCACTGATTCTCACACGACGATGATCAACGGCCTCGGCGTACTCGGCTGGGGTGTCGGCGGCATCGAAGCCGAAGCCGCGATGCTCGGTCAGCCCATCACGATGCTTATCCCGCACGTTATCGGCTTCAAGCTGACCGGCAAGCTGCGCGAAGGTGCGACCGCCACCGACCTGGTGCTGACGGTTACCGAGATGCTTCGCAACAAGGGCGTCGTCGGCAAATTTGTCGAGTTCTTCGGCGACGGCCTCTCGGACATGCCGCTTGCCGACCGTGCCACGCTCGGCAACATGTCGCCGGAATTCGGCTCCACCTGTGCGATATTCCCGATCGACGCCCAGACCGTCCGCTACCTGCAGTTGTCCGGCCGCGACCCGGCACACATCGAGCTGATCGAGGCCTATGCGCGCGCCCAGGGCATGTGGCGCGAGGACGGCGACGCGGACGGCATCTACACCGACACGCTCGAACTCGACCTGGGTTCCGTGGAGCCCTGCATTGCCGGCCCCAAGCGGCCGCAGGACCGTATCGAGCTCAAGGTGGCCGACCGGGTCTACAAGGAGCATGTCGCAAAGGCGACGGCCGACCGCAAGGGTGGCGGCAAGGCCGTCGCCAGGATCAAAGGCGAAGACGTAGAGATTCGTGACGGCGCGGTGCTCATCGCGGCGATCACCAGTTGCACCAATACCTCGAACCCGGCGGTCATGGTGGCCGCGGGCCTGCTGGCCAGGAACGCAAACCAGAGAGGCATGAAAGCGAAGCCGTGGGTCAAGACCAGCCTTGCCCCGGGATCACGCGTCGTTACCAACTACCTGGAGAAGGCCGGCCTGCTCGACGACCTCGACGCCGTCGGCTTCTACACGGTGGGCTACGGCTGCACGACCTGCATCGGCAATTCCGGCCCGCTGCTGCCGGAAATCGCCGATGCGGTGCAGAAAGGCGATATCGTCGGCACCAGCGTGCTGTCGGGCAACCGCAATTTCGAGGGGCGCATCCACGCGCTGGTGCGCATGAACTTCCTCGCGTCCCCGCCGCTGGTGGTTGCGTATGCACTGGCCGGAAACCTCGACGTCAATCTCTTCGAGGACCCGCTCGGCGAGGACCAGGACGGCAATCCCGTTTACCTCAAGGACATCTGGCCCGGCCAGCAGGAGATCCAGGATGTGGTTGCCGGCAACATCGATTCCGACATGTTCAAGTCGAGCTACGCGAAGGTCTTCGAGGGCGACGCCAACTGGCGGGGCATCGATTCACCCAAAGGTGAAATCTACACCTGGGACGATGCCTCGACCTACGTCAAGAACCCGCCCTATTTCGAGGGCATGCAAGCCGATCCGGCGCCCGTGAACAACATCGAGGGCGCGCGCGCCCTTGCGCTGCTCGGCGATTCGGTGACGACGGACCACATCTCGCCGGCCGGCGGCATCGCGCCCGACAGCCCGGCCGCGAAGTACCTGATCGAACAGGGCGTCAAGCCGGCCGACTTCAATTCCTACGGTTCGCGGCGCGGCAATCACGAAGTCATGATGCGTGGCACGTTCGCGAACATACGCCTGCGCAACCAGCTCGCACCCGGCACCGAGGGCGGCTGGACGCGGCACCAGCCGAGCGGCGAGCAGATGTCGATTTACGATGCCTCGATAAAGTACCGTGAGGAAGGCACGCCGCTGGTCGTCATCGCCGGCAGTGAATACGGCACCGGTTCGTCCCGCGACTGGGCGGCCAAGGGCACCGTACTGCTCGGCGTCAAGGCCGTGATCGCGAAGAGCTTCGAGCGCATTCACCGCTCCAACCTGATCGGCATGGGCGTGCTGCCGCTGCAGTTCGAGGACGGCCAGGACGCGGCATCGCTCGGCCTCACGGGCACGGAGGTCTTCAGCATCGAGGGCCATACCGATCCCGGGGCGAAGGCCGTGACCGTGACGGCCACGCCCGAGGACGGCGATCCGATCACGTTCGGGGCGAAAATCCGCATCGATACGCCGAAAGAACGCGATTACTACGAGCACGGCGGTATCCTCCACTACGTTTTGAGGCAACTCGCTGCCTGAGCTGCCGGCATCGCTCGTTGAGGTACTGCGGGACGCACGTCACGTGTGCGTCCTGACCGGCGCGGGCATCTCCGCGGAAAGCGGCGTGCCGACGTTCCGGGAGGCGCAAACGGGGCTGTGGGCGAAATTCGATCCGCTGGAACTCGCGACGCCGGAAGCGTTCGCCCGCGATCCCGAGCTGGTGTGGCGCTGGTACCGCTGGCGACGCGAACTGGTGGCCCGTGCTGAGCCCAATGCCGGCCACCGCGCGCTTGCTGATCTGCAGGCGCTGGTGCCGCGCCTGACGCTCGTCACGCAAAACGTCGATGGCATGCACCAGCGCGCCGGGAGCCGCGACGTCATCGAGTTCCACGGCAACCTGTTCACCGACCGCTGCTTCGCCGACGGTCGCATCGTGGATGGTGCCGCGGGGGACGGCATCCCCAAGTGCCCGGACTGCGGCGGCAACGTGCGCCCGGGCGTGGTGTGGTTCGGCGAAGCGATCCCCGACGATGCGCTGAATGCCGCTTTCGCGGCCGCTGCCGATTGCGACGTGTTCATGTCGGTCGGCACCTCGTCGCTCGTGTACCCGGCGGCCGGCCTGGGGGACATTGCGCGCGAGGCGGATGCCGTGACGATGGAGGTGAACCCGAACCGGACCGGGCAGTCAGACGCCTATACCGCGAGCGTGCGCGGCAATGCGGGGGTCGTGTTGCCGAAACTGGTAGAATCGCTCGCCCACTGATCCGATTTGCAGAGTCCGTAGTGAATCAACAATCCGCCACAAGCATGCAGTCCCCATCCCGCTGGCCCAAGATCGTCGCCGCAGCGACCGGCATGCTGTTCCTGTTCCTGGTGCTGCTGGGCATGTACTGGTCGCCCATGCCGAAAATCTTCTGGGTCAACGAGTACGTGGACGACCAGCGCACCGTCGTCGGCTTTTCGACGACCGATACACTGATCCGGGTGGCAGAGACCCTGCTCGACAAGCGCGGCGGCTACCTGTCCAACGATGTCATGCCCCCCGGCGTCTGGCTCGACAACATGCCGAACTGGGAATACGGCGTGCTCACGCAGATACGCGACCTTGCGCGCGTCACGCGCAACGACTACAGCCGCAGCCAGTCGCAGTCGGCGGAGGATCCCGATCTCGCCGCGGCGGAGCCGAAGTTCTTCTTCGACAACGAGTCGTGGATATTGCCGCGCACCGAAGCGGAGTACCGCGCCGCGATCAAGGGGTTCCGCAGTTACAGGGACCGCCTGACCGGTGCGAAATCCCCGGAAGCGCAGTTCTATGCACGCGCCGACAGCCTGCGCGAGTGGTTGGCCCAGGTCGAGAAGCGCCTGGGGAGCATGTCGCGGCGTCTCGGCAACAGCGTGGCCGAAGACGTGATCAACGAGGGGCTCGCCGGCGATCCGTCGGCCGAGGCCGCACAGAGTCAGCCCGACATAATCGACGTGCGCACGCCGTGGCTGCAGCTCGACGACGTCTTCTTCGAAGCGCGAGGCACGGCGTGGGCGTTGCTGCACTTCTTCCGCGCCGCGGAATTCGACTTCTCCCACGTACTCGCCGACAAGAACGCGGAGGCGAGCGTACGCCAGATCATCCGCGAGCTCGAAGCAAGCCTCGAGCCGATGCGGTGGCCGGTCGTGCTGAACGGCGGCGGCTACGGACTAACGGCGAACCACTCGCTGGTGATGGCCAATTACCTGGCTCGCGCCAACGCCGCCGTGATCAACCTGCGCGAACTGCTGGATCAGGGCTGACGCGCAGCGACGACCGTATCGTCGGCTTGCGCCGGTTGCAGCTGCACGACCTCGACCCGGATCATCGCATCGAGTTCCCCGGCCGTCAGGATTGCGCGCGGTGCGCTGCTCGCGCAGCCGCCGAGAATCACGAGTGTTGTGGCTATGAAAAAAGCTCGCGCACGTCCTGTGCTCATCGTCCTGCCTCCGAATTCGCGTAAAGCCCGCGTTCAGTTCATCAACGCATGCCCGCCGCGGCGGTTGACAGGACCCGGCAAAATCTCGAATTTCAGTGAATAAATGTAACTAACTTATTGTTAATAAAAACATAACCATCCCGGTATCTTGGACCAGGATTCGCCCAGCTCGCGATCGAGCCGCTCGTAGTCGGGCTCGTGCCGGGCCACCGCGCGCCAGAAGCGGCGGGAGTGATTCATGTGCCGCGCGTGACACAGCTCGTGGATCATGAGGTAACGCACCAGCCGGGGCTCGAGAAACAGCAGGCAGTAGTTGATGCTGATGGTGCCGGTCGACGAATGACTGCCCCAGCAGGTCTTCTGTCCGCGCACCTGCATGCGCCGGAAAACGTCGCCGGTACGCGCCGACAACGCGCGCAGCCAGGGATCGAACTCCTGTTTTGCGACAGCGGCGAGCCATCGTTTCAGCGCCGCGATGCACTGCGCCTCGTCCGCGGTATTCCCGGAAAGCACCACGAGGTCGCCGTGCCGTCGGAACCTCACGCCGTCCGCGTTGCGTCGCGTACGGTAGGCCACGCGGAAACTGCGGCGGATGGCTGCGAGGCCGACACGATCGGGTAGCGAAAACGGTTCCGGGGGATGTCTGGCTGCGAAGGACGCGCGTGTCCGCTCGATCCACTCACGGTGCTCATCGACGAACGATTGTACGTCTCGTGCACGCGTGCGCTTCGGCACCACCACCTCCACGCGCCCGCGCGGGTACACCTTGATCGCGAGGCGCTTCGCCCGGCCGCTCTCGCGCACCGAGAAGCCCGGCGAGTCGCCGGGCATCTCGGTATCGGAAAACAGTCTCAGTTGTCGGGCTGCGCCGGGCACAGCCGGAGTGTACTGCGAATCAGGGCCGTTTGCCGCTGAAACGAAGCGCGTCGTCCAGCGTCATCTCGCCTTCGACACCACCGACCTCCGCCGATTCGCTGATGTACAGCTTGACCTCACGCTCGAGGCGGATGACGCCTTCGACGCGCGATCCGGGCCCGATGACGACCCGCGGTGTGCGCTTGCCGTTGCTCCAGCCCCTGGGCCTCTCGACGACCAGGTCGCCCATGACGACGGCGCCATCCGCCAGCTCGATGTCGCCGTTGATGGTCGAGACATCGCCGCCCACCTCACTGCCCAGCAGCTCGATGTCGCCGTTCACGTTGCCCAGGTCTTTCGCAACCTTGCTGCCGCTGCCAACCGTGATCCGGCCATTGACCGCGGAAACCTCGCCATCGACCGTGACGTCGCCGCCCACGTCGATGGAGCCGTTCACGGTGCTGAGGTTTCGGCTCCGCACCTTGTCCGAGACGCGCAGAGCGCCATTCACGGTCTCCGCATCCGCAATCGTTGCGCCCTCCTCGATCCGGACCGAGCCGTTGACGCTGCTGACCTCGCCGGTCACCGAGGCCCCGGCGCCGACCGTGACCTTGCCGTTGACCGTCGACGCGCCGTCAGAGGTCGCTCCGGCATCGATCGTGATGCTCTTGTTCACGCTGGCCTGCGCCGGCAATGCGAGCAACAAGGCCACCAGCGCCGCAAGGGCAGCGAACTTGCTTGCAGTTCTCGTCATGTCTTTGTTTCCATGGGTTTTGATATACCGTTTTGATGCCGCCCGCCTCGATTCGGTTGCAACGCTGCGGCAGGCTGGCTGCCGCCGGGCCCTTCGGCTAACCTAACGCCCTTTGCCGGACGGATCCCGATGCAGATCGCACTCGAGGCCAGGAATCTCGTCAAGCGATATCCCGGTGTCGTCGCCGTAAACGACGTCAGCTTCGAGGTGCGCCAAGGCATCTGCTTCGGCCTGTTGGGGCCGAACGGCGCCGGCAAGACGACGACGGTTGAAATCATAGAGGGCGTCACCCCTGCAACCGCCGGCGAAGTGTTCTACTTCGGCGAACTCGCCGGCCGCCGCTTCCGGGAGGAAGCAGGGATCCAGTTTCAGAACACCGCGCTGCAGGATTACCTGACCGTGCGCGAGACGCTGGAGATGTTCCAGAAACTCTACGACCGGCACGCCGACCTCGGGCGGATCGTCGAGGACTGCTCGCTCGGCGAACTCCTGGACCGCGACAACCGCAAGCTGTCCGGCGGCCAGCGCCAGCGCCTGTTTCTCGCGGTCGCGCTGGTCAACGCGCCCCGGCTCGTCTTCCTCGATGAGCCCACCACCGGGCTGGACCCGCAGGCGCGGCGCAACTTCTGGACGCTCGTGCAGCGCATCCAGGCGCAGGGCACGACGATCATCCTGACGACGCACTACATGGACGAGGCGCATGTCCTCTGCGACGAGATCGCGATCATGGACGCAGGCCGGATCATCGCCAGCGGCGCTCCCGATGATCTGCTGAGGAGCCGCTACGACGGGCTCGTTATCGAACTGCCGGTCGACGACGTGTCCGGCGATCTCGACGGCATCGATCACGTGGTATACGACAACCAGGGAATCGTCGAGATATTGTCCACCGACGTCTCGCAGAGCCTCGAGGAGCTCTCGCCCCGGGTCGTGAACCTCAACCGCATCAAGATCCGGCAACCGAATCTCGAGGACCTGTTCCTCGACCTCACCGGTCATTCCTTGCGTTCCTGAGCGTGGTGCAGCGATGCTGAAGAGAATTTACGCCGTATTCATCGCCCGCAACCGCGAATTCATGCGTGATCGCGGCACGCTTGCGTGGAACATCCTGATGCCGGTCATCCTGGTGTTCGGCCTCGCCTTCGTATTCGGCGGCGAGGGCCGCAACCAGTACACGGTGGGCGTGCTGCAGGCTGCGACCGAGATCGATGCCGGCGAACATCCCTTCCTCGAATCCCGCTTCATCGAGTTCGTGCCCATTGCGGAACAGCAGGATGGTTTCCGCAAGGTCGCGCGCCACCGTCTCGACCTGCTGGTCCGATTCGGCGACCGCCGTTATTGGGTCAATCCGGAGTCGCCGCGGGGCTATTTCGCCGAACGGCTGCTGCTGCAATCGGACACGGCCGCCGGCGGACAGATGGAAAAGGCGCAGATCAGCGGCGATCCGATCCGCTATGTCGACTGGGTCCTGCCGGGCATACTCGGCATGAACATGATGTTCAGCTGCCTGTTCGGTGTGGGATACGTTGTCGTCCGTTACCGCAAAAACGGCTTTCTCAAGCGTCTGCGCGCAACACCGTTGCGGCCCTCGGAGTTCATCGTAGCGCAGGTTGCATCGCGCCTGCTGCTGGTGCTGGTCGTTACCACGTTCGTCTATCTCGCGACGCACTTCATCCTCGATACGCGCATGGACGGCAACTACTTCACGCTCGGCCTGGTCGCTGTCGTCGGCTGCATATCGATGGTTTCTCTGGGCCTGCTGATCGCGGCCAGAATCACCTCCGAGGAACTTGCCGGCGGCCTACTGAACATGATTTCCTGGCCGATGATGATCCTGTCGGGTGTCTGGTTCTCGCTCGAGGGCGCCGGGCCGGCCGTGCGAGGCCTCGCGAATATCTTCCCGCTCACACACGTCCTCGACTCAGCGCGGGCGGTCATGCTCGATGGCGCGACGCTGGTCGACATTGCGCCTAGTATGATCATGCTGACACTATTGAGCCTGGCATTTTTGGCCCTCGGTGCACGTTATTTCCGCTGGGGCCCGGACTGAGATGATGGAATCACTGGTCGACATCGGGGCCAACCTGGCGCACGACAGTTTCGACGACGACCGCGACGAGGTGCTGCAGCGCGCGGCGGACGCGGGCGTGGGCCGAATCGTCGTGACCGGCAGCAGCGATGACAGCAACCGGAAAGCCGCGCGACTCGCCGCGCACCATCCGGGAGTGCTCTACGCCACTGCAGGGGTGCATCCGCATCATGCATCCGACTATTCCCCGAATAGCGATGCACTGATCCGCGAGCTGGCATCCGGCGGGCACGTCGTTGCCGTCGGCGAGTGCGGGCTGGATTACTTCCGCAACTTCTCGCCGCGCGAAGCACAGCTGGCTGCCTTCCGGTCCCAGCTCGGTATCGCGGCCGAGACCGGCCTGCCGGTATTCCTTCACCAGCGTGATGCCCACGACGACTTCGTCGAAGTGCTCGAGCCGGTGCTGCCGAAACTTTCGCGGGCCGTTGCACATTGCTTCACCGGCGAGCACGAGTCTCTGCGCGAGTACCTCCAGATGGGTCTTTACATTGGCGTTACAGGCTGGATCTGCGACGAGCGCCGCGGCTCGCACCTGAGGGAAATCGTGTCGATCGTTCCCGACGACCGCCTCATGATCGAGACCGACGCGCCCTACCTGATGCCGCGCACGCTGCAGCCGAAACCTAAGACGCGGCGCAACGAACCGATGTTCCTCCCGGAGGTATTGCGCGTGACCGCCGAGGCCCGCGGCCAGACTGAGGCGCACGTTGCTCGCATCACGACCGCGAATGCGCTGAGGTTTTTCGGGCTGGAGTAATAGCGGCCGGCCGGGAGCTCAATCCGGCGAACGGTCGAGCGCGCCCAGGGCCCGCTGCGTGTCCGAAATGATCGCTTTCATCAGATCGCCAATCGAAATAATGCCCAGGACCCGCTCGCCGTCGACGACGGGCAGGTGACGGATGCGTTTCTCCGTCATCACCATCATGCATTCGTCGATGTTGTGGTCGACACCGGTGGTGAACACGTCAGTGGTCATGATGTCACGGACTCGGACCGTCTCGGCGGCCCGCGAACCGGCAACGACTTTGCGCGCATAGTCGCGTTCGGTGACGATCCCTCGAAGTTCGCCGCCCTCCATCACCAGCAAGGAGCCGATACCCTTGTCGGCCATCAGGTCCACGGCTTCGGCCACTGTCGCGTCCGGCGCAATGCTGAAGATTTCGGTCCCCTTGTCGTCGAGCAGATCTCCTACCTGTTGCAAAACGCGCCCCCCGATTCTCAGGTTCTATCGAACAAGTGTAGCAGTCTTGCCGGGTAACCGCGCCACCCCCTCGGTAAACCATGATAGAGTCGACGCCGCCGTGCCATTTACCATGCATGGAGTGCCAGGGCAGGCTTGGGAGCTTACGGGAAGGCATGCAGAACACTGCTGACAGAATACTGAGCGAATACTCGTTCTACCGCGATGGATCGCCGGAGCTGCGCGCAGGGCTGATCGAATATGTGCAGCTCTTCGACAAGAAACACCTGCGGAACGGCCACCTGTTCAGGGTCGGTGATCGCTGCGAATCGATCTGGCTCGTCGGCAGCGGCAACATCCGGGTTTATGTCTCGGGCATGTCCGGACGCGGCGTGCTGCTCTACAACGTGCGCGCGGGCGAGATCTGCCCGATCAACATGCGCATGGTGCTCGCGAGGTCGGTCGCGTTGGCCAATGCCGACGCCTCCTCCGACCTCAAGTCGGTCGTCCTGAGCGGCGCTGGCGTGCGCAACCTCTCGTCTCGATTCCCTGAGTTTCACCAGTTCGTGCAGCAGTCCGTGGCCGACCGCTTCGAGGAAATTATTGTACGTATCAGCGACATCACCACTCGGAGTGTCGATCACCGCCTGATCGACCTGCTGCTCGAGGAATTCGACAATTCCGATTCTGCGCGCCCGACAGTCGAAATGACCAACGACGATCTCGCGCTTGCGGTCGGCACCGCGCGCGAGGTCGTGAACCGCAAACTGCACGATTTCGAGCGCCTCGGCGCACTCAAGCTCGGCCGCGGCCGCATCTGGCTGGAAGACCGCGAAGCACTGCTGGCACTGTCGAAATCGCGGCGAGCCGCCGGCACCGCACAGCGATAAGGCGTCAACTTGCCCTGTTCAGCGGGAGCCACATCAGGTCGTCCACGAAGCACGTGCGGCCCAGCCAGAACTCGGCAGCGCCCGACTTTCGAAATCCGTAGGCCTCATAGAACGCCGTGGCCCAGCCCGCCTCCCGCCAGACGCTGAGCCAGAGCCCCGCCCGGCCCTCCTGTCGCGCAACCGCGACCGCCCGGTCCATCAGTGCCCGCCCGACACCTTTGCGTTGCCACTCGGCGTCGACATACAGCTGCTGGACCTCGATCGCGTCCGCGACCGGCACTGCGGCGGGTGCGGCGCCGCGGCGGATCTTGATGAAACCGGCAATCGCATCGGCATCGAACGCGATCGTGTAACTCACGTCGGAATTCTGTAATTCGCTGGCGACGCCGTCGCGGCCGAAATACTTCTCGACGTGCGATTCCAGATCATCGGCCCGCGAGTAATTGCCGTAAGCCTGCACGAAAAGGCGCCGTCCGGCGGCCGATAGCGCGTCCGCATCCGCGGCGCCGGCCTCGACCAGGCGAACACGCGAACTCATACGCCACCGAGTGCGTTCTTCTGCAACAACTCCCAGTGCGGCTTGAAAGCCTCGACCTTGCGTTGCGCGGCCGCCTTGTCCTTTTCTCCGAACTGCTCGAGCAGTTCGTCGAGCGTGCACACCATCGACGGCACGCCCTTGGTGAACTCGGCCCCATCGAGAAACAGCACCCGGCCCTCGACCGGAACCTCGCGCACGATCTGCCTGACGGCGGCGATGCGGTCGTACAGCGCCGGCTGCGGATTCGAGAACGTGAAACGACGATCCTTGGCGATGACGGTCCAGTCCTGCATCTTGTCGCTCCCGAATACGACACCCTCAACGTCCTTGATATGAAGAATCAACAGGCCCTGCGAGGTCAGCAACAGGTAATCGATCTGGATCTCGCCGTCATCGGAGTCGGGAACGACGAGTCTCTCGATGCGCGCATACGCGATCTCCTTCAACACGCGCTGCAGGTGGTCCCCCGCCGTGTAGCGGCGATAGACGAGCCAGATCACGAGCAGCACCAGCAGGACCGGCAGGAACCAGGTTGCGTAAACCGAATCGAGGATTTCTGTCATCTGCTGGGGCCCGCTCCCGGCGACCTGCCGTATTAATGGCGACTGATCATGCGATCGTCAAGCACTCACGCCGAAAAGAAATCACTGAGCGCGGTATCGAGTGCGGAAAGATCCGCATCGATCGCGATGGAATGGCTCGGCCGGGACAGGATATCGGCCAGCCCCTGCGGCAGCGGTACCGTCGTGCCGATCAACGGCTCGACGATTGTTTCGAACTTGGCGGGGTGTGCGGTCGCAACCAGTATCCAGTCGTGCTCGACGCGCAGCTCTTCGTCGAGCTGTCGCCAGGTATGCGTTGCCGTCGCGGTGTGCGGACACGTGGCAAAGCCGAATTCGTTGAAATCACGGCGGATCGCCGCCTCGATGAGGTCGTCGGATACGGCGAGAACACCGAGCCTTTCGCGCAAGACCTGCGCATCGCCGACCAGGCTCCGCAAGCGCTCCATGTTGCTGGGGTCACCCACGTCCATCGCCGATGCGAGCGTCTGCACGCTGGGACGCGGCAACCACTTCAGCGTCTCGAAATAGTCGCTGATCGTGCGATTGGCATTCGTCGCGAGGATGATCGGGCCGATGGGCAGGCCCATCTCGCGCACCATCACGCAGGCCAGCGCGTTACCCAGGTTTCCCGTCGGGACGATGAAGCCCGGTCTGCGGCCGGTTTTCGCATGGTGCGCGACGCTCGCCTGCGCGTAGTAGGTGCTCTGCGGCAACAGCCGGCCGATGTTGATGCTGTTCGCCGAGCTGAAGCGAAACCGGTTGCCGAGCCCGGCGTCCGCGAGCGCGCGCTTCACGAGCGCCTGGCAATCGTCGAACGCGCCGCGAACACGCAGCGACAACACGTTGTCGCCCCAGCACGTCAGCTGGTGCGCCTGGCGATCCGAGACGCGGCCGTCCGGAAACAACACCACCACGCGCATGCCCGGCCGCTCATTGAAGGCGGCAGCCACGGCGCCCCCGGTGTCGCCCGACGTCGCCACCAGGATCGTCAGCGGATCTGCCGCATCGCCTTCTAGCCGCATGAGGCACGCGGCGAGGAAGCCGGCACCCACGTCTTTGAACGCGGCGGTCGGACCGTGGTAAAGCTCCAGCAGGCTCGCAAATCCCTCACCGGCGGGCAGCGGCGTGACCGGGATCGGGAAACTGAAGGTTTCCGCCAGGATCGCCTGCAGGTCGCCGTGCAGCGTCGAACCCTGGAAGAACGGCTCCAGCAGTCGCGTGGCAACAAGGGGAATGGAATCCGCCGCGGCGAAATCGTCGACGCTGAATTGCGGAAGCGTCTGCGGCAGGAACAAGCCGCCGTCAGCGGCGATGCCGCTCACCAGCGCGTCGTCGAGCGTGACCGGCCCTGCTCCGCGGGTGCTGAAATACTGCATCGTCAGGATTTCAGCCTGGCGCCCGGCGCGTCCAGCGGACTGACCCAGGACTGGCACTCGATACCGAGCGCCCGGCAGGCCTGCTCCATGGCGCTGGCGAGGTTGCGGCTGCTGCGCGTGTCGCACAGCGCAAAAATACTCGGACCGCTGCCCGACAGGCTGCAGCCCAGTGCACCGGCGCGCATCGCCGCTGCCTTGACGTCGTCGAAGCACGGTACCGCGGCGGCCCGCTGCGGCTCGATCACGACATCGCGCAGCGTGCGGCCGATCAACTCGACATCCCCGGCCATGCACGCTGCAATGAAGCCGGCCAGGTAGCCCTGCTGCTGGAGCCACTGCTCCATCGGGTAGCCTTTGGCCAGGCCGCGACGCGCATGCGCCGTATTGACCTGCAGCTCCGGGTGCAGCAGCACCGCGCTGACGCCCGCGGGCACCGGCAGGCGCACGACCTCGGGGAGGAGCACGGTCGGGCACAGCACCAGGCCGCCGAGGAGGCTCGGGGCGACGTTGTCTGCATGCAGCCCGCCGCTCGCGAATTTCTCGCCCTCGAGCGCAAACGACAGCAGCTCCGGCGTTTCGAGCGGCTCGTCGAGCAGCGCATTGACCGCGACCACTGCCGCGACCGCGGATGCCGCGGAGCTTCCCATGCCGGACTGGAGCGGCACGCCCTTGTGTACCCTGAGTACCGCGCCGCCGGACGCGCCGGCGGCGTCCCACAGTGCCTGCGCGCCGATCGACGCCGTGTTCTGCTTCGGGTCGGTGGACAGGTATGGATGTATCTCGCCGTCCAGTCCGCGCACCTCCCCGATCGAAATGCCCCGCGCATCGCTGCGCGATGCGACCACCGTATCGCCGGCGCCGCCGCCCAGGGCGAGCCCGAGCATGTCGAAGCCGACAGCGACATTGCCGATGGACGCGGGAGCGAACGCCGTTGCCGCGTCAGACATAGCCTGCACCGGTGCTGAGATAGTTCGCGAGGCGCAACAGGTCGGCGAAAACACCGGCGGCAGTCACTTCGGGCCCGGCGCCCGGACCCTGCACGACCAGCGGATTCGCCGAGTAGCGGTCCGACTTGAACTGCACGATATTGTCGGTCAGGTTGATGTTGCAGAACGGATGCTCCGGGCCGACGGCCTCGAGTCCGACAGAGGCATCGCCGCCGGCTTCGAAACGGGCGACATAGCGCAACCGCCGGCCCTGCCTGGCTGCATCGCGGTACAGCGTCTCGATGTCGCCGTCGAATTCGGGCAGCCGCGCGAGGAACTCGTCGATGCTGCAGTCCCGCAGCGCCTCCGGGACCAGGCTCTGGACCGGAAAATCGCTGATCTCGATCGGCTCGCCGAGTTCGCGCGCAAGTATCGTCAGTTTGCGGGCGACGTCCATCCCTGACAGGTCGTCGCGCGGATCCGGCTCGGTAAAGCCGTTCTTCCGGGCCTCGCGGACAATGTCCGAGAACGGGCGCGAACCGTCGTACACGTTGAACAGGTAGGCGAGCGTGCCCGAGAAGATGCCCTGCACGGAATGCACCTCGTCGCCCGTGTGGATGAGATCGCAGAGCGTGGTGATGACCGGCAGCGCCGCACCGACCGTCGTTTCGTAGAAATAATGCGCGCTGCCCTGGTCCGCCGCGGCCTGCAGAGACCGGTAATAGTCCATCGGCCCGCTGAACGCCTTCTTGTTCGGCGTGATTACGTGAATGCCACGCGACAGCCACTCGGTGTAGCGCGACGCGATGGCTTCGCTGGCGGTGCAGTCGACCAGGATCGCGTGCGGCAGGTGGTCCGGGTTGACGTGCGCTTCGAACGCGGCGAGGTCGAGATCGACGGCCGCGCTGTCGAACGCCGCGTGCCAGCCCGCGAGATCGATACGCCTGTCGCCGAGCAGCATGCGGTCGGAGCGCGCGATGCCGCGCACCCGCAGATCGAGATTGAAACGGTTCTCGAGGCGCGCGTGCTGCTTGTCGATCTGCCGTAACAGGGCGCTGCCGACCGTCCCCGGGCCGATGAGCCCGATCGACACCGTCTTGGCCGACAGGTAGAAGCCGGAATGCGCGGCCCGCAGAGCGCGGGTCGCCTCGTCCGAGTCGACGACGGCCGAAATATTGCGCTCCGACGACCCCTGGGCAATGGCGCGCACGTTGATGCCGGCGCGGCCCAGTGTGCCGAAGAAGCGGGCGGCAATGCCCGGCGTCCCGGCCATGCCGTCTCCGACGACGGCGACGATGCTCTGCGAATCCGTGACGTCCACACTGTGGATCTGCCCGCTCGCCAGTTCCTCCGCGAACGCCTCCGAGATGACCTTCCTGGCCCGCTCCGCCAGCACGCGCGGCACCGCGATACAGATGGAATGCTCGGAACTCGCCTGCGAGATCAGCGTTACCGAGACCCCGGCATTTTTCAGGGACGCGAACAGGCGGTCGGCCGTTCCCGGCACACCGATCATGCCCGCACCTTCGAGATTGACCAGCGCCATGTCACCGATCGCGGTTATCCCCTTGATGCTGTCCGCGGCCGCCGCGACCGCCGCGATGCGGCTGCCCGGGTGTTCCGGGTTGTGGCTGTTGCGGATGAATACCGGGATCTCGTTGTCGATCACCGGCCCCAACGTCTGCGGGTGGATGACCTTGGCGCCGAAGTACGCGAGTTCCATCGCCTCGTTGTACGTGAGTTGCTCGATGACGCGCGCCTCGGGCACGCGGTTCGGGTCGGCGCTCATGACGCCGTCGACGTCCGTCCAGATGCTGAGTTCGCAGGCACTGGCGAGCGCCGCGAATATCGCGGCCGAGAAGTCGCTGCCGTTACGACCGAGCGTCGTCTGCAATCCCGTCTCGTCCGACGCGATGAAACCGGTCATGACCGCGATCCCCGAGAAATCGTCGGGCATGACCTTGCTGAAATTGTCGCGGGACGCGTCCCACAGCACTGTTGGGCCGAGCTCGGTCTGGCGGACGGTGATGACCTGCCTCGCATCGACCCAGGTGCCGCCGCGTTCCGGCTCGAGTTCGCCAAGCAGCGCCGCCAGCAGCCGCGCCGACCAGATCTCGCCGTAGCCGGCGACGATATCCCGGCTCCTCTGAGGCGCTGAACGCACCAGCGCGATGGCTTTCAGCACGTCGCGGATGTCCTCCGCGTCCTGGCCCCACGCGTCGAGAATCTGAACCAGTGCCTCGCCGCCGAGCAGCGCTTTGGCCGTGACCGCGTAGCGCTCGCCGATGGCATTCAGTCCGGCTTCGTAGGCGTTGTCGTCACGCTCGGCCTGGGCGGCCAGGTTCAGCAGCGCGTCCGTCATGCCGCCCATGGCGGACACCACGACCCCCAGACGCTCGCCGCGCCGCTCGGTCATGAGACCGGCTACACGTTTGAAACAGTCTGCGTCCGCGAGGCTCGAGCCCCCGAACTTGTGGAATTTCCAGCGATCGTTCGCCAATTGCCCGTGCGCCCCGTTACGCAAAACGCTGAATGATAGCGACAGTTTCTGGTGCCGTCGCCTGTTTTATCTGAAACGGTTACGCCGCGCCGGGTGCCGAATGCACCGCGAGGAAGATGGTGGGGGCACTAGGATTCGAACCTAGGACCAGCGGCTTAAAAGGCCGATGCTCTACCGACTGAGCTATACCCCCGGCGTGTCCGATGCACGGGCTCTGTTCGTGCGGCCGCGCATCATACCGAAAAGGCGCCAAATGACAAGCGAAGCGCCCGTCACACGCCCTCCGTGCCCATCCTTTCCAGGCGCTGGCCAGCCAGCCGCGCGGCAGTCGTCTCGGGGTAGTCCGCCTGTACCTTGGAAAGGGCCGCCCGCGCCGCGTCCCATCGCTCCAGCTCGTAGTTGCAGTAGCCCATCTTCAGCAGCGCATCGGGCACCTTGCGTGAACGCGGGTAATCGTCGATCACGGTCTGGAACGAGGACAGGGCCTGTTCGAACTTCTGCGTGACGTAATAGGACTCCGCCAGCCAGTACTGCGCATTGTCGGCCAACTCGCTGTCGGGGTAGGTCTTCAGAAACTGCTGGAACGCCTGTGCCGCCGGCTCGTAACGCTGTTCCTTCAGCAGTTCGAATGCCGCCTGGTAGTTGTCCCGGTCGGAACCGCCCGGTACGGGCAACTGGCCGGGGGGCAGCGGACCGCCATCGAGGACGTTCACGTTTCCGCGGGCCTGCAGCTTGCTCTCGAGGCCCTGGATGCGCGCGTCGAGGTCGGCGTACAGCTCGCGCTGGCGCTCGTACGTGGTCGACGCGTTGTACTCGATCTCTTCCGACGCCCCCTGCAGCTCGTCGACGCGCCGTTCGAGCGAACTCAGCTGTTGTGTCATCGTCACCAGGCTCTGGTTCTGCACGACGCGCTCGATCGCCTGCAGGCGCCGGTCCAGTTCGTTGAGCTTGATGAGCACCGGGTCTTCCTTCGGCGGCGTAACGGCCAGGCACCCGGACAACGCCAGGATCGCCGGTAGCACTGCGAAGGTACGACTGCCTTTCACGATTCGAATACCCGTGGTTCTAATTAGTGTACTTGATCTCGACACGGCGGTTTTGTGCCCACGAGCCCTCGTCGCTGCCCAGTGCAAGGGGCCGCTCTTCGCCAAAGCTGACGGTCGCGATCTGCGCGGCCGAGGCGCCCTGGATCATCAGCATCCGGCGTACCGACTGCGCGCGGCGCTCGCCGAGGCCGATATTGTACTCGCGGGATCCGCGCTCGTCGGCGTGGCCCTCGAGCCGCACGCGTGCGGCCGGGTCATTGGCGAGAATGAGCGCGTGACGGGCCACGATGTCCGTGAAATCCGCGCGCACCTCCGAGGAGTCGAAGTCGAAATAGATGATGTTGGCGAGTTCGCCCGCGGTGTAGTCGTCGTCGAGCGCCGCGCCGGCACCCATCGGGTCGTCACCGTAGACGTCCGTATTCGCGCCGGAACCTGCCGCGTCGTAGGTGGCGTCGCCGGGCTCAGGATCAGGAACCGTGTTCGACGCGCAGCCAACAAGCAGCGCGAGCATCAGCGTGGTTACAGCGAGTTTGTACTTAAGCATCGTATCGTCCTTTGCGATTGTATTCCGTCCAGGCCGGAATCTTATGATTTACAAATAGTTACTTTAACTATGTAAGGTAACCTATTAAAACTTAGTAGCGCGGGAACGGCGACCACACCGGCTCCCGCACGTCGCCCTGCCCGGAACTGACGCGCTGGCGTATCAAACCGTCCGCCGTTACCGTCTCGAGCACCCCGTTGCGCGCCTGGCGCGTGGCGTAAATCAGCGTATCGCTGTTCGGCGCAAAACTCGGTGACTCGTCCTGCTGGCCCGCCGACACGATCAACAGTGCTTTGCTCTTGATGTCCATGACCGCGATCCGATAGTTGCCGCGATCGAGGTGCACCATCGCAAGGCGCTTGCCGTCCTCGGACAACCGTGGCCGCGCATTATAACTCCCCTCGAAGGTCACGCGCTCCGGCGTGCCGCCGGACGCCGGGACCCGGTAGACCTGCGGCCCCCCACTGCGGTCGGAGGTGAAGTAGATATAGCGACCGTCCGGAGACCAGCTGCCCTCCGTATCGATCGCGCGGTGCGTGGTGAGACGCCGCGTCTGCCGCGTCGCGAGGTCGAGCACGTGGATGTCGAGGTTGCCGTCGATCCCGCCCAGGGTCAGCGCCAGCTGCTTGCCGTCCGGCGAGAACGATGGCGCGCCGTTGATCCCGGGCTTGTTGGACACCTGGATGCGGTTGCCGGTGCGCAAGGTCTGGACCCACACGGACGAGCGGTTGTTCTCGAACGACACGTAAGCGAGGCGCCGGCTGTCGGGCGACCAGGCCGGTGACATGATCGGGTCCGTGCTCTGCAGGACCACGGTCTCGTTGAAGCCGTCCTGGTCGGCGACCACGAGCCGGAAGGTCTGCCCGTTCTGGTCGCGCTCCGCGGTGACGAACGCAACCTTGGTGGCAAACACGCCTTTGATGCCCGTGAGCTTCTCGTAGATCATGTCCGCCGCGCGGTGGGCCACGATGCGCATCGTGCCACGGCTTGCGGGTATGCGATAACCGACCAGCTGCTCCTGGCGAAAAACGTCGAACAGCTGGAAACTCACGTCGTACGCGTTGTCGCCCGTCTGGGTGATACGGCCGACGACCACGGCCTCTGCCTTGACGAAAGTCCAGTCGTCGAAATCGAGTTCGGCCCCCGAAGTCGGTTTCTGCAGCATGTTTTCCTCGGCGATCGGTGCGAAGCGCCCGCTCCGCTGCAGGTCCGCCGCAATGACTTCGGCGATATCGAGGGGCATGTCGGCGGTCCGGCCGGACCAGCCGAACGGGACGACGGCAACCGGCGTGCGCGCGACCCCGCCCTTGGTGATTTCGACCGTGATGTCGCCCAAGGCGCTGCTGCTGAGCAGCCACGCCGCAAATCCCAGTATGAATGCATGTTTTAGCACGATGAACGTCTACCTCCGTCGTTGGCGGGCTATTGTTCAGGTATGAAACGAAATCGCAAGTTCGGGTCAAACAGTAACTGATTTTCGGGCAACGGCAGCGGCGATGCTTTCTTGACCGCCGCTTCGATCGATCGTTCGACCGCTGCGTCACCGTTGCAACTTACCACGCGCGCCGAGATTACCTCACCCGACGCCGACTGGCGCACCTGCACCAGGCAGTCCAGTCCGGGCTGCGCGCTCGCCGGGCGCGCCCAGTTGCGCAGCACTTTTTGCTGCAGTGCGAACTGGTACGCCGCCATTTCGGTGGAATTCATGGCCTCGAGGCGCTCCGCCTCCTCATTGACGGCGCTCTGAAATGCCGCGGCTTCCGCTTCGCGACGCTTGCGCTCGTTTTCCGCGCGCTGCCGTTCGATCTCTCGCTGGCGCTCGAGTTCCGCCTCGCGCCGCTTACGTTCCAGCTCGGCCTCTTCCTCGCGGCGCTTGCGCTCCATTTCGGCCTCCTGCTCGCGCTTCCGGCGGGCTTCCTCCTCGCGTTTGCGCCGCTCGGCCTCCTCCCGCTTGCGCTGCTCCTCGGCCTCCTGCTGGCGCCGCAGTTCCTCCAGCCTCTGCTGCTCCACCAGCGCGTCCTGCTGCCGCTTGGCCTCTTCCGCGGCCAGCCGCGCCTGTTCCTCGGCCGCCGTGTCGACGACGGGCGGCGGCTCCTCCTCGACGACCGGCGGAGGCTCCGGCTCCGGCTCCTTCGCCACTGGCGGCGGCAGCACGGTGCTGTCGGCCACCAGCGTGCCCTTGATCACCAGCGGCATCGGTGGCGGCTTGCGCGCCGTGAAGTCGAATGCAAGAAACATCGACGCCACGATCAGGGCGTGCAGCAGCACCGCCATGAACACGGGGACGACATTGTGACGGTCCTGGATCACTGCTTACTCGGGTATCGGGTAGCTATCCAGCGGGTCGGTGACGAAACCGATGCTATCGGCACCGGCCTGCTGCAGGACCACCATCGCGCCGACGACGTTGCCGTAGGGCACGGCGCGATCGGCCTTCACGAGAATCTGGGTCTCCGGGCTCGTACGCAGCACGATGCCGACGCGGCGGATGACCTCCTCGCCCGACGTCGGCTTGTCCTCGTCGTCGCCGACATTGATGTAGAGATTGCCTTCCCTGTCGACGCTGAGTACCAGCGGCGGCGTGTTCGGCACATCCTGGATCGGCTCCGCCGCGGCTTTCGGCAGGTCGACCTCGATGCCCTGCGTCAGCAACGGCGCCGTGACCATGAAGATGACCAGCAACACGAGCATCACGTCGATGTACGGCACGACGTTGATCTCGCCCATCAGTTTGCGTTTTTGCAGCGGGGTGGGCATGGGGCTTACCTCAACTTCGAACGCGCGTGGCGATCCAGGATGCTCGAGAACTCCTCCATGAAGCCGTCGTAGCGGTACTCGAGCCGCACGACCTTGTCCGCGTAGTGGTTGTAGGCGATGACGGCCGGGATCGCGGCGAACAGCCCCATGGCCGTCGCGATGAGGGCCTCGGCGATCGGCGGCGCGACCGTGGCGAGCGTCGCGGACTGCATGTTACCGATCTCCATGAAGGCGTTCATGATGCCCCAGACCGTGCCGAACAGGCCGACGTAGGGACTCGTCGAACCGATCGTCGCAAGCGGCGCGAGGCCCTGCTCGAGCCGGTCCACCTCGCGCATTTGCGATACGTGCATCGAGCGGCGGCACTCCTCGATGAGCTTGTCGGGATTGGTCTGGCCGCCCTGCAGGCCACGATTGAACTCGCGGAACCCGCCTTCGAAAATGCTCGCCATACCGACCGCACCGCCCTTCTTCCGGGATGCGCTCTGGTACAGCGTGTTCAGGTCGCCGCCGGACCAGAACGATGCCTCGAAGTCGTCGCAGGCCGCGCGGGTCCGCCGGATCAGCCGCCGTTTCGTGAAGATGATGGTCCACGAAACGAGGGACGCGAGAACCAGCAGGATCATTACGATCTGGACCGGAATACTGGCCTGCAGGAGCAGGCCGATGACCGATAGGTCGGCTGTCATAACGGTTTTTCCTCGAATAGCGACGCCGGCACACGCTGCGGTTTCAGCGTGTCGGCATTCAGAAATGCGGCGCGAACTCCGCCCCGGCAGCAAACCGTGCCGTCGAGGCTTTCGCGGTAGATCACTTGCTCGATGTCAAAGGTGGCGCGGCTGAGACCGGATAACCGGGCCGTAACGATCAATTCGTCGTTGAATCGGGCGGGCACGATGAAATCCAGTTCCGTCCGGGTGACGACGAACATGCGCCGGTCCTCGTTCAGCATACGTTCCTGGTTGACGCCGAGGGCGCGCAGCCATTCGGTGCGCGCACGCTCCATGAAGCGGAAATAGTTCGCGTAGTACACGACGCCCTGCGCGTCGGTGTCCTCGTAGTAGACCCGCACGGGCCACTGAAAGGGTCTGGTGTCGCTCACATCCGCCATGGCTGACTCAATTCTGGTCGAACAACGGCAGTTCGGGTGGCGCCCCGGCCGTCGGCGGCGTCAGGCCGAAATGCAGGTAGGCATTCTTCGTCGCGACACGGCCGCGGGCAGTGCGCATCATGAAACCCTGCTGGATCAGGTACGGTTCCAGCACGTCCTCGATCGTGCCGCGCTCCTCCCCGATCGCCGCGGCCAGGCTGTCGATGCCGACGGGGCCGCCATCGAACTTGTCGATGATCGTCCGCAGCAGGCGCCGGTCCATCGCGTCGAAGCCGTGGGGGTCGACCTGCAGCATGTCCATTGCGCCGCGGGCGACGGCGCCGGTGACGACGCCGTCCGCTTGCACCTCGGCAAAGTCCCGCACCCGCCGCAGCAGGCGGTTCGCGATGCGCGGCGTGCCCCGCGCACGCCGCGCGATGTGCTGCGCGCCCTCGCCCTTTACGGGCAGCTGCAGGATCTGCGCCGAACGCCGCACGATAGCTTCGAGCTCGTCGACGGAATAGAACTCGAGCCGCTGCACGATGCCGAAGCGGTCGCGCAGGGGCGACGTCAGGAGGCCTGCCCGCGTCGTTGCACCGACCAGGGTGAACGGCTGCAGGTCCAGCTTGATCGAGCGTGCCGCCGGCCCTTCACCGATCATGATGTCGAGCTGGAAATCCTCCATCGCCGGGTACAGCACCTCTTCGACCACCGGGCTCAGCCGGTGAATCTCGTCGACGAACAACACGTCGTTGGGTTCGAGATTGGTCAGGATCGCGGCGAGGTCGCCCGGGCGCTCCAGCACCGGCCCCGACGTGTGCCGCAAGTTCACCCGCATCTCGTTGGCGACGATGTGCGCCAGCGTCGTCTTGCCCAGCCCCGGCGGCCCGAAAATGAGTACGTGGTCCAGCGCCTCGCCGCGCTTGCGTGCCGCTTCGATGAAGATGCCCATCTGCTGCTTGACGCCCGGCTGGCCGACGTATTCGTCGAGCAGCTTCGGCCGGATCGCACGGTCGAACAGCTTGTCCTCGGGCTTCGACTCACCGCTCGTCAGTCGGTCGTGTTCGATTCCGGTCATGGTTTAAAGCGCCACCTGTCGCAATGCGAGCCGGATAATATCCTCTGCCGACTTGCCGTCAACATCGAGTTCGCCAATCAGTTTCTGCACTTCGCGCGGCTTGTAGCCGAGCGAGATCAGCGCGTCCATGGCCTCGGATTTTGCGCCGGCCTCAGCTTCGACTCTCGTAGCGCCCGATTGTGCGGCAGGCATGTCAATCCGGTCGCGCATCTCGATGATCAGGCGCTCGGCGGTCTTCTTGCCGATGCCGGGCACCTTCACCAGCGATGCGGCATCCTCGTATTCGACGCAACGCCTGAATCCGTCGACGCTCATCGCCGACAACACGGCGAGCCCCATCTTCGCGCCCACGCCGCTGATCCTGATCAGCATGCGGAACAGGGCGCGCTCATGCTCCGTGGCGAATCCGAAGAGCATCTGCGCGTCCTCGCGCACGACCATGTGCGTGAACAGGAACAGTTCGTCGCCGGCCGGGGGCAGCTCCAGGAAGGTCGACATCGGCGTCTCGACTTCGTAGCCGACGCCGTGGCACTCGATGATGACCGATGGCGCCTGCTTCAGGATGAGCCGGCCGCGCAGTGAACCGATCATCGCGGCAACACCGCTGCCTCGCGCAGCGCGAGCCGGCTCTTGATGCGGTGCTGGTGCCCGTGACACAGCGCAGCGGCGAGCGCGTCCGCGGCATCCAGCGATGGCGCAGCGTCCAGCTTCAGGAGCGAAATCACCATGTGCTGCACCTGCTCCTTGCTCGCCGCCCCAGTGCCCACGATGGCCTGCTTGATCTCCCGCGGGGCGTACTCGTGGACCTCCATTTCGAAGCCGAACGTCGCGCAAAGGGCCGCCGAGCGAGCCTGGCCCAGTTTCAGTGCGCTGCCGGCGTTCTTGTGCATGAAGACGCTCTCTATCGCCACGACGTCCGGGCGGTACTCCTCGACGATCTCGCCGACCGCCGTGAAAATGCGCCGGAGACGATCGGGAAACGTGCCCTCGGCGCTGCTTACGACGCCGCTGGCAACGTAGGTCGGCTCGTCGCCCGCGAAATCGAGCACGCCGAAGCCGGTCTTCCGGGAACCGGGATCAATGCCGAGGATGCGTCGCGTGCTGGTCAATTCGATTCTCAAAGCTGCGCCAGCACATCGTCGCTGATGTCCGCGTTGCTGTAGACCTCCTGCACGTCATCGAGATCCTCCAGTGTCTCGAGCAGTTTCACCATCGAAGCGGCGTCGTCCATCTCCAGTTCCGAGCTGGTCGAGGCGCGCATCGTCAACTCCGCGGATTCGGGTTCGAATCCCGCTTTGCGCATGGCATCTCGCACCCGTTCGAATTCGGCAGGCTCCGTCAGCACCTCGATCGAGCCCTCGTCGTCCACGACCACGTCTTCGGCGCCCGTTTCGATCGCAGCTTCCATGATCGCATCCTCGTCGGATCCTTCCGGGTACAGTAACAGGCCCACGTGGTTGAAGAGGTAATTCACCGAGCCGTCGGCACCGAGATTTCCGCCGTGCTTTGAGAACGCGTGGCGCACCTCGGCCACGGTGCGGTTGCGGTTGTCGGTCAGGCAGTCGACCATCACGGCGGTCCCGCCCGGTCCGTAGCCCTCGTAACGGATCTCCTGGTACTCGGCACCCTCGAGTTCCCCGGCGCCGCGCTTGACGGCCCGCTCGATGTTGTCCTTCGGCATGCTCTGCGCCTTGGCCTTGTCGATCGCCAGCCGCAGGCGCGGATTGGCAACGGGATCGCTGCCGCCCATCTTCGCCGCAACCGTTATCTCACGAATCAGCTTCGTGAAGAGCTTGCCGCGTTTCTTGTCCTGGGCGCCCTTGCGATGCTGGATATTCGCCCACTTGCTGTGTCCTGCCATACTGTTCCGCTTGTTGTTGCTCCGCGGCTCCTGCGCACCCGCAACGGACCCGGTCCGTGCTCACGCCGGTCATCCTTGCCTGATACGATTTCATGCCCGATGCCCAAGTCTGAATCCGGCCGGGGCCACGGGGCCGAAATCAGCGCGTATGATAACGGTTATTGCCGGAACAGGCACACTGTGAAGTTCTGCCAAATGGCGGTTTCGAAACCTGAAAATCACGATAACGGCGCCGAACAGGCGGATATCGTCGCGGCCGCGCGAGGCTTCGTCGCCGCCCTGCCGCTGCGCCCGGGACTGCCGCAGGCGGTCCAGGACGGTGAGTCCATCGCCGCCATTGTCGCGTCGCTGGGGCTGCCGCAGGACGTGGTCGCCGCGGTGCACCTCTACCCGTTGTTTCGCGACGGACTTATTAAAGATGATTCATTAAATAACAGTAATTTATCGTCACTTTCTCAAGTAATTACGGGTCTCGTGCGGCTCGGGCGATTCTCCCTGCCCGCCGACTGGCAGCCCGGCGAAGCGCTCGCCGTGAAGCAATCCGAGGCGCTGCGCAAGATGCTGCTGGCGGTGGTCTCCGACGTGCGGCTGGTGCTGGTGCGGATTGCCGAACAGCTGCATCGAATGCGCACGGCGAAGTCGGCGTCCGCCGCCGAGAAACAGGCATTGGCCACCGAAACCCGCGAGATCTATGCCGCACTCGCGAATCGCCTCGGCGTCTGGCAGCTCAAGTGGGAACTCGAGGATCTCGCGTTTCGCTACACCGAGCCGGACACCTACGCCGAGATCGCGGGCGCGTTGAATGAAAAGCGCGAGGAGCGCGAAGCGTTCATCGAAGACGTCAAGGGCATTCTGCGGCGGGAGCTCGACGAGGCCGGCGTACCCGCCGAAATTACCGGCCGGCCGAAACACATCTTCAGCATCTGGCGCAAAATGCAGCGCAAGGACCGCGGCCTCGAAAGCCTGTTCGACATTCGCGCGGTGCGCATCCTGGTGAACGACGTCAAGGACTGCTACGCGGCCCTCGGCGTGGTACACAACCTGTGGTCGTACCTGCCCGGCGAATTCGACGACTACATCGCGAACCCGAAGGAGAACGACTATCGCTCGCTGCACACAGCCGTGATCGGCCCGCACGGCAAGACGGTAGAAGTGCAGATACGCTCCTTCGACATGCACCGGCAGGCGGAACTGGGCGTGGCCGCTCACTGGCGCTACAAGGAGGGCGGCGGCACGCCGGCCGCCTTCGACCAGAAGATCCGCTTCCTGAGGCAATTGCTCGATCCGGGCAATGACAGCGGCGACCTGCTCGACCAGATCCGTGACGACCTGTTCGAAGACCGCGTGTACGCGGTTAGCCCGAAAGGCGACGTGGTCGAACTGCCGGCCGGCGCGACGCCGCTCGATTTCGCCTATTACGTGCACACCCAGGTCGGCCATCGCTGCCGCGGCGCGAAGGTGAACGGCCGCATCGTTCCGCTCACCTACACGGTGCAAAACGGCGACAAGATCGAGATCATCACGGGCAGCCACGCGCAGCCGAGCCGAGACTGGCTGAGCCCGCGGCTCGGTTACCTGGCCAGTGGCCGCAGCCGCGCCAAGGTGCGCAGCTGGTTCCGCCAACAGGACCGCGACCAGCATCTGCGCCAGGGGCGCGAAATCCTGGAGCGGGAACTCGGGCGTCTCAACCTCCGGGACGTGGCGACCGACAGCATCGCGGCCCAACTGAAATTCGCCAGCACCGACACCCTCTGCGTCGCGCTCGGTGCGGGCGACATCACGCCTGCCGCCGTGGCAACCGCGCTGCAGCAGATGCGTGGCGTCGACAAGTCCCAAACACTTAAGCGGCGCAGGCCGACCCAACGCAAGGCCGGCGAAGCGGAAGGCGTGGCGGTGAGCGGCGTGGGTGACCTGATGTGCAACTTCGCGCGCTGCTGCCGCCCGGTGCCGCCGGAACCGATTTCGGGCTACATCACCCAGGGCCGCGGCGTAAGCATTCACCGCCAGGACTGTGGCAATTTCCTCGGCCTCAACCGGCGTCACCCGCAGCGCATCATCGAGGTGAACTGGGGCCGCTCGGAATCGGCGACCTACCCTGTGGACCTGACGCTGCGCGCCTACGATCGCAGTGGCCTGATCCGCGATATCAGCACGATCCTCGCCGATGAAGCAGCCAATGTAACCGACCTGAAGAGCAAGACGGACAAGAAGACGCTGGAGACGGTAATGGAAATCAGCGTCGAGATCCGCGATCTGCCGACCCTGAGCACCACGATGACCAGGCTGGAGCAACTGCCAAACGTGATCAGCGTACAACGGCGAACCTGATTTCAGTTACTATTCCCCGGGGCCAATAAGCAGAACAATACAGGACAGGGGCATGCAAGAATTCATCGATCAGATCAACAGCTTTGTCTGGAGCCCGGTGCTCGTGTACCTGCTGCTCGCAGCAGGACTCTTCTATTCCGTTCTTACCCGCTTCGTGCAGGTGCGCCTTTTCGGCGAAATGATCAGATTGCTGTTCTCGAGCAAGGAGTCCGATCGCGGCATCTCGTCGTTCCAGGCGTTGTCGGTGTCGCTGTCGGGCCGGGTAGGAACCGGCAATATTGCGGGCGTGGCCGCAGCCATCGGTTTCGGCGGTCCCGGTGCCGTGTTCTGGATGTGGGTCGTGGCTTTCCTGGGCGCCGCAACCGCCTATGTCGAGTCTGCACTCGGCCAGATCTACAAGGAGGAAGACGAGGGGCAGTTGCGCGGCGGACCCGCGTATTACATCGAGAAGGCCATGGGCCAGAAGTGGTACGCATGGATATTCGCTATCACGACGATCTTCGCTGTCGGCCTGCTGTTGCCGACGGTGCAGTCGAACGCCATCGGCAATGCGGCGGACCTCGCCTTCGGCGATTCCGGTGTGCTGGAAACCGCCCTCGGCTCGGTCACCTATACGAAGCTGGCGACGGCCGTCTTTGTCGTGATTCTGCTCGGCTTCATCATCTTCGGCGGCGTCAAGCGCATTGCGCACTTCACTCAGGTCGTCGTGCCGTTCATGGCGGTCGGTTACGTACTGCTGGCGATCGTCATCATCCTGATGCACATCACCGCGCTGCCGGGCATCCTGATGCTCATCATCACGGACGCATTCACGCCGATGGCGGGCGTCGGCGCGGCCATCGGCTGGGGCGTCAAGCGCGGCGTCTACTCCAACGAAGCCGGCCAGGGCACGGGCCCGCACGCGGCCGCGGCCTCGGAGGTCGAACATCCCGCGCAGCAGGGTCTGGTGCAGGCGTTCTCGGTCTACGTCGATACGCTGTTCGTGTGTTCGGCGACGGCTTTCATGATCCTGATCACCAATCAGTATTACGTCACGGGCGTCGAAGCGACCGAGAGCGGCGGCCTGCTGAGCACCGATGTACTTGCGAACAGCCCCGCGTTCACGCAGTACGCCCTCGAGAGCGTTGTCGGCGGTTTCGGCAAGACCTTCGTCGCTTTCGCGCTTTTCTTCTTCGCGTTCACGACGATCCTCGCCTACTACTACATCGCCGAGACCAACGTCGCTTACATACGACGCTCGCTACGTATTCCCGGCGAGATTGCCGTGCTCAAAGTGATGATGCTCAGCGCCGTCTTCTATGGCACCGTGCGCACCGCAGACCTTGCCTGGGCCCTCGGCGACATGGGCGTGGGCCTGATGGCGTGGCTTAACATCATCGGCATCCTCATCCTGTTCCTGATGGGCAGACCGGCGCTGAAAGCACTCAAGGACTACGAGGAGCAGATGAAAGCGGGTGTGACAAAGTACACCTTCGATCCGAAGAAGCTCGGCATCAAGAACGCGGACTTCTGGGAACGCGAGCGGTAAAGCTGCACGGGCCGTCGGGGCGCAGCGACTTGCGAGACAGGTCACGTCGCCCGACCGCGCCTGCGCGGCGAGCGCAGTCAGATGCGAGTCGATCGAACCACTCGCGAAAATTTTCAACCCGCCCGTCCGTCGGATTCGGTGTTAGCGTCAAGTACCCAGGGCGCCCATTGCTTGAGTGGCTCGCTGCGCACAACGGTTCCCAAATGATCCGCAGGAGACTGCCTTGCTCCGAAAGATTCGAAAGGCAACAAGCAAATTCGGCTACTTCTTAACATAATCAAAAACGATGCTGCGCAAGTTCTTGAATCGTGTAATTTCGTCGCTGGTACGTCGTTTGACGTAATTCCTCCTGCACGGTAATTTGAATCGGGGGGGTTGTTCTTACGACCCTGGACTGGGAATAACAATAAGGAGGTGGATCAATGAACCACTCAAAAAACACGACAAATCGACCTGGCGCGGCGATCGGCTTAGCCTTGATTTTAAGCGCGTTGGCCACTGCCGGATACGCCGGTGAAATAACGGGCAACGGGAAAAGCCTGAAAGACGAGGATGGCGACCTTAATGGGAAATCCATCTGTGCTTTCTCCGGCCTGAACGACACGTTCACCGGCGACCCAACAGAGCCCGACGAGGACGGTTTCACTCGTACACAGAACTGGGGGCAACTTCCCAAAGCGGTCAAAGAGTTCCTGACGTCGATCGGCGTGAACCCTGGCAATGCCTGCAATCCTACCCGCAGTGGCGGAGAGCCCGAGTAAGCGTTCTTCGAAAGCTGGAGTACAAATTATGGGCGCTATCGCGCCCATAATTTTTTCCACTGACTGCGTATCGGTATTCTGGACAAGCGTCAATTGACTTCACGTGCTTTCGCAAAAAAATGAAACTCGGACTGGCTAATCACTCAAAAAGCCGCCGACACGCTGGCAAACCTTGCTCTATTCGATTTGCGGTCGTGTTGTGTCTGCTTGCGCAGGTCCAGATAACGGGTTGCCAGCACGACGACGATCGTCCTCGTGCCTTCGCAACGGATGAGGTCATCATCGCACCGCTGGTCGACTCAGTGCTTGCAACCGGGAGGGTACACACCGTCAGCAGCGTCGATGTGAGCTCGCAGCTGTCTGGGCGCATAGACGAAGTCTACGTCGATTTCAATGACATCGTCGACGTCGGCGACCCGCTCGCCCGGCTTGATCCTCAGCGCTTTCAGTCACGGGTCGAGGAACTGGAAGCTGCCTTGGCCGTGGCTGAGGCCGAACTGGTCTCGCTCGAGGCGTCGTTAGCAGGTGCTCAGGCAAAATTTGACGAAGACAATCAAGATTACCTTCGCAAGGTCGGCCTCTCGCAGAAGGGCAGTGTTTCCGAGAGCGCAGTCAGTCAGGCTCGCTCACTCAAGCTCCAGAGCGAGAGCGCCCTTCGTACACTTGCGGCGTCCAAAAACATCAAGGTCGCCACGATTTCCGCCGCCAAAGCGTCGCTCCGCCAGGCCCAGATCGATCTCGATAGAACGACGATCCGCGCGCCGATCTCCGGCATCGTAATCAAGCGCAGCATCGAGCCGGGACAAACTGTAGCGGTAAGTCTATCTGCACCGGAATTATTCACTATCGCCAACGATTTGCGACAAATCGAGGTTCATGCGCGGGTTGATGAAGCGGATATCGGCAAGGTCCGTGTAGAGCAGCAGGTGAATTTCTCAGTCGATGCGTATCCGGGACAACAATTTCAGGGCAGGGTCAGCCAGATCCGCAAAGCCCCGGAAATAACGCAAAATGTCGTCGTGTACTCGGTTGTTATTTCAGCATCCAATCCTGAGGAAAAGATGCTGCCCGGGATGACCGCACTTGTCGAAATCATTACAGCTCGCAAGGAAGAGGTCCTGCAGGTGCCAAACGCCGCTTTGCGCTTCGAAATGCCGGCGTGGCACGACAGTTTTCTTGAGAGACAGATGAATGGTCCGGTCGAACCGGGTGTATGGGTGCTTGAACGGAACGATGATTACCGCTGGATACCCGTCGACATCGGTTACACGGACGGTGAATTCAGCGAAGTCCGCTCCGGTGACCTCGACGCCGGCGATCGAGTGATCGTAGGATACCGCTGACAGACAGCGGATTTCGAAAGATGACAAGCCTACCGCTATTCGAAGCGCGGAATCTGTCCAAATCTTACGGGCCCGCAGAGAGCCGAGTTCTGGCTTTGGCAGACGTTAATTTATCGATTGCCGAAGGAGAGTTCCTCGCGGTCACGGGCCCATCGGGCTCCGGAAAATCGACGCTGCTCGCCCTGCTCGGCCTGCTTGCGCGACCAAGCGAAGGACGGCTTTTTTTTCGCGGCGAAGACACGGCTACTTTCAGCCACGCCAAAGCCGCAGCCCTGCGAAACTCCGAAATTAGTTTTGTGTTCCAGTCGTTTCAGCTTTTGGATCGACATTCTGCTCTGGAGAACGTAGGTACACCGCTCCTGTACGCAAATGTGAATTCAGGTCAACGACGTTTGAGAGCGATCAAGGCGCTGCAGCACGTCGGGCTTTCTGATCGTATGAACCATTATCCCGCCGAATTGTCCGGGGGCGAACAGCAGCGAGTCGCCATCGCTCGTGCAATAATCAACTCTCCGAATGTGATTCTGGCCGACGAGCCTACCGGCGCACTGGACAGCCGGACCGGTGCCGAGATCATCGACCTCCTCAAGAGTCTGAATCGGACGGGCACGAGCGTTGTCGTAATCACCCACAACGCCAAGATAGCAGCAGGAGCGCATCGGCAGATCAAACTGGTCGACGGACGGTTGACCGGGGCGTCTTCTGATGGCGCGAAATCGGATGTCCGCATGCGATGAAGATCCGTGACCAGATAGCGCTCGGATATCGCTCGCTTGCGCGGCATCGGCTACGTTCTCTGCTCACGATGCTCGGCATGATCATCGGCGTGTCGTCCGTGATAGTGATGACGTCGCTTGGGTTAGCCGCGCGTCATCAAGTCGACATGGACATCGCGAGGCTGGGCACACACCTGCTCACTGCTCAGATCATAGGTGGAAAGAAAAACGTATTACGCAGTGGTGACAACAGCCGCCGTTACCTGACCGATGATGACGCCCGGATATTGGCGCGGGAAATTGCCGGTATCCGATATTCCGTACCAATCGTAAGCGGCCGGGTGAGGTTGGTCGGCGGCGACAGTAACTGGCAAACGACGGTAATTGGGACCCACCCGGATTATCTCGCCGTGAGGGACTGGGTCCTGCGTGCTGGTCGCAACTTTACGATGCGCGATATTACTTCCGTTTCGAAAGTCGTATTGATCGGCCGGACAGTCGAAAGAAATCTCTCGCCACTGCGGTCACTCCTCGGGCAGGTAATTCGAATCGAGGACGTACCGTTTCGAGTCGTCGGAGTACTCGATGAAAAAGGCCAATCGATGGATGGACAAGATCAGGACGATCTTGTCGTGGCGCCAATTACGACCGTGCGATCGCGTCTGCTCGGTGGTTTTTACGGGGAAAAACGAAACGCTGCCGCGTACGTTCTTGTGAAGGGGCGAGATTCCAATGAGCTGGACACAGCGCGTTCGGAGATCGAACGAATCCTCAAGACGCGTCACGGTGTAACCAAAGGCACCGATGATGAAATCAGGGTTCGCGATCCGGGCGCGGCCTTATCGGCAAGCAAGATGGCTTCCGAGACTTTGACACTACTCCTGGCAAGCGTCGCAGCAGTTTCGCTGCTGGTTGGCGGCATCAGCATCATGAACATCATGCTGGTTTCCGTCGCCGAGCGGTCACGGGAGATCGGCATCCGAATAGCGGTAGGCGCGACGCCGCGGGATATTCGAAACCAGTTTCTAGTCGAATCGGCTGGAATTGCCCTGGCCGGCGGAATCATCGGTGTCGCAGTTGGCGCGACAATTGCCGCTCTAGCAAACTTTTTCGTTGGTTGGCGAGTACTTATCGATGTTTGGGCATGCCTGGCCGCACTGTCCTTTTCTGTCTTGGTTGGTGCAGCGTCGGGTCTGTACCCGGCCGTGAAAGCGTCCTCTCAGGATCCGATGGACACAATACGTCAACTTTGACGCTGCATCGGGCCGCAAATATTCAGTTCACGTAGTTCAGGGCGCGCTTGTCGACCGCGAGCGCGGCCTCGTGGACCGCTTCCGCGAGGCTCGGATGCGCGTGGATGGTGCGCTGGATGTCCTCGGTGCTGGCGGAAAACTCCATCGCGAGCACCGCTTCGGAAATCAGTTCGCCCGCCATCGGGCCGACGATGTGTACGCCGAGCACCTCGTCGTCATCCTCCGCCGATATGATCTTCACCATGCCGGAGGTCTGTTCCATCGCCTTGGCGCGGCCGCTGGCGGCGAACGGGAATGAGCCCTTCTTGTAGGGCCGGCCGCTCTCCTTCACCTCGGCCTCGGTCTTGCCGACCCAGGCGATCTCGGGCGACGTGTAGATGACCGACGGTATGACGTTGTAGTTGACCTCGGCAACCTCACCGGCAATCAGATCGGCGGCCATGACGCCTTCTTCGGAACTCTTGTGCGCCAGCATCGGCCCGCGCACGGCATCGCCGATCGCGAACACGCCCTTGACGCGCGTGCGGCACTCGTCGTCGACAACGATGAAGCCCCGATCGTCCAGCTGGATGCCGGCGTCTTCCGCGAGCAGGCCGTCAGTATACGGTTTACGCCCGACGGCGACGATGAGCTTGTCGACCTCGACCGAGTGCGAACCGGACTTGTCGTCATAATCGACCTGCACGCCCTTCTTGCCGCCTTTGGCCGCCGTCACTTTCGCGCCGAGCCGGATATCGAGTCCCTGTTTCTTGAAGTCGCGCGCCGCCGTGTTAGCGACATCGCGATCGGCCATGAAGAGGAAGTCGTCCATGGCCTCAAGGATGGTCACTTCAGAGCCGAGCCGCGCCCAGACGCTGCCCAGTTCCAGGCCGATTACGCCCGCCCCGATGACGCCGAGCCGCTTCGGCACGGCTTCGAGTTCCAGAGCGTCCCAGGAATCGATGATCGACTCGCCGTCGAACTTCGCGAACGGCAGTTCGATGGGCGCTGATCCGGAGGCAAGGATGACGTTCTTCGCCTCGATCACCTCGGCGTCGCCATCCGCGGGTGTGAACTCCACTTTCTTGCCGGCGAGCAACTTGCCGTGACCCACCAGGCCCTCTACCTTGTTGGCCTTGAACAGGCCGGCGATACCGCCTGTCAGCTGCCGCACGATCCCGGCCCTGCGCTTCTGCATCGCGGCGATATCGAGACCGAGTTTGCCCGTCTCGATACCGTGCTTCTTGAATTCGTGGCCGGCACGATGATACAGCTCCGATGATTCCAGCATGGCCTTCGACGGAATGCAGCCGGCATTCAGGCAGGTGCCTCCGAAGGCGTACTTGCCGTCCCTGTTCTGCCACTCATCGATGCAAGCGACGGACAGCCCGTGCTGCGCGGCGCGGATCGCGGCGATATAGCCACCTGGGCCCGCCCCGATAACCACGACATCAAATTTTCTGCTCATCGTTTACCTGCTTCCTCAAACTTCCAACAGCAGCCGGCCCGGGTCCTCGAGCTGCTCCTTGATCGTGACCAGGAATTGCACGGCCTCGCGCCCGTCGATGATCCTGTGATCGTAGGTCACGGCGAGATACATCATTGGCCGGATCCTGATTTCACCATCAACTACCATCGGCCGCTGCTGGATGTTGTGCATACCCAGGATCGCACTCTGCGGCGGATTCAGGATCGGCGTCGACATCATCGAACCGAAAATGCCGCCATTGGTGATGGTGAAGGTGCCGCCGGTCAGGTCGTCCATGCCGATCGCGCCATCCTGAGCCTTCTTCGCCATCGCCGCGAGTTCCGCCTCGAAGCGGGCAAAGCCCATCTGGTCGACGTCGCGCAGCACCGGCACCATCAGGCCTCTTTCGGTCGAGACCGCGATGCCGATGTCGTAGTAGTTGTGGTAGACGATGTCGTTGTCCTCGACCGACGCATTGACGACCGGGAACCTCTTCAGACCCTCGACGGCGGCCTTGGCAAAGAAGGACATGAAGCCCAGTCGCACGCCATGCTTCTTCTCGAAGGAATCCTTGTAGCGACTTCGCAGTGCCATGACTTCAGTGAGGTCGACCTCGTTGAAGGTCGTGAGCATCGCGGCAGTCTGCTGGGCATCGACCATGCGCTCGGCAATGCGCGCCCGCAGTCGCGTCATCGGTACACGCTGCTCCGTACGCGCGAGCCCGACCACGGCATCCCCTTCCTCGAGCCCCGCCGACCGGTCACCGGGGGTGACATCGCTGCTCTGGTCACCTTTAAGGAAGTTCATCACGTCGCCCTTGGTGATACGACCGTCCTTGCCGGTCCCCGTCACCATCGCCGCATCGAGATCGTGCTCCTCGAGCAGGCGGCGCACCGCCGGGCTGGTCTTGCCCGCCTTCGCAGGGCGTTCCTTGGCCGCGGCCGGTTCCTCGGCGGCCTCCTCTTCGCTTTCCTCGGCCTGCTCTTCTTTCGGCTCGGCTTCGGTTTCTTCTGCCGCAGCGCCCTCGCCCTCGGCCAGCACCGCCAGCACGTCCCCGGCGGTAACGGTCGCGCCGTCCTCCACCTTGATTTCCTGCAACACGCCGTCCGCCGGCGCCGGTACTTCCAGCACGACCTTGTCCGTCTCGAGGTCAACGAGGTTCTCGTCGCGACTGACGCGCTCGCCGGTTTTCTTGTGCCAGGCAACGAGGGTCGCGTCGGTCACCGATTCCGGTAGCGCCGGCACTTTGATTTCAATGGTCATTTGGTCTTCCGTTTCGACTTGCGCGGCTTGGCCGACTTGCTCGCCTTGACATCGATATCAAGCGCGGCTTCGACCAGTGCCTGCTGCTGTTGCAGATGAACTTTGAATATCCCGGACGCGGGTGCGGCGGAGGCCTGGCGGCCCGCGTAGTAGAGTTGCTGGTGGTCGCGCAGAGGCTCCTGCAGGCGATGCCGAATCTGGTACCACGCACCCTGGTTCTGCGGCTCCTCCTGGCACCAGATGATGTCCTCGACGTGCTCGTACTCATCGATGATCGCCGCAAATTCGTCGATCGGGAACGGGTACAGCTGCTCGATGCGAATCAGTGCAATGTCGTTGATGCCGTGTACCTGGCGCGACTCGAGCAGATCGTAGTAGACCTTGCCGCTGCAGAATACGATTCGCCGCGTGGCAGACGGGGTAATCTGCTCGATCTCGGGGATGATCAGATTGAAGCGGCCGTCGGACAGCGCCGAGATCGGCGACACCGACATCTTGTGGCGCAGAAGGCTCTTCGGCGTCATGACGATGAGCGGCTTGCGGAACTTGCGCAGCATTTGCCGCCGCAACATGTGGAACATCTGCGCCGGCGTGGATGGCACGCAAACCTGCATGTTGTGCTCGGCGCAAAGCTGCAGGAAACGCTCGAGCCTTGCCGACGAATGCTCGGGGCCCTGCCCCTCGTAGCCGTGCGGCAGGAACAGGGTCATGCCGCAAAGGCGGCCCCACTTCGCATCGCCGGAACTGATGAACTGATCGATAACCACCTGGGCGCCGTTCACGAAATCACCGAACTGGCCTTCCCAGATGACCAGCGTGCCCGGGTCCGTCGTTGCATAGCCGTATTCGAAGCCGAGCACCGCTTCCTCGGACAGCAGGGAGTCGATGACGCGGAATGCGTTCGGCCGTTCGACAATGTGCTGCAACGGGGTGTATTCGCGGTTGTTGACCTGGTTGTGCAGCACCGCGTGCCGATGGAAGAAGGTGCCGCGGCCGCTGTCCTGGCCCACCAGTCGGCAGGCGTATCCGTCCTCGATCAGCGTCGCGTAGGCCATCGTTTCGGCGAAACCCCAGTCCATGGCGATCTCACCCGCTGCCATGCGCCGGCGTTCGTCCACGATACGCTTGACGCGCCCGTGCAGCTTAAGGTCGCCCGGGAGCTCCGTGAAGTACGCGGCCGCGCGCTCGGCACGCTCCGGTGTGATCGTGGTGTCGACCGGCTCATCCCAGGTCGCGTCGAAATACGGCGTCCAGTCGACAGTGAATTCATTGCCGATCATGCCCAGCGACGCCTTTGGCACCGGTTCTCCTCGGTCCAGGCGGTCGCGGTATTCGTCCTGCAGCTTGCTGACGTCATCCTTGCTGATGATTTTCTTCTCGACCAGGTCGTCGGCATACAGCTCCCGCGTCGTCCGGTGCTTGCGTATCGCGTTGTACATCACCGGCTGGGTCGCCGCAGGCTCGTCGGCTTCGTTGTGCCCGTGGCGGCGATAACAGACCAGGTCGATGACGACGTCTTTCTTGAAGGCCTGGCGGTACTGCAGCGCCAGCCGGGTCACCAGGATCGCGGCTTCCGGATCGTCGCCGTTGACGTGGAAAATCGGCGCCTCGATCATCTTTGCAACGTCGCTGCAGTAGTCGGTCGAGCGCGCATCGGATGGCCGGCTGGTCGTGAAGCCGATCTGGTTGTTCACGACGATATGGACGGTTCCCCCGGTCCTGAACCCGTTGGTCTGCGACAGCTGGAACGTCTCTGTGACGACGCCCTGCCCGGAAAAAGCCGCGTCGCCGTGCACCAGCACCGGCAGGACCTCGGCGCGTTCCAGGTCGTCGCGGCGCTGTTGCCGGGCGCGCACCGAGCCTTCGACGACCGGGTTGACGATCTCGAGATGCGACGGGTTGAATGCGAGCGCGATGTGCACGTTGCCGCCGGACGTCTTCATGTCGGCGGAGAAACCTTTGTGATACTTGACGTCGCCCGAGCCCTTCAGCTCGTCGAGGTCGTAATTTCCCTCGAATTCTTCGAACAACTCCTCGGGCGACTTGCCGAGAATGTTGACCAGCACATTGATGCGGCCACGGTGCGCCATGCCGATGACGATTTCGTGAACCCCGGCGGCGCCCCCCTGGTGAATCAGGTCTTCGAGCATCGGGATCAGGCTGTCGCCGCCCTCGAGCGAGAACCGCTTCTGGCCGACATAGCGGGTATGCAGGTAGCGCTCGATGCCCTCGGCGCAGGTCAGCTGCTCCAGGATCGTCAGCCGTTCCTCGTCGCTGAGCGACCGGGTAACCATGTCGTGCTCGAAGTGCTCGCGAAGCCAGAGCCTTTCCCGTGCGCGGGAAATGTGCGCGAACTCGACCGTCGCTTTGCCGCAATAGATGGTCCGCAGCAGCGCGATGATGTCGCGCAGCTTCATGCGGGTGTTGCCCGACCTGGCGAGACCGCCGGTATAGAATTCCGTGTCCATGTCGGCCTCGGCAAGGCCGAGGTAGTCGAGCCTCAGCACCCCCGGAACGCGACGCTCCATCAGCCCCAGCGGGTCGATGTCAGCGATCTGGTGACCGCGCAGGCTGTAGACCTGGATGAGGCGCGCCACGGCGGCCTGTTTCTCGGCCGACGACGCGGCCGGCTTGCCGCTGCCGGGCCTGAGCTGGCGCTCCCTGCCCCCTTCGCGCGCCGATTGGAGCAGTTCTTCACGAATCCTGGAATGGGCAACCTCGCCCTGCGGGTCCCCCAGCGACTCGAAATACCCGCGCCAGGCCGGTGGCACCGCTCCCGGATCTTTCAGGTACTGCTCGTACAGGGCTTCGACGGCGCTGGCGTTGCTGCCGAATAGCGGCGTCGTTGCGTATTGTTCCTTGAGAGAACTGCCCATGAGGATGGATTTTGGGGCGATTCGCCCTGCGTATTCCCGCTTATCTGTTCAGGCTGTCAAAAAGGCCCGCTAGTGTAGCCCATGCCACAGGCGTTGGAAACGGTACGATAGTCAAAGCACCGCCAGCAGGTGGACGATCTCGTAGCACACCAGGCAGCAGTAAACGCTGAAGAAAAACGTCAGGAAAAGACCGGTCCGTAAGCGGTTCATGAAGCGGGCTTTCGCGAGAAACACGAGGATGAGGATGCTCGTGCCGGTCATCAAGACCTTGCTGACGGCGAATGCCGCGCCGCCCTGGTTGAGCATGCTGGCCATGACCGGGTTCGCCTCGATCATGCCGTGCTGCATCAGCGTGAGTGTGAGGAACGCGTCGGCGCAACTCAGCAGCATGATGCCGACGGCAAGGAAGAACAGCCACGGATGATGCCAGTCGAGGAAGATCACCCCGCTGTCCTTGCCGCGGCGCGGCGAATGCCGCCGGGACCGGGTGAATCCGAAGAACACGGTGCGCCAGGTGAATTCGCGCCGCTCGTCGGCGGCGCGGCGCTCGGCCATGCTGCTGGTGTCACTCATCATGTCGTCCATGTCCGTCAACGTCTGACTTCCTGCTCGCATCTGCCGTGACCGCCTCCAGAGTATCGCACGCCGCCACCCGACCGTTAGTCGCCCGGCTGCGGGCTGGTGGCCTCCAGCAGGTACGCAATAATGTCCGCGCGGTCGCTGGCGCTCGACACGCCCGGAAACGTCATACGGTTACCGGGCAGAAATCGCGCCGGCTGCGCAAGCCACGCATCGAGGGCCCGCGGCGTCCACACGAATTCGGCCTCCTGCAGCGTGGCGGAATAGGCAAAGCGTTCGGCCGAGCCCGCCACCGTGCCGAAGAAGCCGAACAGGTTCGGGCCGATCATGTGCACACCGCCGTGCTGCAGCGTATGACAGGCCTTGCACATCTGCGCGAGACGCTGGCCGTTCTCCCGGTCGGCACCGGCGTACGGCGCCTGCTGCAGGTAATCCGCCGCGGCGAGCACCGTCTGCTCACCCAGCGTCGACGCGGTCAACGCGGCGGCGGTATCGTCACCGGCCGTGGACGACGTGCCGTTGTCGCCGCCGCAAGCCGCTGCAAGACACGACGAAATCAGCAGCGCGGCGGCTGTTCTGCGATTCACCCGAAGCCAACCCTTTGTGTTGTGTTTGTCGATGAAAACTATAAGGCAATTTGCGTACCAGCGCTCCGAAAGCGTGCGCCGCCGCCGTTTACCCCCGCATTTCCCGGAGCGGCAATCGAAATATGTATAATTTTCCGACGCACCGCCAACCGCGTCTGGAGCGGTACCGTGAAACGGGCGATAATCCGTGCTCGCGGGCGCAATCAGGGGCAGACGATGACAGGCTACACGGGTACGCTGCCAAGCGGCGAGGCTATTCACTATGTCGACCGTAAACGACGCCTGTGGCTGCTGTCCGTGCTGTACCCGTTGCAGCCGTTCGCCGGTATCGCACTGCACGCGGCGACCGGTAACGAAATCTGGCTGCTGCTGCCCTTGCTGCTCAACTACGTGATTGCACCGATCCTCGACGTGATCGTCGGCGAGGATGAAAACAACCCGCCCGAAGAGATCGTCATGCAGCTCGACCGGGACCCCTACTACCGCCGCCTCACTTACATCGTCGTGCCGCTGCATTTCGCGACGCTTTTCGGCACCGCGTGGTATGCCGGCACGCAGGACCTGGGCGCATGGGCGTTTATTGCACTGGCGGTCGTCGCCGGCATGACCGCGGGCCTCGCCATCAACACCGGTCACGAACTGGGACACAAGAACTCGCAGCTCGAGAAGATGCTCGCCAGGATCGTGCTCGCGGTGCCGGCCTACGGCCACTTCACCATCGATCACAATCGCGGACACCATGGCGAGGTGTCCACGCCCGAGGATGCGGCGAGTTCGCGCATGGGCGAGAGCATCTACAAGTTCGCGGCGCGCGAGATGCCGGGCGCGCTGCTGCGCGCGTGGCGCATCGAGAAGGAGCGGCTCAACCGGCGCGGCAAGTCCGCCTGGAGCCCGGGGAACCAGATCCTGCAATCCTACGCCCTGACCGCGGCGATATGGACCGGGCTGGTGATGGCATTGGGATGGACGATGCTGCCGTTCCTGCTGCTGCACACCCTGTTTGCGTGGTGGCAGCTCACCAGTGCCAATTACGTCGAACACTACGGCCTGCTGCGCGTGAAAGACGAGAACGGCAAGTACGAGCGCTGCAAGCCCCATCACTCCTGGAACAGCAACCACATCTTCAGCAACCTCGTCCTGTTCCACCTCGAGCGACACTCCGATCATCACACGCATCCGCTGCGGCGCTATCAGTCCCTGCGGCATTTCGAGGACCTGCCGCAACTGCCGAACGGTTACTTCGGCGTCTACCTGCTCGCCTACGTGCCGTGGCTCTGGTTCAGGGTCATGGACAAGCGGCTGCTTGCATTGCCGCATATCCGGGGCGACCTCGACCGGGTAAACATCGATCCGGATGCGCGCAGCCGCGTATTCCTGCAATACGGACGCGACAAGATGTCGGAGCCGGCTATCTCCTGAGCATCGCGAAACCGCTCGTTTTGCCCGGATAGTCGCGCATCGCCGGCCGCTCCCGGCCGATAGCCTAGTCAGGACTTCAGCCGCCGCAAAGGCGACCATGCCGCCGCCTGTCCTTCGATTATCGTTCCGCCACCTGCTGCAGATCGTTCTTGCGCAGCTCCTGGCCCTGACGGCGCAGGCGTGGCTCGCACGCATCCTGCGCGGGCGCGACTTCGAAGACCTGCAGGCGTATTACCTTGCTTTCCTGGTCGTACCGCCGATCCTGCTGGCGATGCTGGCGCCGGTGTTTCGCGCGCACCGCGACTTCCTGCTGGGGCTGTTCAGCCCGCGCAGGCTGACGATTCGGATCGTGCTCGGCGCCATCGCTCTCGGCATGGCGGCGCGCGTCGCATGGTGGTCGCAGCTGATTGCCGGCGTGTCGCTCGGCTTTACCGCGAGCAGCGATGCGCAGACGATCGCGGGACCGCACTTTTCGTGGGCCTGCCCGTCCTTGCCTTCGCTCATGCTTGGCCTGTTCGTGATGGCGATGCTGATACCGCTGATGGAGGAAACGCTGCACCGGGGAATCCTGCAGTCCGCCTTTGCGCCCAGGGGCGCGGTGCCCGCCGTCCTGATCTCGGCGCTGATCTTCACCGTATTCCACCCGCCCTCGACCTACGGGTTCGTGTTTTTCATGGGGCTCGTGCTGGGTGCGCAGTTCTGGGTCACGGGCTCGCTGTGGACGACGGTGATTACCCACGCAACCTACAACGGCCTCATACAGTTCGACTGGCGCTGCCTGCAGGGCCACTGGAACCCGCCGCCCGACAGGCTGCCCCTGTTGCTGCCAGGGTTCAGCGCGCTGTTCTCGCTCGCGGTCGCGTGCCTGCTTGTCGTTGCCCTGTTGCGCAGTCAACGGGCCGGGGCCCGAGCGGCCCCGGCCGCGCCTGTCAGCCCAGCGCGTTCGCGACACGTTCGATAATGTACGAGGTCGCCTCGACCAGCCCCTCATAGATTTCGATGATGTCCTGGCCAACCGAACCGGTGTCCGTGACGCCACCGTAGTTGTTGCCGCTTTGGTCCGACCTGCACTGCTCGGTGGCGCCGCCGACATACCCGATCTCGTTCAATGTAAGTTCGCGCATGATTCAATCTCCTTATTGATCATTGCATGGGGGTGTGCGCGTCCTGCGCACTGTCACCGTAGCGACGCGACGGCAGTTCTGCGCGTGGCGAAACCCGCCGTTTCATGCGGTTTTTTACATAGTCTCGGCCACCCGGGTCCCGCAGCCTGTGATACGCCGCACGGAACCTTGCGTGATCCCTGTCTACGCTGGGCATCGACAATTCGCTCGGGCAACAGGATGGGGACGATGAAGACTCTTTCACTCAAGCTGTGCGCGCTGCTTCTGGCTCTCGCGGCAAGCGGCACCGCGTTCGCAGACCATAATTTCGGTGTCGGCGTCAAAGCCGGCACGCTCGGCCTCGGTGTCGAGGGCACCTGGAGGCCGCTGCCGTACATCGACCTAAGGGCGGGTGTGAATCAGTTCGATTACGACGACAACGGTTTCTACGGCGGCATCAACTACGATGCCGAGATCAGTCTCGACAATTATTACGTTACCGGCAACCTGCGCTTTCCTCTGAGCCCCTTCCGGCTCACAGGCGGGCTGTACTCGAACGGCAACGAATTCAATGCCGTGAGCGGCGACAACGGCGCAATCATCCTGGTTGGCGGCGACCCTTATCCCGCGGCCGCGGTCGGTACGCTGACCGCCACCGCGGGGTTCGACAGCACCTCGCCGTATTTCGGCGTGGGCTTCGACTTCACGCTACTCGGCAAAGTCGGCATGAACCTCGACTTCGGCGTTCTGTGGCAGGGTTCCCCGCAGATCTCCATAAGCACCGACGGCCTGCTCTCGGGCGACCCGACGTTCGAAGCTTCGCTCGACGCCGAACGCGCGGAACTCGAGAATGAGCTCAGCGACTACAAGGCCTGGCCCGTCGTCAGCCTGGGCTTCGTGTTCAATTTCCTCTGATCACAGCCGGTCCAGCCAGTTCGCGATCACCAGGCCCGTGCGCAGGTAGGCTCGACGCAGCACCGGCACGGGGTAACGTCGCGGCAGCTCGCGCACGAGCCGCGGCAGCTCGTCCGGGGCGCGCCCCCGCCCGATCCAGTCCGCCAGCTGCTTGCCCGCCCAGGTGGCCGTATTGACGCCATTGCCGTGATAGCCGAAGCCGTAGAAGGTATACGGGTCGTCCGTCAATCGGCCGATGGCCGGCCGCAATGATGCGGTCATGCAGATCAGGCCGTGCCAGCAATACTCGATTTCCACCTCGGCCCAGCCGGGCCAGGTCCTGTGAAAAATGTCGATGATCTTGCGGTAGTTCGCGCGCTCACCTGCCGGCGTGCCGCGCGAATTGCCGCGCGCGCCGAACAGGAAGCGGTTGTCGGGTAGCAGCCGGAAATAATTCAGCAAGTGCCGCGAGTTGATGGCCGGGTGTTCCGTACGCCAGCCCTGGTCCAGGCGCTCGTCGTCGCTCAACGGGCGCGTGACGATGATGGCGCTGACGACCGGCAGCGTACGGCCGTAAAACTCGGCTCGCAGCTGTTCCGGCATGAAGCCGTTGGTCGCGAACAGGACTTTCGATGCGCGCAGCGTCGCGCCGGCGGTATGCAGCGCATGGCCCCCGCTGGCAGTCCTCGTCCAGTCGACAACCTCGCTGGATGAATGCAGTGTCGCGCCGCGTCGGCTGGCGGCACCCGCGAGGCCGCGGCAAAGCCGCAGCGGATGCAGGCCGAGCGCCGGCTTCGAAATCAGCGCACCGTACTGTTCCGCCGTGTCGTAAATGCGTTCCCTGACCTCGTAGCGCGTCAGCAACGCCGCGTCGAGGCCGAGCACCTTCGTCATTGCCTCGTGGTCGGCTTCGAGGCCGGAAAAAGCGCGACGCGAATGCGCGATCTCCACCTCGGCGGCACCGAACGCCTCGACGTCGATGTCCTCGTCGGCAGCCAGCCCGCGCACGAGTTCGACCGCCTGCACTTGCGCGCGATACCAGTCCCTCGCTGCTTCGACGCCGAAATGCCGGATCACGCCCCGCGGCTGCAAACCCGTTCCTCCGACACAGCAGAAACCGCCGTTACGTCCCGACGCACCCCAGCCAATGTGCCCCGCCTCCAGTACGCGTACGTCGATGCCGTGATCGCGGGCGAGGTGGTAAGCCGCCGACAGCCCGGTATAGCCCCCACCAATCACAGCGACCTCGCAGGCTTCGTCGTCCGTCAGTGGGGGCGCCACGAAATCCGGTGGCGGCGCCGTGGCCTCCCAGTAACTGGGCTGCGGGGTGGCGAAATCGTACAGGTTGTCGTCGTACAGTCGCCGCATCGGACTCAGGCCCGCCTCGCGCGCTCCGCGCAGGCGAGCATAGCGTCCAGGCTGGCGTCCACGTCCGCCTGCGTCGTCGACCAGTTGCAGACGCTGATTCGCATCGCGCGGCGGCCCTGCCAGATCGTGCCGCCGCACCAGCAAGTTCCGTCCCGCTGTATCGCCTCGATGACGCGCCGAGTCGTCTCGTCGTCACCGAAAGAAACGAGCACCTGGTTCAGCACGACGTCGTTGAGAATCTCGAAACCGCCGGCCTGCAGCCCCGCCGCAAATCGCTGTGCATGCTTGCAACAACGCACGATGAGTTCCTCGACACCGCGCCGGCCAAGCGAGCGCAGAGCGGCCCAGACATCGACGCCCCGCGCCCGCCGCGAAAGTTCGGGCGTGTAGTCGGACGGGTTGCGAAGCCCGGCATCGGTCGGCAGGTAATCCGCCGTGATCGCCATCGCCGCTTTCAATGCGGCCGCATCACGCGTCATCGCCACGCCGCTGTCGTACGGGACGTTGAGCCACTTGTGCGCGTCCGTGGCCCAGGAATCCGCCTCCTCGAATCCCGCCAGCAGGTGCCGCATACCCGGCGCCGCGGCCGCCCACAGCCCGAATGCACCGTCCACGTGCACCCAGGCGCCGGCAGGCCGCACGGCGCGGCAGATCTCGGCAACGGGATCGAATGCACCCGTGTTGATGTTGCCGGCCTGCGTGCAGACAATCGTGGGTCCGTCGACCGCGGGCACCGCACCCGCGATCATGCGGCCCTGTTCGTCGACCGGTACGCGCACCGCCCGGTTACGTCCCAGGCCCAGCAGGCCGAGCGCCTTGGTCAAGGTGGGATGCGCTTCTTCGCCCACGATCACCGTCAACGGCGGCGCGCCGATCAAGCCGTCTTTTTCGACGTCCCAGCCGGCGTCGGCGAGCACCTTGTGGCGTGCCGCCGCAAGTGCGGTAAAGTTCGCGACCGTCGCGCCGGTCACAAATCCGGCTGCGCAATCGCGCGGCAGCTGTAACAGCTCGCAAAGCCAGCGTCGCGTGACGTCTTCGATTACTGCAACCGCGGGCGTCACTTCGCTCATGACCGAGTTCTGGTCCCACGCCGTCGCAAGCCAGTTTGCCGCAACCGTCACCGGCATCGAACCGCCGATCACGAATCCGAAAAAACGCGGGCCTGCCATCGCGACCGATGCCGGCGAACCGATGTCGTCGAGGAAAGCCAGCGTCTCGGCGTCATCCCTGCCGTCCTCGGGCAGGGCTTCGTCGAAGCGGGCGGTCGCCGCTTTGTCGTCGGTCGGCGGCCCGACACGACGTTCGTCGAGCGACTCGCGGTAGCGAATACCCCGTTCGGCCGCGTCGCGCATGATCTTCGTGTAGTCACCCATATCGGTTCCGCCGTTCTGGACAACGCGTCACGCCGCAACGGTTCGGCGAACGCGCGATGGGCGCATTGTCACACATCCGGCCCCGACTTTCGGGCCGCGAGCAACGCCGTATAATGCCTGCAACGTGATCTACGACCTGCATTCCCACAGTAACGCCTCCGACGGCTCACTCGACCCGGACGCACTCCTCGTGCACGCCGGCGAGTGCGGCGTCGACGCGCTCGCAATCACGGATCACGACACGCTGGCGGGGTTCGAGCGCGTTGATACTTCGGTGTCTCGGACGCGACTCGTGCCCGGCATCGAGTTTTCGACGGCCTGGCGCAATCGTGGCGTGCACATTGTCGGCCTGAACGTCGATCCGGCGTGCGCCGCCCTGCAGGCAGGTGTGCAACGTCAGCAGCAAGCCCGCCAACTTCGTGCGCGGCTCATTGCGAAGCGGCTCCGGTCGAACGGGCTTCCGGACCTGCTGGACGATGTCCTGCAGATCGCCGGTGGCGAACACGTGGGGCGGCCGCACTTTGCCGAATTGCTGGTCCGCAACGGCATCGCAAAGGACACCCGGGCGGCCTTCCACAAGTACCTCGGCACCGGCAAGCCGGGCGACGTGCGGCAGACCTGGGCATCGCTGCCCGAGGTCGTGCACTGGATCGTCCAGGCCGGCGGCACCGCGGTGCTCGCTCATCCGGCGAAATACCGGCTCACGAAAACCCGGCTGCGGGCGCTCGCCGCGGATTTTCTCGACGCCGGCGGGACGGCCATCGAGGTCGTATGCGGGCGGCAGTCGCCGAACACGACGGCCCAACTTGCGCAACTGTCGAGAGACTCCGGGCTCACCGCATCGTGTGGCTCGGACTTTCACCACGGCGGCAACCGCTGGTCGCGGCCGGGCGGATTCCCGCCGTTGCCCGACAACCTGCGGCCGGTATGGACGACATGGCAGACGCGCTCGACGTAAGCGACGAAATCGCCATCCCGATGGACGAGATCGTCCTGACCGCGGTTCGCTCGGGCGGCGCCGGCGGGCAGAACGTGAACAAGCTCGCAACGGCGATTCACCTGCAGTTCGACATTCATGGCAGCGTTTCCCTGCCCGATCCCGTGCGCGACCGGCTGCTGGCGCTCGACGATCGACGCATTTCTGCGACCGGCGTCGTCACCATCAAGGCGCAGGAACACCGCACGCAGATGCGCAATCGTGAAGCCGCTCTCGAGCGACTCCGCGACCTCGTGCGCTCGGTACTCGTCGAGAAGAAACCGCGTGTCGAGACCCGGCCGAGCCGCAAGTCGGTGCAAAAGCGTATTGATGAAAAGCGCCGCCGAGGCGATATCAAGCGTTCGCGCGGCCGCATCGACGACGCCTAGGCTGCTTCACAGGCCGCACGGGAACCGTTCCATGCGCAACCGCGCGCACGCCAGTACTCCGTAATGCCGAGCGCATCGAGCAGCCTCGCGAAGTCCGGGTGTTCGCGCAGGGGCGCGACTTCCGGAATGAACAGCAGATCCATCTCGAATACCTCGCCCTCGATCTCGAGCAGCCGCGCGACGTCCATCGCACCGTCGAGGTCACCCAGCACGATTCGCACGATGAACTCGATCTGCCGGCTGATGCCGTCTTGCGAGGCAGCATCATCGATTGCAGCGAGCGCTTCGCCGCGCTGTGCTTCGTCGTCCAGCGCCGCAAATACCGGATCGATCCATGCTTCGCTGCCGCCTGCCATCCGTGCGGCCTGTCGCGACAGCTCGTACGCCTCCGCGCTGCGGGCCTCGCGAAACAGGAACAGTGCATATCCCATCGTGTGCGTGGGACCGCTTGCGCCGAACTTTGTGGCACGCTCGAAGAACTCCTGTGCATTGTGCGTGTCGCCCAGCCACAAATAGGCGAGCGCGACGCGACTGTTGATCACTGCCGACGTCGGGTCCAGCTCCAGCGCCAGCAGCGCCTGGTCGAGCGACGCGTCGAGCCTGCCGACCGAGGCGAGCATGCGCGAATACCAGTTGAAAGCATTCGGATCGACGACTTCGGCGGATGTCGCGGCGCGGTAAGCCTCCTCCGCTTCGAGCCACCGCATCTGCTGGTGGTAGACGAATCCGAATATGGCGCTGGCGGCATCGCGGATGCCCGGGTCGACGCGCATCCCTTCCTCGGCCGTCGCAATGGCGGCCTTGCTCATTTCGTCGGCGGGCGCGTCGCGGTAGGTCGGCAGCAAGACGTAAGCCGTTGCAAGCATCAAATAGGCCGGCCCGAAATTCCGGTCCAGCCGGATCGTATCCTGGAACAGCTCGATGGCTTCTTCCAGGCTCGTACCGCTGTCCTGGCGCCTGTCGAACGCATACAGGCCACGCATGTAGCGGTCGTACGCACGGAAGCTCGCCGGCCGTGTCCTGCTGATCAGCTGCTGCGAGGATTTTCCGAACAGGTCGCGGCGCACCATGCGCGCCAGGTCCTCCTGCAGCTGGAAGATCTCGCTGACCGGCCCCTCGATTTCTGCAGTCGCGACGACGTCGCCGTTGCGACCGTCCTCGACGGTATAGAAGATCTGCAAATCGTCGCCGACGCGATGCACACGCCCGGAAAGGACGGCGTCCACGCCGAGGCTGGCAGCGATCGACTTCACCTCGTCGCCGGCGTGCGCGACCCTGCTGCTCTTCACCGTGAAGTCCGGGATATTGTGCAGCGTGTTCACCAGCTCGTCCTTGAAGCCAGCGACCAGGTAGTCGTTCGCGGGATCCCGGCTGGCGTTCTCGAACGGTATGACGCCGATCGAGCGGAAGTCGCCGGGCGGCCACAGGAACCACGCAAGCCACGCAAACGCCGCCACGCCGATCACTGCCGCCGCCGGCTTGCCGAACGCCGCCGCGGTGCCGCGGGACCGCGCGGGTGGCGGCTCGGCCGGCTCCGGCGGGCTCAGCGGCTCAACCGGCTGCACGAGGCGGTAACCGCGTCGTGTCAGCGTCTGGACGTAGCGGTGCGGCCTGGATTTGTCGTCCAGGTGCCGGCGCAGCTGCGACAGGCAACGGTTGATCGGCTCGTCGCTCGTGGGCCGGCCGTCCCAGAGTTCGTCGACCAGTTCGTCGCGTGTCACGAGATCGCCGTTGCGCTTGGCCAGCGCGATCAGCACGCCGAAAACCCGCGGCTCGGGCTTTTCCTCGCGGCCGTCCCTGCGCAGCACCCCGCGCAAGGGCAGCACTTCCCAGTCACCGAGCCGGAAGCCCCGTCGTAGCTCGTCTTCTGTCGGCATCCGTCCCCCTTGTCACGCCACCCCGGTGGCGCGAGCCGATTGTACGGTATCGCACACGCCGCCGGGACGGTCCGTGGCGTTCGGCTCGCAAGTGTTACGATGTTATCTCGTTAGAATTGTAACAATCAGGATTTACCGCCATGGCGAAGCGCGCCGTACAGCGCACCCAGACCGGGGTACGCATCGAGACTTCCCTGCTGAAGGTGCTGAAGGGGCTTGCCGAATACACGGACCTGTCCCTGGGCGACCTGCTGGAGGGCATCGTCCTGCACAGTTTCGAGGGCAAGCCGCCGTTTTCCCGCGAGACGCAGGCCGTCATCGAACAGCTCAAGTCCGTCTACGGTTGCACGCTCACGGCGGCGGACAGTCACCGTCTCGAGGAGGCGGGCTGACACGCGGTGGCTAGAACAGGCCCTCGATCTCGCCGGCGCTGTTGACGCGAATATTGTCGGCCGCGGGTCTTCTCGGCAGTCCCGGCATCGTCATGATCGCGCCGCAAATGACGACCACGAATTCTGCGCCGGCGGCCAGGCGTATCTCACGAATCGGCACGACGTGGCCGGACGGCGCGCCCAGCAGGTTGGGGTCCGTCGAAAAGCTGTACTGCGTTTTCGCCATGCAGACGGGGTACGAGCCGTAGCCCGACGCGTCGAACCGGGCAAACTCGTCGCGCACCTTCTTGTCGGCAATGATGTCGTCGGCTCCGTACAGTTCCCTCGCAATCCGGCGCGCCTTCGCCCACAGGCTCAGATCGTCGTTATAGAGCGTACGGAACTGCGCGGCGCCGCTGTCGCACAGCCTGGCGACGTGTTCGGCCAGTTCCGTCGCGCCCTTGCCGCCATCCGCCCAGTGCGTGCAGTCGATCGCGCTGACGCCGAATTCCTTGCAGAAGTCCTTGACGACCGCCGCCTCCGCGTCAGTATCCGCCGTGTAGCGGTTGATCGCGACGACCGCAGGCACGCCGAACTTGCCGAGATTGCGGATGTGCCGGCCCAGGTTCTTGCAGCCCGCCGCGAGCGCCTCGGTATTCTCCTTGCCCAGTTCGTCCTTCGGCACACCGCCGTGCATTTTCAGCGCCTTGATGGTCGCGACCAGCACAACGGCATCGGGCCGCAGCCCTGCCTTTCGGCACTTGATATTGAAGAACTTCTCGGCGCCGAGATCGGCGCCGAAACCCGCTTCGGTGACGACATAGTCGGACAGTTTCAGCGCGGTGCTGGTCGCCATCACCGAGTTGCAGCCGTGGGCAATATTGGCGAACGGGCCGCCGTGCATCAGCGCGGGGTTGTTCTCCATCGTCTGCACGAGATTCGGCTGCAGCGCATCCTTGAGCAGTGCCGTCATCGCGCCGTGCGCGTTCAGCTGTCGCACCGTAACGGGCTCGTTGCTTCGCGTGTAGCCGATGACGATATTGGCGAGACGGTTCTCGAGATCGGTCAGGCTCGTCGCGAGACAGAAGATCGCCATGATCTCGGAGGCGACCGTGATGTCGAAACCGGCCTCCCGAACGACGCCGTTGTGGTAGCCGCCGAGTCCCGAGGTGATCGATCGGAGGGCTCGGTCATTCATGTCGACGACCCGCCGCCAGGTGATGAGCCGCGGGTCGATATCGAGCTGGTTCTCCCAGTGCATGTGGTTGTCGATCAGCGCGGCGAGCAGGTTGTTGGCGGCACCGATCGCATGAAAATCGCCGGTGAAGTGCAGATTGATGTCGGTCATGGGCACGACCTGCGCGTAACCGCCGCCGGCTGCACCGCCCTTCATGCCGAAACACGGGCCCAGGCTCGGCTCGCGCAGGCAGATCGTGGTCGGCCTGCCGATGAGGTTCATCGCGTCGCCGAGACCGACCGTGGTGGTTGTCTTGCCCTCGCCGGCAGGCGTTGGCGACACCGCGGTCACGAGGATGAGCTTGCCGTCCTTCCGGCCGCCGTTCGCGTTGATGAAGTCCGCGCTGATTTTTGCCTTGTCGTGGCCGTAGGGGATCAGCGCCTCGGCCGGGATGCCGAGCTTCGCGCCGACCTCGTGGATTGGAAGCGTCTTTGCGGCTCGCGCAATCTCTATGTCCGATTTGACCGTCACGTCACACCTCCACGAATCCCCAGCATCGAATGCGAGCGGATTCTAGCGGAAAGCGCCAGTGGCGTCAGGCCGCGTTCAGGGTGCCGCGACGACCTGGTGTATCGAACCGCCGTAGTCGAGGACGAAGAGCTCACCGTCCAGCGACTCGCCGAACGAAGCGATCGAGAGCCCGGTCTCCAGCAGCACCTCCGGCGCCGTGCCCGCGGGGCTGTCCGCGGGAATTGCGAACAGCCTGCCGCTGATGAAATCGCCGAACACGTACCATCCCGCGAGGTCGGGAACCATGCTGCCGCGATACACGAAACCACCGGTGACGGACGCGCCCAGGGAATGATCGTACTCCGTGACCGGATCGATCGAGTCGGTAGCGCAGCCGGTCGGCGGGTCGAAACAGTGTGCGCCCTCCCGATCGTTCCAGCCATAGTCGCCGCCGGCCGTGACGAGGTCGATTTCCTCCCACTGGTTCTGGCCGACGTCGCCGACCCACAGGTCGCCGCTCTGGCGGTCGAAACTGAATCGCCAGGGATTGCGCAGGCCCCACGCGAATATCTCGGGGCAGTCACCGCCTCCGCCGGTAAAGCCCTGCGGGCAAGTCGGGTTGGTCGCAAAGGGGTTGCCGGGATCCGCCGACGGAATCGCGTACGGGGCGCCCCCGTCCACATCGATTCTCACCATCGTGCCAAGGAGGTTGGTCGTGTCCTGGGCGCGCTCCAGCGGGTCGCCCCCGCTGCCACCGTCGCCGAAGCCGATGTACAGGTAGCCGTCCGGGCCGAACACGATATTGCCGCCGTTGTGGTTCGAAAAATCCTGCGGCACCGACAGGATCACTTCCTCGCTCGCGGCATCGAGCGTCTGCCCGCCGTCCGTGCTGGAAAACCGGGACACGTACGAGGTCAGGTCCGGCTGGCCGGTGTAGGACACGTACACCTCCGGCGTGGTCGGGAAATCGGGATGGAACGCCATGCCGAGCAACCCGCGCTCGCCCCCGGCGATGACCTGCGCGGAAATATCGAGGAACACCAGCGTCCCCGTCGCCTCATTGTCGTTGGCGAACGCACGAATCGTCCCCGACTGTTCGACCGCGAACCAGCGTGTCGCATCAATCGGCGCCTGCTGCAGCGACACCAGGCCGTTGAAGGTGAGCAACGGAAACACCTGCGCCACGGCGATTGTCGGCTCGACGTCGATCGCCGGCGGCGGTGATGGTGGCGGCGGCGGCGATACGGACGGCCCGTCGCCGCCGCTGCCGCCGCAGGCCGATACCAGGAGTGCAAGCCAGGAAACCCAGCCAACGAGACGTGCTTTGCCCATAGCGATCTCTCCGGTGGTTCGCGTTCAAGCATAGGGACTGGGCACCACGCTGTCACGATGTCGCCAGCCGGCGACGCGGATTTTCCCACCTGGGTCACATTCGTGTCGACGCGATCGACCTATACTCGAAACGTGTCGAAATAGTGGCGACGCTTCGACACGTTTGCCGTTCCTGTCGATTGCATCGACAGGTTTCGTGAACGTGTCGATATTTCTGGAAAATATCGACGTGTCAGGGAGACGCGTCGATGCGATCGACATATTCGGACCAATATGTCGAAATTTTTAACTTTTATCGACATATTTGCCATAAAATACCGCTGAATTGGACATAAGATCCCGCCGGAGCCCGCACGATGCCCGAATTCGACCCGAAACTGCCGTACAACGACCTGCCGCCCCTGCCGCCGCCGCTCGAGATGATCGAAACGCGGGAAATCCTGAAACAATGCATCTCGGCGCGCGTCGCGCTCGCGGAGCTCAAGCAGGCGGCCGAGCTCATCCCGAACTCCGCCGTCCTCGTCAACGCCCTGCCGCTCCTGGAGGCGCGGGCCAGCTCCGAGATCGAGAACATCGTCACCACCACCGACAAGCTGTTCGAATTCGCCGACGTCGCCGAGGACAAGGCCGATGCCGCGACAAAGGAGGCGCTGCGCTATCGCACGGCGCTGTACGAGGGCGCGAAGATGGTTCAGCGGCGCATGCTGACCACCGACATGGCCATACAAATTGTCAGTATTGTCAAAGGGATAGAACTTGATCTTCGATCAGAATCTGGAACAACGCTGAAAAACCGGGCGTCGGGCGAAGTCATCTACACCCCCCCGGTCGGGCAGCAGCGCCTGCAGCAGCTGCTCGACAACTGGGCGGACTTCATGCACAGCTGCACCGACGTCGATCCGCTGGTGCGCATGGCCGTACAGCACTACCAGTTCGAGGCGATCCACCCCTTCGCCGACGGCAACGGCCGCACCGGACGTATTCTCAATATTTTGTTTCTCGTCGAGCACGGCCTGCTCGACTCGCCCATCCTGTACCTGAGCCGGTTCATCATCGGCAACAAGGCCGCCTACTACCTGCTGCTGAAGGGCGTCACGCACGAGCAGCAGTGGGAGTCCTGGATCAGCTTCATCCTCGAGGGCGTCGAGGAGACCTGCGTCTGGACCACGGAGAAAATCAAGGCGATTCGCGAGCTGATGGCCCATACGGCGCAATACGTGCACAAGGCGCTGCCCAAGATCTATTCCTGGGAGCTGGTCGAACTGCTGTTCCAGCAGCCCTATTGTCGCATCGGTAACCTCGTCGACTCGGGGATCGCCAAGCGCCAGACGGCCTCCGCGTACCTGAAGCAGTTGTGCGAGATCGGCGTTCTGAAGGAAATCAAACGAGGCCGCGAGAACATCTTCGTTCACCCCAAGTACATCGAGCTCCTGACCGGCGAAGAAAACATCTGGATCTACTACGCCGACTTCGAGGACGTCGACATCGACGACGCCCCGGTCTGACCCGCTGCGCTCTCCGCGCGCCCCTTGTCGAAATTATCGGGCATATAGGCGCTCATCTGCTCGTACAGCAGGCCGAAACCGGACTGCTTCATCGAGTCGACGATGATGCCGTCGACGTCGCAGCCCCGGCCCAGCTCGACGAGCCGCTCGAACGTACGCCGGTAATTGCGGGTATGGCGGCGGCGGATCTCCGTGTCGTACAGGAGCGAGCCGATACCGCCCTCTTCCATGTATTCCATCGACAGCAATTGCCGAGCGAAGATTTCGGTATCGCCGCTCGACGCTTTCTGGAACATGTCGGCGATCTCCTCGCGACTGAAGCGCTGGCTGCCGACCGGGCCCAATCCCCCCGCGAACAACATGCCGGTAATGCCGCCGAGCTGGTGCCGAACGCTTTCCGCGATCTTGAAGAAGGTCTCCTGTCTGGCGTTCATTTCGGTGGCAGCAATCGCCTGCGTCTGTTTTTCTGACTGCTCGGACGTGCGCCGCAGCATCTCCGTGTTGTTCGCGAGCTCGCGTTGCTGCATGAACAGCCCGAGCACGAGCCAGAGGAACGCCAGCGGCGCGAATGCGCCCTCCAGGAAGTTCCCGATGACGTCGAGCGTCAGCTCCTGGTCGGGATCCGCCGAGACGCTGCCGATGACAAACCACAAACCGCCGCCGATCCAGATGAAGGTAACGACCAGCCCAAACCAGATGCGCCAGTCGCGGTCGGAAATAAACTTGAGAAGTCGATTGCTTGTGCTCATGGCTTTGTCTAGTTTATTGCGAATTCGGCACCTGTGACCGCCAGCCACCCTGCCAGGGGCGGCGTGTCCGGAGGAAACGCTGCTTGAAAATCAACGGCAAAATCCTTTACCAGCTTTTCAAGTACTCGATTTATGCCCTGCTGACAATAAATGTGTTCGTCTTTTTCGGCGAGGAGTGGCTCGCTGCGCGCCTCGAATACCCGCAGGGCATACCCGGCAGCGAGATCTTCAAGGCCTACGCCGCCACGATCGACACGGCGGCATGGGTGGTCCTGCTGCTGATGTTCGAGCTGGAAACCTACGTGCTCGAGGACCGGCACTGGACCCCCAGGGTCAAGGTATCCCTGCATGCCCTGCGGGCCACGTGCTACCTGTTCATCCTCTTCGCATTCTACGGCTACGTCGAGGACGCCGCGTACGTCTTCCAGACGACCTCGCTCGACGGCATAAGCAGCGTTTGCGAACTGGTTGACCAGAACTGGTCCTACGCGACGAGCTTCGGCGAGTATGTCGAGATCACGGCGTCCAACTGCGGCACATTCAGCAATCTCGGATCATTCGTGCGCTTCGACGGCGTCGCTGCCGTGGTCGATGAACCCGGGCTCGCCGGCATCCACTTCCTCGCGATGGTCGATGTCGTGAACGCCGCCGTGTGGCTGCTGGTCGTGCTCGTTCTCGAAATCGACGTGCGCCTGCAGGAGAAAAACCGCTTCGAGGGCCTCGCTCTCTACATCAGCACGGTGGCCAAGTTCGTCCTTTACTCGATCCTGGGGCTCGCGGTGGTAGCCTGGATGGTCACGGGCGATTTCGTGGACTGGTGGGATGCGTTCCTGTGGCTCGTCGCCTTCGTATTTATCGAGATGAACGTCGTCGAATGGCGCCAAGAGAGTCACGAAGAGGCGGCGGTCATCGCTGATTGAATTTGCCGAACGATGACCGGTAATCCGACCGACCACTGTCCACGGATCAGGCCGATCGGGCGTCTCGGGCCAGGAAGGCCTCGTAGCAATTCGTTAGCGACCGGATTACCCGAGTTCGGTGATTCGATCAGCCGCGGTCTCCCGGTTCCCGCCGGCGGCTTTCGGCCAGATGCAGCCCTTCGGCACCAGGTCAATCGGTCAGGATTGGTCGGAAGCTAGCGGTTGCGCAAAGTGGAGTAGTACACCCACCGGGTCCCAAACAAACGTCACTAATGCGCCGTAGGATTGTGCGCTTGGCTCCCTTACCCTCGCTGCACCATACTTTCTTTTATCCAGTACCGCCGCAACGTGTCGATACCAAGCCTCTGCATCTTCGACCGTGATGTGCAGCATCGAATTCTCACACCACTTCCGCTGATAGTATTTCTGAAGGTAGAAACGGCAATTGCCAAGCTCAAACTCAGCCAGGTCTCCGGCGTCAAAATTGAGCTTAAAACCAATCGCTTGATAGAAGTCTCGTGACTCTTCGAAGTTTTTCGAACCGACAAACGCCTTGATATCCGACGCCCTAAGGTTTGTCATTGTCTTCCCCTAGCGGCATGTTCGACCCTCTTGAATTGGCGGACACCTGGAATCACCGTAAGAGCAGAACACGCAACAGTCTCCGTCCTTAGGCCTCAGCATCCGGTCGCAGCCCTCACACTCATAGAAGAATTGGCACGCATTGGTCGGCATCAATTCTCGTTTTCGGTGTCCGCATTCGGGGCAAACTATCGTTGAATAAAGCTCCAATTCGAAAAATCCAAGAAATGACGTAAACGTCTGCTAGGGGTCAGTGGGAGAAATTATAGCCCAGACCAGCTGACCATCGCCTTCCGGCCAAAAGCGGGCGGAGGCGCTAGCTACGACTGATCCGGAATGCCCAATACGCCAATCCCGTCGGTACGACGAGGCCCACCCACGAAACGGACATCGGCACGTCAAATTCGGCAACCATAACAGGCAGTCCGAAAACGATCCTCAATAGATGAGCCAATGCGACCAAGGAAAATAGAATGCCCGATACAAGGCAGTACTTTTTATGTCCCATCTCCGTCCTCCTGGCTTGCGATCACCTATCCGGCGCTGGAGTATCTTGAAGCCCGCTCACAAGCGGTCAAAAAAGCTCGGAAGCCGACACTTCTTCGCAAGACTCCGGAGCGCCCGCGGGCATCGATTGAGCTGCCGTCAGGGTCAGCGCCAGATAGATATCCGAGGTCGGCCAGGGGCCGCCGCTCCGCATCACAGCAATGACGAGT
>JBFIHC010000004.1:0-86317 GCA_041601995.1 Woeseiaceae bacterium | reverse complement strand
TTCACAAATGCTTGCGGGTGCGTCGCACCAGCGCTCCAGCTTATGTTGCATAGCGACGGTGAAACGTTTTTCGAGCCATACGCATCTCTTAACGATGGTCGGCTGCTTTTGGCCGAAAAATGCCGTTCGTTCTGGCCTGGTTTCAGCTCTCTGAACGTCCGGTATCGGTAAGAGCGGACATTCGTCCTGGTTGGGTGTCCGCTTTCCACCCCTAAAGCTGCCACGCGGCTAGAATGGTTCTGAATGGCCGATACTGACCCAAAGCGGACGCTGAGGCACGAAGCTGCAGGCGTCCGCTGATCACGCTCTTCCTAACAAACGCGTGAAGTGCGGGGGCACCGAGCCGCTGCCACGAAGATCAAGCAAGAATAAGCCGACCTTACAAACACCACGGAAGTATTATGTCACTTGATTTAATCGAGGCTGTCATCTACTTTGATTAGAGAAACAAGAACAAGATTTTGCCGATTGCCAATCAATCTGTAGTACGCCGTACTGAGCATCGCCCGATGCAGGGGAGGGGGCGCATGAGAGCTGGCTTTTCCAAAGCACTGCTGTTCGCGTGGGCATTTCTCGGGTTCGCAGCCGCGAACGCAGAGATCCAGGATATTACGTTTATCGGCACGTGGAATCTGCCGCCGGGCTCTGGCAATCCTGCAGGTGTCGGCGGGCCGGCCATGTCTACCGGCGAAACATTCACGATTCGCGTCCGCTACAACGATGCTTCGATGGTCCTGGCGAGGGACGTCCCCACCGAGCTGCTAGCTACTTCCGGACAGATGATGTCGGTCATCGAATTAAACGGCGGTGACAACACCCTGCAGATTTCCGCTCCTATGCCGGGCTTTGACACGGGTACGCCCTTTGTCTATGAACTAAACGAGGGCGCTCACCAAACCGACCTGCAGCCGTTTGCGACCGTTAATTTCGCTCAGGGCGCGGATGTCACCGATCCGGCGAACATCATCGGCTTCACATTCGACGGCAGTTTCGTAGCAGGGAGTGGGAACAATCTTATCGACCTGTTCAATACCGCGGCTAATTCGACATCCGACGTCAACTTCGTGGCGCAAGTAGTGAATTGTGTCGGCGGCCTTTGTCCGTCCGCGCTAATCGCGATCCGCAGCGTGAACGGGCTCGAGCGCGCGCCCAGCGACGTGGACGAAGACGGCGTCATCGACATCCTCGACAACTGTCCCACCGTTCCGAATCCGGATCAGGCCGACAATGACCTGGACGGGGACGGCGATGCGTGCGACTCGGACGATGACAACGATGGCGTTCCGGACGTGGACGACAACTGCCAGTTCCTCGCAAACCCGGACCAGGCCGACGCCGACGGCGACGGGCTCGGCGATGTTTGCGACAATGACATCGACAGCGACGGCGTCGATAACGATGTGGACAATTGTCCGTTGGCTCCGAATCCGGATCAGATTGACACGGACGGCGACGGCCTGGGCGACGCGTGTGATCCCGATGACGACAATGACGGGATTAACGACGACGCCGATAATTGCCCCATCACGGCAAATCCGGACCAGGCGGACAACGAGTCGGACGGCATAGGGGATGCCTGCGACTCGGATGACGACAACGACGGTGTCTTCGACGCCGACGACAACTGCCCGCTTATCTCAAATCTGTCCCAGGACGATTCGGACGGTGACGGCCTCGGTGACGCCTGCGATGACGACGACGACAACGACGGGATCCTCGATGGCGACGACAATTGCCCGTTGGTCTCGAATCCGGACCAGGCCGACGCCGATGGCGATGGCAAGGGCGACGTCTGCGACCTCGATAACGACGGTGACGGCGTGGACGATGCTGTCGACAACTGTCCGACGATTCCCAACAGCGGACAGGCGGACTTCGACGGCGACGGCGCGGGCGACGCCTGCGATGCCGATATCGACGGTGACGGCGTGGCGAACGACTTCCCGGACCTCTGTCTGTTCACGCCACTCGGTGTCGTAATTGATCCGCAATCCGGTTGCGCGTTGGACGAGTTGGTGCCGTGCGACAGCCCGTTCGGCACGGACACCGGCTGGCGCAACCACGGTCAATACGTTGCCGCGTTTGCCAGGGCATCGAAGGAGTTCGTCAGGAACGGCTTGTTGACCGAGGAGGAGCGCGACGCGTTGATGTCGTCTGCCGGTTCCTCCGCATGTGGACAGTAGCGAAACGCGACCGGTACAGGAGCGCGAAATGAGCAAACAAAATCGACGGCAATTCATTATGGCGACCGCCGCGGCAGGTCTCGCAAGCGCCATACCGGCGAGGGCCATTGAGAGCCGGGACATGGTCGAAGGGCTTTACCAGTCGGCGGGGCGCCAGCTCGAACTGACGAACGTCTCTTGCGGCGCGCGCGGTACGGTGCGGGTGAGCGCCGTGGAAGACCGGCCGGGGTACGGGCTCAAGCAGTTCGTGCTGCACATGGAGGGTACGTCCGGCGAGCCGTTGCCAGAGGGCGTGTATCGCGCCTGCAGTGTGTCCGGCGGTGTGGATACGGCCGTGCACATCATCCCCGCCGGGGGGAATCAGTATGCAGCGTACTTCGCCCTGGTCGAAGGCTAAACGGCGGGCGCAGAAAAGATGCATGGGAGGAGCTAGGTATGTCTGAACCTTTTCTGGCGGAAGTGAAGATCTTCGGATTCAACTTTGCACCGCGCGGTTTTGCACAATGTGACGGACAGATTCTGCCCATCAACCAGAATCAGTCCTTGTTTTCGCTGCTGGGAACATTGTATGGGGGAGACGGAAGGACAACGTTCGGACTACCGGATCTGAGAGGACGTGTCCCCGTGCACACCGGGGGGGTCATTCCCGGGCTCCAGGGAGGGACAGAGAGGTCCCCGATGACGGCTGCCAACATGCCTGCGCATGATCATCAATTACGTGGCACCAGTTCTGCTGAGACAACATCCTCGCCAGTCAATGCACTCTTCGCCGAAAATCCGGGGCGCCGAACCGTCGTCCCGTACGGCCGCGGCGTCGGCCGGACGCAAATGCGCCCGACGGGTACGGCCGGGAGTTCTCAGAGCATCGATAACATGCAACCTTATCTGCCCGTGAATTTCTGCATCGCGCTGCAGGGCCTGTTCCCGTCGCGGAATTGAGGAGAACGACATGTCGGAACCGTTTATCGGTGAAATCAGAATGTTCGCGGGCAACTTCGCGCCGCGCGGTTATGCGCTCTGTGACGGTCAACTGCTGGCAGTAAGCCAGAACGACGCCCTATTCTCCTTGCTGGGAACAATTTATGGCGGAGACGGACGGACCACGTTCGGACTACCGGATCTGCGCGGGCGCGTGCCAATTCATATGGGGCAAGGCCCTGGATTAAGCGATCGGCCACTCGGGTCACAAGGTGGGTCAGAGACGGTCACGTTAAGTGTCGCGCAGATGGCTCAACATGCGCACGGCATGGTAGCGACGACAGATTTCGGATCGAACAACGGTCCCGCTAATCAGCTGCCGGCAACCGCCGCGGGGGAGAACCTCTACTCGACAGGGCCATCGGATTCAGTCATGAGCGACTCAACGATCGGAAGCACTGGCGGTGGCCAGTCGATGACAAACCTCATGCCCACCCTGTGCGTCAATTTCATTATTGCGCTGGTCGGCATTTTTCCCAGCAGGAATTGAGGCAGGGAGAGCCAGGAGAAACATCGAATGTCTGAACCATTTATTGCAGAAATCAAGATTTTCGCCGGCAATTTCGCGCCACGCGGTTACGCATTCTGCGACGGGCAACTGCTCCCCATCGCTCAGAACACCGCATTGTTCGCGCTGATTGGCACTATCTACGGTGGCGATGGGCGGACAACAACCGCCCTGCCGAACCTTCGGGATCGCGCGCCGATGCACCCGGGCAACGGCCCCGGGCTGACGCCCAGAAGTTTGGGCCAAGAGGCCGGGGTTGCGGATGTCACCCTGACGACAAGCAACCTGCCAGCCCACGTGCACCCCGTACTAAGCGTGTCAAGCACGCCTCCGGACACGAATTCGCCGCTAGATGCCTATCCCGGCCAGGCGCCTATATACCAAACCGACGCAAGTAGCCCCGTGCTAATGTCGTCCGACGCAATCGACAGCGCCGGTCGTGATACTCCGGATTCCATCGAGAACCGGCAACCTTTCCTGGAAATTAAGTTTATCATCGCACTGCAGGGCCTGTTCCCGTCGAGATCGTAGTTGCCCCCTTGCTGCAGGAGTTCAATCCTGTTGTAGATAGAGTCACTCTGCGGCCGGAAACCCCGGCCGACGAGCCGTTCCTGAGAACCCTGTACGCCTCAACCCGCGCGGACGAACTCAGCCAGATCTCGCACTGGAGCGATGCACAGATGGCAGAGTTTCTCGACATGCAATTCAACGCGCAGCGGACCCACTATCGCGAGCATTTCCCCGCGGCGCGCTTCGACGTCATAGAAGTAGACGGCCAGGCGGCCGGGCGCCTGTACCTGGCCGTGGGTGGGGAAGGCATCAATCTGATGGATATCGCGTTGCTGCCCGAGCACCGGGGCGCGGGCATTGGGGGCGCTCTGACCCGTTCTGTGCAGACGTTTGCCGCGGAACACGGGCTTGCGGTGGTGCTGCACGTGGAAGAGACCAACCCCGCGATGCGTCTTTACAGCCGGCTGGGTTTCGAGGTTATCGGAGAACGGACGTTCTACAAGAAGATGCGCTGGGTCAGTTGAATACCGCTTCGAACAGGTATTCCTCACCCTCCATACCCACGGGAACCAGAAAAATCTCCAATTCACCGATGGTTGGATGTTCCAGCCGGTAGAGCCCCTGCGCGGGCATTTCGCTGCGTTTGCCCTTGAATGTGAGCGCAAACGGCTGCCGCTCCGGATGCGTTTCCGAGCCGGTCAGCGCCGAAACGTCAACGAGTTGAAGGGACAGATCCTGTTCTTTCGCGGTGAACGAATCACCCTGCAAGGGCTCGAAGTGTTCTGCTTTCGCTGTTGCCAAGTCCATCGTCGTCCCAAAAAGCGCGCCATCCGGATTATTATAGCCCCGCTGGGATCGGCAATGTTTGAACGACCGCCCTATCCATCATAAGAGAGCGGCATTGGCAAACGAGGACATTGTGACCTCCGGGGCGAGACTCCGCTCTTGGCCGTAAGCGGACATTCAATTTAAACCTTCTCTGAGGTTCTGAATGTCCGGTATCGGTGAAAGCTGCCGTTCAGCCAGGACGAATCGCAGCTTCGCACCCTATAAAGTCGATTCAGCTCGATTCGGTCCGTAGCTGTCATTCAGACCGAGTCTCTGGCCTGTTGGTGTATCGCCTAACGCCAGTCACCGTATTCTTCGACCCGGTCGTCATGCTCACCGCTGTCGTAGGTGCCCCGCAATACCGGCGGCCGCGATGTTAACCCGTCGTGCATTCCTAACCAGTACGCCGCGACAAGCAGCAAAATGACGAGGCCCAGCGTGGTCACATCAGCACCCCCGATATAGCAGAAAACTGCACCGCGAAGCCGGCGCCAATACCCGGCCACGCAACGTATTTCATGCCACGAGTGCCGTATTTAGACGCGTTCAACATAATGAAATATTGCCATCGCCGGGCGTCCGCATCCGCGACGTATTTCACATATTCCGTAACGACAGCAAATCAGGCTGAAATCAACCGGCCGCGTTGGTTAGAACCCCGATCCCCGTGCTGTTGTCCGTGCGCAGGCCGATGATTTCCCGGAACTCCGGAGAATCGAACCAGCCCCTGGCCGCGTCTTTTGAGGCGAATTTCAGGACCACGGTAACGTGGCCGGGATCACGCCGATCGCCTCGCTCTCGAAATCCGCCACCAGTATCTCCGCGCCGTGCGCCTGCAGCGTGTCTCCGACCTTGCCGAGATACGGCTTGTAAGCATCCGGGTCGGTAATGCGGTCGTTGAAAACCATGTATGCAGCCATCGGCTTGTCCCCGATTGCCCGTTCATACCGCGCCAGGCCGCGGCGACGCTCAGAAACGCCCGGCCTGGAAATCCGTGATCGCCTGCCGGATCTCCTCCGCCGTGTTCATGACGAACGGGCCGTAGCGGGCAATCGGCTCGTCGAGCGGCCTGCCGCCGACCAAAATGAATCTCGCTGATTCGTCGCTCCTGACAGAGACGCTGGAACCGGTCGTCAACAGCGCAATCTCGCCACGCCGAACGGTGCTCCCCTGGCCCGCGCCGATTTCGGCCGCGCCCTGGTAGACGTATGCGAAAACATTGTGGTCTGCCGGCGTGGGTATGTCCGCATCCGTGCCTGCCTCGAGACGCACATCGAAATAGAAGGGCTCGGTCGCAACACCCGACACCGGGCCCGTGACGCCGTTCAGCTCCCCGGCGATGACCCGAGCCGTCACGTTGTCGCCCAGGCTTGTCTCCGGCACGTCGCTTGCCGGTATGTCCTGGTAGCGCGGCTCGATCATCTTCTGGCCCGCCGGCAGGTTGACCCACAGCTGGAAACCCCACATCAGGCCGCCTTCCTGTTGCGGCATCTCCGAGTGAATGATGCCGCGTCCCGCCGTCATCCACTGTACGCTGCCCGGCCCCAGCAGCCCGGAATTGCCCTTGTTGTCGCCGTGCTTCATCGCCCCGGCGAGCATGTAGGTCACGGTCTCGAAGCCGCGATGGGGATGATCCGGAAACCCGGCGATGTAGTCGCCCGGGTCGTCCGAGCGAAATTCGTCGAGCAACAGGAAGGGATCGAAGTGATCGAGCGCCTCGGTGGCGATGACTCGAGTCATGCGGACGCCGGCGCCATCGGTCGCGGGCACACCGGACAGAACTCTCGATACGGCGCGACTCTGTGCGTGTGTCATTCGCGGAGCATAGCATGGCACAATCGTCCCGCCCGCGGTCCGGAGAACACGATGACAGGCATCCAGGCAGGTGCGGCATGGCGCCGCTAGAACTTACCATTCGCGATGCGGTGGCGGCGGACGCGGACATCATCGCTCGCTATGACGCGCGCCTGGCCGAGGAAAGCGAAGGCATGCAACTCCTCCCGGACATCGTCGGGCCCGGCGTCGAAGCATTGCTCGCCGACCGCTCCAGGGGTCGATACTGGGTTGCGGAAGCGGACGGCCGGGTGGTTGGCCAGATCATGGTGACCTACGAGTGGAGCGACTGGCGCAACGGCAGTATCTGGTGGGTCCAGAGCGTTTACGTGCATGGCGATTACCGGCGCAGGGGCGTATTCTCCGCGCTTTACCGGCACGTCGAATCGCTCGCGCGGCGGGACCCGCAGGTCTGCGGGATACGTCTTTACGTCGAGCGCGAGAATGAGCGTGCACAGCGGACTTACGAGTCGCTGGGTCTGGGCATGACCGATTACCGGGTCATGCAGTCGATATTTGCAGGGGACGAGTAATGCTCAAAGCAGGTCAGAAAGCACCGGAATTCGCGCTCGAGAACGACAAGGGCAAAAAGGTAACGCTGTCCGGCCTTTTGAAGAAGGGCCCGCTCATCCTGTACTTCTACCCGGCCGACTTCACACCGGGCTGCACGGCAGAAGCCTGCTCCATCCGCGACATTCACTCGGAAATCCAGTCCGTAGGGCTGCAGGTGGCGGGCGTCAGCCCGCAGGATGCCGACAGCCACGCGCGCTTCCGTGACAAACACGACCTGCCGTTCGAGCTGCTGTGCGACCCGGACAAGACCGCTGCCAAGGCGTACGACGTCGACGGTCCGTTCGGTGTCGGTGTCCGGCGCACCACCTTTCTCATCGGGCAGGACGGCAAGATCCACGACGCCGTGCAGGCCGACCTGCGCGTCGGCCGTCACGAGGAATTCATAAAGAACGCGATCGAACTGCGGCAGGACGCCGGCTGACTATTCGCCGGTGACCGTGACGATCACCGTACGCCGGTGGCCGCGGTGCCGGTGCTCCCAGAGATAAATCCCCTGCCACGTACCCAGCGCGCAGCGCCCTTTCATCACGGGAATATTCAGATCCGACTGCGTCAGGATACTGCGCACGTGCGCGGGCATGTCGTCGGGTCCTTCGGCCGCATGCGTGAACATCGGGTCGCCGTCCGGCACGAGGCGCGACATGAAGGTCTCGAGATCGCGCAACACCGCGGGATCCGCGTTTTCGCAGATCATCAGCGAGGCGCTGGTGTGGCGGATGAAGACATTGCAGAGTCCGGAACTGATCCCCGACTGCCGCACGACCGATTGCACATCTGCGGTCAAGTCGATAGTTCCCCGACCGCGTGTGTCGACCTCGATTTGCTGCTGGACCAGCATGTTGTCGCAGGGCTCAGGAGGCTTGCGGCTTTGCCGCGTCGATGGGAATGTAGGGTTTGCCGTAACGCAACCGTATCGTCTTGGTCTTGCCGAACCACGGTATCGAGATGATGTAGATGTTGTCGTACTCGTCTTCCGCGATCGGCGGCACCCGCTTGCTGGCACCCAGATTCGCGATCAGCTCGGGCAGCGTATTGCTGTGCGCAACAACCAGGATGATCTTGCCCTTGTGCTCCTTGAGGATACTCTCGAGGATCGGCTCCGTGTCCGCCACGTCGTAGGTGTAGACCGGCAGGTCGAGCGCGTCGGCGACTGTCTGCGCGGTTTCCTTCGTGCGCTTGAACGGCGTGGAATAGATGGCATCGACACCGCGGATCACGTCGGCGTCCACGAGTTGCCGGGCAAGCTCCGCGGCGCGCCGCTGCCCCGCAGGGCTGAGACCGGGATCGTCAGCGGGAGTGGCTGCCTTTTCCGCATGACGGACGAAGATGATCGTTGTCGTCGCCTGTGATTCGAAGAACCAGGCAAGACCGATCGCAATCGCCGTGTAGATGATGATGACCTGGATTCGGCGGCGGCGGCGTTTGCGCTTGCGATCCTGGTCCGACATGTCCTTGCGCATGGAACGCGACTTTACGAGGTTTTTCGGGGTTTGACTACGCCGGATCAGCCTCGACGATCCCGCTTTTCCTCGTCCAAGACATGGTACTCGCCCTCGATGGTCTGCTGTGTTCGGCTTGCGTGGCTTTGCCGCGCCGCCCGAAACGCCGGGTCTCGTGCCATTTTCCGACGCAACCACCACAGACGCACGCTCACGACGGCAGCGAGCAAGAGGAGCACCGAGCCGAGGATCAAAAACGCAAGAAAGCCGACGACGAGCGACGCCGCAATCAAGAGCGCGCCGACGATGATCACCAGCGCACTGGCGATCGGGCTGCCCGCCGGAAATCCTCTCTCTAGCGACGAATACCTCACTGCCTGTCCTTCTCCTGCCTAGTCCGCTGACTTGCGGCTGTAAAACCCTTCGAACCAGCGCTGCCACGTCTCGCCGTGGTCGTTCGACTGCTCGAAGAACTGTCTCACGCGCCCGTCGGGCAGCGGCGTCCAGAGACCCCGGAATGGCGCGGTCTTGCCGGTGCTGATGTAGTGGATTGTACCGCGAAGCAGCATGCCCTCGCCCGTCAGCCCGCCACGAATATTGATCTGGTAGCCGCTGGCAGCATGCCAGATCTGCACCCACTCATCCGTGATCTTGTCCAGGTAGTTGATGCTCATGCCGGTACCGCCCGGTGTGCCGCGCCACTGCTCGAGCAGCACGCAGCCATTTTGTTCGCGGGTGATGGCGTTCTCGCCCAGCACCCGCCCTTCGCCATCGCGCACGATCCAGTCGCCCACCCAGAAATCGAATTCCCGGAATCGCCCGTCCAGTTCGCACGGCGATGCGCTTGCTGCTTCGGCCGTCACGGGCGCTCCACCGGCCTGGGCCATCGCACTTAGAGGCAAGGCTGCCAATCCTAAAATCATTATATTAATCAATGGATTCATAATTTTTATTCAGATCAATTATCCGATAATTGCACGCCGCTTTCGTTTATCAGACCCGCCAGGCCGCCCGGGGTTCTGGGATTTGCACGCCCATGTGTTGAATCGGAACGGTCCTGCAAGCACAATGCCCGCGCGCAGCCTCGGCGCCGATCAGGTGGCAGAGCGGTTGACCAATCGGCACGACAGCCGATTGGGACGCGCAAAGCGCGCCCGCAGGGCGAGCGCCAGGGACGGCGCGAGTCAATGCACTGGTCCGGGCCAACCGGACATGAAAATCTGGAGAGGTGGCAGAGCGGTTGAATGCACTGGTCTTGAAAACCAGCAAAGGTTTGTAGCCTTTCGTGGGTTCGAATCCCACCCTCTCCGCCACAAATTGAATCGGCCCCCACGCGGGGCCGTTCCTTTTTCCAACCGAGCCGGTGCGGGCTTTCGAACCCTTTTCGACCGACGCGGCCGCGCAGCGGCGTGTCGGCAGCGAGCACGCATCGCGTGCGAGCTGAATCCCGCCCCACTTTCCCACCCTCCTTGAAACCAACCCGGCCGAACCCATGTCCAAACCCAGCAAGCCGCCATCCTGCCCCGCACCGCATTTCCGGCGCGCGCTTCGATAACATGGCGGCGAATCGGGCACACGATGGGAGATCACTTTGGCAACCGTACTGGTAACTGGCGCTAACAGAGGCATCGGACTGCAGCTCTGCAAGCAATTCGCGGATCGCGGCGATGAGGTTATTGCTGTCTGTCGCGAAACCACGGATGAACTCTCGGCCCTCGGCGTCCGGGTCATCGACGGCATTGACGTCAGCAATGGCACTGCTGTCGAAACACTCCGGCAGGAGCTCGACGGGCTGCCAATCGACATACTCGTCAACAACGCGGGCATTCTGCTGCGAGACACCTTCGGCGATATCGACTACGACGCCATGGCCGAACAGTATCGTGTCAATACGCTCGGCCCCTTGCGCGTCACCGAGGCGCTCGTCGACAACCTGCAGCAAGGCGCCAGGGTCGCTATCGTGTCGAGCCGGGTCGGATCCATCGAGGACAACGGTTCCGGCGGCAACTACGGCTACCGCGCGTCGAAGGCCGCGGTCAATATGATCGGCACCAATCTCAAGCACGAGCTGCTGCCTCGCGGCATCGCCGTCGGCTTGCTCCACCCCGGACTGGTAGCTACCGAAATGACCGGCGGCAGCGGCATCGATCCGGCCGAATCCGCTCGTGGCCTGATAGAGCGCATCGACGAGCTGTCGCTGGAGAATAGTGGCGGTTTTTGGCACGCGGAAGGCTATTCACTGCCGTGGTAATGGTAGAATTCAGTCCATCGATTTTCAGGGAGATTCACACATGCAGGACAAATTGAGCTACCAGGCTCCGGTATCCGAGCTGGCGGCGGAAGACCGCTCACAGTTCATCTGGAAGTGCTACGCACATGTCGTCGGAGCGATTCTCGCATTCGCAGGGATTTCTGCGTACCTGCTGTCGTCGGGCATCTCGGAGCGCATAGCCGCGCCGATGCTGGGCAACTGGCTGCTGGTATTGGGCGCTTTCATGCTCGTCGGCTGGGGCGCGTCGCACGTCGCCCATCGGGTCCAGTCGACCGGCGCGCAGTATGCCGCGCTGGCCGTGTTCGTCTTCGCGGAAGCGATCATATTCGCCCCGCTGCTGTTCGTTGCCGAGGCGATGGCGCCGGGCACGATCGACAGCGCTGCTGGCGTAACGGCGCTGGGCTGCGTCGGGCTGATCGCGACCGCGATGATCACCGGCAAGGACTTTTCGTTCCTGCGCGGCCTCCTCGTGTGGGGTTTTTTCGTGGCGCTCGCGATCATCGTCGGCGGCGTCCTTTTCGGCTTCGAGCTGGGCACGTGGTTCTCGGTCGCCATGATCGGGTTTGCCGGCGCCGCGGTGCTCTATGACACGTCCAACATCCTGCACCACTACCCGCAGGACAAGTACGTGGCGGCATCGCTCGCACTGTTCGCGTCCATCGCACTGATGTTCTGGTATGTGCTGCAGCTGTTCATGAGCCGCGACTAGCGGTCACCGGCATTTATGCACGAGGAAAGGGCCCGCTATCGGGCCCTTTTTTGTTGTAGTCTCCCCGGCTGGCAATAACAACAAGGCGCAGCCCATGCAGAAGCGCGGCATCAACATCGATTCGCTGGCTCTGATCTTCTCGTTCATCATCGTTGCCCAGCTGATGTCCTACGTCATCACGCAGGGGACGTTCGATCGGACCCCGTTTCCGGATAACCCGGACCGCATGATGGTCGTCCCCGGTACCTACACGCCGGTTGTGGCCGAAGAATCGGTCACGCTTCCCGCCTGGCACTTCCTGATCGCGATCACCAAGGGTCTCGCCAGCGCGCAGGACATCATTTTCCTGATCTTCATCGTCGGCGGCGTCATCGAGGTGCTGCGCAGGACCGGCGCGATCGATGCGGCCCTGCATGGTGCCGTCGAAAAGCTCGGTCACAGTCCCTGGATATTGATTATCGGCTGCTTCGCGATGTTCAGTCTTGGCTCGTTCACGATCGGCATGGGCGAAGAATACGTGCCGCTGATACCGATCATCGTCACAATGTCGCTGGCCATGCGGATGGACGCAGTCGTGGCGATGGGCATGGTCTGGATTCCCTACGGCGTCGGCTGGGGTTGCGCCGGCATCAACCCCTTTGGTGTCCTGATCGCCCAGAATATCGCCGGCGTGCCGCTGACCTCCGGGTGGGGCTTTCGATTGCTCATGATGGTTGCGTTCCTGGCGCTCGGCTTTCACCATCTGTACCGCTATGCGCGACGCGTACAAAAGGACCCGTCGCAAAGTCTCGTCGCCCACATCGACTACAGCCAGGGCTTCGAGCCGCCGCATGATACGCGGATGACGGGCGCGAGGGGGCTTGTTCTCGTTGTCTTCCTGTTGGGCATCGCATTCTTCGTCTACGGCGCCGCACAGTTCGGCTGGTACATCGGCGAATTGAACGCCGTATTCTTCGCCATCGGCCTCGCAGGCGCCCTCATTGCGCGAATGTCTCCGGGGGAGACAAGCCGGACTTTTCTCGAAGGTGCCGCGGCCATGACCGCGCCCGCGTTGATCGTCGGTTTTGCCCGCACGATCGAAGTCGTGCTTCAGGACGGCCAGATCATCGACTCGATCGTCAATTCCATCGCCGGCCTCCTCGAAGGTTTGCCGGCCGAAGTGTCGGCGATCGGAATGCTACTCCTGCAGTCCGTATGCAACTTCTTCATCCCGTCGGGCTCGGGCCAGGCCTTCGTCACGATGCCGATCATGTCGCCGCTGGCAACACTGACCGACGTGCCGCAGCAGACTGCAGTGCTCGCCTTTCAGTTCGGTGATGGTTTCACCAACATGATCGTTCCGACCAGCGCACTGGTCGTGGGCGCGCTTGCGCTTGGTAAAGTGCCCTATGCCGCGTGGTTCAGGTTCATCGGACCGCTGATGATCAAGATCCTGATTCTGGCCGCCGCGTTCCTGACGTTCTCGATCCACTTCGGTGACGCCGTAGGGCTCTACTAGGAAGATGCCGCAATGACCTCGATGCCACCCATGTAGGGGCGCAGCACATCGGGCACGCGAATGCCGCCGTCTTTCTCCTGGTAGTTCTCCATGACGGCAATCAGCGCGCGGCCGGCCGCCACGCCAGAGCCATTGAGCGTGTGGATCAGCTCCGGCTTGCCGGTATCGGGATTGCGCCGCCGCGCCTTCATGCGGCGCGCCTGAAAGTCGTTGTAATTGCTGCAAGACGATATCTCGCGGTAGCGATCCTGGCCGGGCAGCCAGACCTCGATGTCGTAGGTCTTTGTCGATCCGAAACCGATATCGCCCGAGCACAGCACGACGACCCGGTACGGCAGCTCTAGCCGTTGCAGTATGACCTCGGCATGGCCGGTGAGCTCATCGAGCGCGGCCATGGAAGCATCCGGCGCTACGAACTGGACGAGCTCGACCTTCTCGAACTGGTGCTGGCGAATCATGCCGCGCGTGTCCTGGCCATGGGAGCCCGCCTCCGAGCGAAAACACGGGGTATGCGCAACGTAGCGGATCGGCAGCGCGTCGGCGTCGAAAATGACATCGGACGCAAGATTCGTCACCGGCACCTCTGCGGTCGGTATCAGGTAGAACGGCGGGTCGTCGGTGGTCTTGAACTGGTCTTCCTCGAACTTGGGCAGCTGGCCCGTGCCGAGCAGCGCCGGCGGCTTCACGAGATACGGCACGTAGGCCTCCGTGTAGCCGTGCTCGCCCGTGTGCGTGTCGAGCATGAACTGGATCAACGCCCGCTGCAGGCGCGCCAGTTGCCCGGTCATCACGGCGAACCGGGCCCCGGATATCTTGCTGGCGGACTCGAAGTCGAGCTGGCCGAGGCTTTCGCCGAGTTCGATGTGATCGCGCGCTTCGAAACCGAGCTGCGGCGGCTCGCCCCATTTGCGCACTTCGGTGTTGTCGTCTTCGCTGTCGCCGGTCGGCACGTCGTCGGACAGCAGGTTCGGCAAGCCCAGCTCGATGTCGCGCAGCTGGGCCTGTATCTCCTGCAAGGCGTTCTCACTCGCTTCCAGTCGTTCACCGAGATCTTTCACGGCCGCCAGCAACGGCTGGATGTCATCACCCTGCGCTTTCGCCTTGCCGATACTCTTCGCGCTCGCATTTCGCTCGCTCTGCAGCTGCTCGGTCTCGACCTGCAGCGCCTTGCGGCGTTCCTCGAGTGCAAGGTAAGCGTCAGCGTCGAATTCGAAACCGCGACGCGCAAGATTCGCGGCCACCTCGGCCGCCGACTGTCGGAGTAGTTTGGGATCGATCATCGTGCTGCCTGTCTTTGCCGCTCTCGTGCGCGGCGCTCGATATCCTCGAGTTTTTCCTTGATGCGAATTTCGAGACCGCGAGCGACGGGATGATAATACTTCGCCGGCTGCATGTCGTCGGGAAAGTAATTTTCCCCGAGCGCGATGGCGTCATCCTCGTCATGCGCGTAGCGATAGCTGTCGCCGTAGCCGAGTTCTTTCATCAGCCGGGTCGGCGCATTACGCAGGTGCATCGGGACTTCGAGCGTTCCCTTGTCCCTTGCCTCGACCATTGCGGCACCGAACGCCGTGTAAACTGCATTGCTCTTGGCGGCACACGCCAGGTAAACCACGGCCTGCGCAATCGCGAGCTCGCCTTCCGGGCTCCCGAGGCGTTCGTAGACTTCCCAGGCATTCAGTGTGAGCTGCAGCGCACGCGGATCAGCATTGCCGATATCCTCCGATGCGACGCGGATCAGGCGGCGTGCAATGTAGAGAGGATCACAACCACCGTCGATCATGCGCGAAAACCAGTACAGCGCAGCATCCGGGTCGGTACCGCGGATCGACTTGTGCAGGGCCGATATCTGGTCGTAGAAATACTCCCCCTGCTTGTCGAAACGCCGCCGTCCGCCACTGACCACCTCCTTCGCGACGGCCTCGTCGATCCGCCCTTCCGGCGCCAGGCTCGCCGCCAGCTCGAGGAAATTGAGTGCGCGGCGCGCGTCACCGTCGGCGGCAGCCGCCATCAGGTCGAGCGCTTGCTCGTCCGCTGATACTTCGGCGCCCGGCCCACGGTCCGCATCCGCAAGCGCACGATCGAGAATGCGCCGTAAATCGGCAGGCTCCAGCATTTTGAGCACGTACACGCGGGCGCGCGACAACAGCGCGTTGTTGAGTTCGAAGGACGGGTTTTCGGTCGTCGCGCCGATGAAGGTCAGCGTTCCGTCCTCGACGAATGGCAGGAAGGCATCCTGTTGCGATTTGTTGAAGCGGTGCACCTCGTCGAGGAACAGCACGGTACCCTGCCGGTGCATGTCGCGGTGTTGCCGAGCCTCTGCGACGGCGGCGCGGATATCCTTGACGCCCGCCATGACGGCGGACAGCGCGATGAAATGCGACTCCGTGGATGCGGCGATGAGTCGCGCAAGCGTCGTCTTGCCTGTCCCCGGTGGTCCCCAGAATATCATCGAGTGCACGCGGCCCTGCTCGATCGCGCGCCGCAGCGGCTTGCCGGCTTCCAGCAGGTGCATCTGCCCCGCGAACTCATCAAGCGACGTGGGGCGCATACGGTCGGCGAGCGGACGCTCGCTCGCCTCCGGGTCATGGCTTGCGAACAGGTCAGTCAAGGCCCGCTTCCGAGCCACGCGTGACGTACCACTGCTCGAAACGCAGGCTCCAGCCGCCGGCCCCAGCGAGGCCGATCAACAGGCCGATGACGATGCCGATCGCGTCCGCGCCAAGGTCCGGCCACTCGGCCGAACGGTAGCCGACGACGCGCTGGCAGATCTCGATCAGGACACCGAAACCAATGAGTCCGCCGGCGATGCGCCAGTAGGCGCCGCGACGGTACTGCCCGGCGAACCAGACGGCGAGGAATGCGAAGGTCAACAGGTGCGCCCACTTGTCGAGATGCGCGAGCCAGTCCCCCAAGCGCATTCGGTCGGGCCAAAACCAGATCGCCGGCATCAAGGCACTTGCGAGCACGAGCAACAGCAGGACCGCGCTCGCGGCCTGCCATCGGAGCGCATAGCGCAGAGGCAACATCAGTCGCTGATCAGCTCGGCGGCGACCGGCTTGCCGACGACGTCCACGTCGTCCGGCACGGTAAACTGGAACCGGGCGGCATCGATGGCTTCATTGACGACAACGTTGCTCAGCACGACCACGGAAGTCTGCTCGAGGTTATCGAGAAACACCATTCGGCTGAGCCGGCCATCGTCGAAACCGAGCTCGACGCGCCGGAAACCGCTCTCGGTATCGACCGGAAGCAGCCTGACCCAGGTGAGGCCGCTTTCCATGAAACTGCCGCCGTGCTCGAACTGTTCCATCGCCTCGCCCGACCCGCCGAGCAACAGTGCCGGCGTGTTCGCAAGGGCTTCAGTCTGCGGCTTGACGGTCACCTGCTCGAGATCGACGTCGTAACTCCAGATGTTGGCGCCGTCGGCAACCAGCCATTGCTCGTAGGGTTCCTCGTAAATCCAGCGAAAGCGTCCGGGCCGCTGAATCTCCAGCGTCCCGCTGGTCTTCTCGAGTATGCGGCCGTCGGGATCAATCAGTGACTGTTCGAAGTGCGCCGTAAACGTCACAACATCGTTAATGAACGCATTGACGAGCGCCTCGCCATCCTCGACGGCCGGCTCCGCGGCGCGACCTGCCATGCTCACGAGCAGTACGGCGACAAGTAAAGTGTTTTGTCTCAATTCAAATCAGTCCTCGGCGGCAGCGGCCGGCACCAGGATCTCGCGCGTGCCGTTCGGCTGCAGAGGACCGACGAGGCCCGCCGCCTCCATTGATTCCACCATCCGCGCAGCGCGGTTGTAGCCGATCTTGAGGCGTCTCTGCACGCCCGATATCGACGCCTTGCGCGTTTCCATTACGACCTGCACGGCCTGGTCGTACAGCGGGTCCTGCTCAGCGTCCGCCGCGTCGACCGGCGCCGGGTCGATCCCGGTCAATCCTGGAGTTGGACTCGCCGGGCCTTCGAGAATTTCATCAATATAGCGCGGCGTGCCGATTTTCTTCAGGTGCCGGACCACCGCGTGGACCTCGTGATCCGCGACGAACGCGCCGTGCACACGGACCGGCATCGAGGTTCCCGGCGGCAGGTACAGCATGTCGCCGTGGCCGAGCAGGTTTTCGGCGCCCTGCTGGTCCAGGATCGTGCGCGAATCGACCTTGGCCGACACCTGGAAAGCGATTCGCGTCGGCACGTTCGCCTTGATCAGGCCCGTTATAACGTCCACGGAGGGCCGCTGCGTCGCGAGCAACATGTGAATACCGGATGCCCTCGCCTTCTGCGCAAGCCGTGCAATGAGCTCTTCGACCTTCTTGCCGACGATCATCATCATGTCCGCCAGCTCGTCGATGATGACGACGATGAACGGCAAAGGCGTCAGTGTCGGGTGCTCGACCGGCTTCTCCTCGTCCTCGAAGGGCGGTGGTGTGAAAGTCGGATCCCTGATGGGTTCGCCCGCGGCGATCGCTTCGCTGACCTTGCGGTTATAGCCGCCGATGTTGCGCACACCGAGTGCTGCCATCAGCCGGTAGCGGCGGTCCATCTCGGCCACGCACCAGCGCAGCGCATTGGCCGCCTCTCTCATGTCCGTCACGACCGGCGTCAGCAGATGCGGAATGCCCTCGTAAACGGACAGTTCCAGCATCTTCGGGTCGATCATGATCAGCCGCACCTGTTCCGGCTGCGTCTTGTAAAGGATGCTGAGCACCATGGCGTTGATCGCCACCGACTTGCCAGAACCGGTCGTACCGGCGATGAGCAGGTGCGGCATGCGAGCCAGGTCCGCGACAACCGAGTTACCGCCGATATCCTTGCCCAGTGCGAGCGTGAGCGGCGAAACAACTTTGTCGTAGGCCTTGGATTTCAGGATCTCGCCGAGGGTTACGAGTTGCCGGTTCTCGTTGGGAATCTCGAGTCCCACAAAAGACTTGCCGGGTATGACTTCGACCACGCGCACGCTGACGACGGACAGCGAGCGCGCAAGGTCCTTGGCGAGATTGGAGATCTGGCTCACTTTCACGCCGGGCGCTGGATCCAGCTCGAACCGCGTGATGACCGGGCCCGGGGAGACGGATTTGACCTCCACCTCGATGCCGAAATCCCGAAGTTTGAGTTCCACCAGCCGTGACATCGCCTCGAGGGACTCCTCGGAGTAGCCCCGCTTCTGTGCCGGCGGGTCGTCCAGCAACGACAGCGGCGGCAGTTCGCCGGCCGCCGTCGGTTCGAACAACGGCACCTGGCGCTCGCGTTCCGCCCGTGCGCTGGGCTCGAGCGCCGGTATCACGGGCTCAATGCGCGGCGGCGGACGTCCCGCCGTGCGTTTCTTCTCGACCTCGATGATGTCCTGCCGCGCCGCCTGCTGCCGGCGGCCCTCCGCGCGGTCGCGGAGTTCGCCGATCTTCAGCTGCGCCCTCTCGAACGCGACGAGGCACCAGTGGCCCACGCGGTCCATCACGCTGAACCAGGAGATCCCCAGAAACAACGAGATCGACGCGACCCAGAGCACGAACAACAAGGTACTCGCGCCGAGCAGCTTCATCACGGATTCCAGGCTGTGCCCGACCACCTGGCCGACGATACCGCCGGCGGTCTCGTTGAAGCCGACCGGCGAAAAATGCAGCGTCGACAGGGCGCAGCTCGTGACCAGCGTGGCGAGAAAACCGCCGAAGCGCAGGATGAAATCCATCTTTGTCAGCGCCTGCTGCGTCTTCTGTTCGCGATACAGCATCCAGCCGAGGTAGAAGACCATTACGGTGAACAGGTAAGCGGGTCGCCCGAAGAAATTGAACAGCAAGTCCGCGACCAGCGCGCCCAACCGGCCGACCCCGTTGCGGACTTCCGCCCCTGCCGTGGCCTGGCTGAATCCCGGATCGGCAGGATCGTAAGTGAACAGCGCAAACCACAGGATGAAGGCCAGCGCGCCGAACACGTACAGGGCGCCTTCTCGCAGCGCCCGGTGTACCTGGGCGGACAATCCGGATACAGGCTGGGTGGTTTTACGGGCTTTGGCCATAGCTAAGGTAAAATGTAACGAAGAGCTCTTAGATTTCTGATTTCAAAGAACTATAACAGACTCGAGAGCCAATTCTGATGCACGCGGAGCGGTGCCGGCAAGCCCCGTCGTCCGCGCAAACACGCCATCCGGCCGCGATTATGGATGCTCACCCGTTCCGTTTTCCCTACACTAGCCCAAGAACACCTCGACGACCTTCGACTGCCTTGAAAACCTGCTGCCACGGCCACAGGTCCGGCTTCGATTCCGTCGTCGACAGCTGGAAATTCGCCAGGGGCAAATTATACATGAGTGACTTGAAGCATTGCCGGGTTCTGATCCTGGGCTCGGGGCCGGCCGGTTATTCGGCCGCCGTCTATGCGGCACGCGCGAACCTCGATCCGGTCCTGGTTACCGGCATCGAACAGGGTGGCCAGCTCATGACCACCACCGACGTCGACAACTGGCCCGGTGACGTCGAAGGCCTGCAGGGACCGGACCTGATGGACCGCATGCTGCGGCACGCGCAGCGTTACGACACGGAGATCGTCAACGACCACATTCATACCGCGGACCTCTCATCACGTCCGTTCAGGCTGGATGGCGACTACGGCAGCTACACCTGCGACGCACTGATCATCGCGACCGGGGCGACGGCCAAGTACCTCGGCCTGCCCTCGGAAGAGGCGTTCAAGGGCCGCGGCGTCTCGGCGTGCGCGACCTGCGACGGCTTTTTCTACCGCGGCAAGGATGTGGCGGTCATCGGCGGCGGTAACACGGCCGTCGAGGAGGCCCTGTACCTGAGCAACCTCGCGTCCAGGGTCACGCTCGTGCATCGCCGCGACGCGTTGCGCGCCGAGAAGATTTTGCAGGACCGGCTGTTCGAGCGTGAAAAGGAAGGCAAGGTGGACATTCGGTGGGACCACGTGCTCGACGAGGTACTGGGCGACGAATCCGGGGTTACCGGGATTCGCATTCGCAGCACGACGGACGATTCGCAGACGCAGGACATCGACCTGGCGGGCGTATTCATCGCAATCGGACATAGCCCGAACACCGGCCTGTTCGATGGGCAGCTGGACATGCGCAACGGCTATATCGTCGTGAGATCCGGCATTGACGGGGACGCGACGGCAACCAGCGTGCCGGGCGTTTACGCTGCAGGCGACGTCGCCGATCACGTGTACCGGCAGGCCATCACGTCCGCCGGTGCCGGCTGCATGTCCGCGCTCGATGCGGAAAAGTATCTCGACGCCGCCGAATCCGGCGAAGAGCTGAAGAGCGGCCACGCGGCCGCCTGACCCGGCCGCGGGAGAATGCGGCTCACCGTCTACGACGCCATCGCCGACATCGCGCCGGAGGCGTGGAATCGGCTCGCCGGCGATGCCTACCCGTTCCTGCGCCACGAGTTCCTGCTCGCTGCCGAACAGGCGGGCTGTGTATCCGAAGACGCGGGCTGGGCGCCGCGCCACCTCGTGCTCGAAGCCGGCGACCGGGTGCTTGGGGCCATGCCGCTGTATCAGAAGGAACATTCCTGGGGCGAGTTCGTGTTCGACTGGGCATGGGCGCGCGCTTACGAGCAGGCGGGGCTTCGCTATTACCCGAAACTCGTCTCGGCGGTGCCGTTCACGCCGGCCCCGAGCCGGCGCCTGCTACTCGCCGATCCGGACGACGCCGACACTGCCCGCAAGCTCATCGAGGGAGCCGTCGCGCTCGCGGAACGCACGGCTTGTTCGTCGCTGCACGTATTGTTCCCGACAGCCGACGAACTGCCGCTGTTTCGCGACGCGGGACTGAGACTGCGCAAGGACTGCCAGTTTCACTGGCACAATCGCGACTACGCCGACTTCGACCAGTTCCTCGAGACATTCACGGCGTCGAAGCGCAAGAAAGCGCGGCGTGACCGCAGGCGGGTCAGCGAGGCAGGCATTCGCTTTCGGCGCCTGCAAGGTGCCGAGATCGACACGCGCACGTGGGAGCAGGTGTACCGGCTGATCAGTCTCACGTTCATGCGCCGCGGCTCACTGCCCTACTACAATCTCGACTTCTTCCTGAGGATCGGCCAGTCGCTGCCCGACAACGTGCTGGTCATTCTCGCCGACGTCGGGGATGACCCGATTGCCGCCGCCGTGTTCTTCGAGAGCCCCACGACACTGTACGGCCGTTACTGGGGCAGCGACGGTCACCACAACGCGCTGCACTTCGAAACCTGCTACTACCAGGGCATCGATTACTGCATTGAGAAGGGACTGCAGCTGTTCGAGCCGGGCACCCAGGGTGAACACAAGATCAGTCGCGGATTCGCCCCGCAATCGACCTGGTCCGCGCACTGGCTGGCGCACCCCCAGTTCCTGTCCGCTGTCGAGAACTATCTCGAGGAGGAAAGCCGTTACGTGGACCGCTACATCGAGTCGGTCGGCGCGCACAGCCCCTACCGCGACCGCGACCCGGGAGATCGATCGTGAGCGACAACAACCGCGTCGCGTGGATTTCGCCGGGTGACCCGCCGGATGCTTTCCCCGACATCCGCCGTGCCATGGCGGAGCCCAATGGCCTGCTAGCGGTCGGCGGCGACCTCAGCAGCCCGCGGCTGCTGACGGCCTACCGCCTTGGCATCTTTCCGTGGTTCAGCGAAGGTCAGCCGATCCTCTGGTGGTCGCCGGACCCGCGCTGCGTCCTGTTGCCCGGTCAGTTTCATGCCTCGCGCAGCCTGTGCCGAGCACTGCGTCGATCCGACGCCTGCATTCGCTTCAACACCTGTTTCGATACCGTCATGATGCGATGCGCCGAACCTCGCCCGGGCCAGGACGGGACGTGGATAACGCGCGCGATGGTCGAGGCCTACACCCGGCTGCGCGAAGAAGGCTGGGCCCACTCGATCGAGGTCTGGCGCGACGGCGGCCTCATCGGCGGTCTCTACGGCGTCGCGATCGGACGCGTCTTTTTCGCCGAATCGATGTTCAGTGGCGAGAGCAATGCGTCGAAATTCGCGCTCTACGCATTGACGCAGCATCTGCACAGCCGGGGGTTTCCGCTGATCGACTGCCAGGTGACATCCGCGCACCTGGCACGGCTGGGCGCAACAATGCTGCCTCGATCCGAATTCGCAGAGATCGTCAAAAGCGCCTGTATGCCGCCGGCTCGATTCGATGACTGGCCCGGCGAGGCGCTGCCCGCGAGTGACATCGACGCCATCGGCGGACATGCCGCATTGCAATAGCACGGCCATTTCTGCACAATTCGCGGGCTTTACAACTCAGAGACAGGGAAACCTTGGCCAAAGAAGAAGCCATTCAGATGGAGGGCGTCGTCACCGAGACGCTGCCCAATACGACGTTCCGCGTGGAACTCGAGAACGGTCATGTCGTTACTGCGCATATCTCCGGAAAGATGCGCAAGAACTACATCCGTATCCTGACCGGTGACAAAGTCACCGTCGAACTCACGCCCTACGACCTCAGCAAGGGCCGCATCGTCTATCGCGGCCGGTAACGCGTACCGCGCCGATCACTCCTTTTCTGCGAGATGCTCGAGTTCCTTCACCGCGGGCTCGGGAGCCAACTTCAGTTCACCGTCCTCGCCGACCGTCACTCGCACGTGACCACCATCGGCGAGGCTGCCGAACAGTAGCTCGTCGGCCAGCGGGCGCTTGATGTGCTCCTGGATGACGCGGGCCATCGGCCGCGCGCCCATCTGCTGGTCGTAGCCGCGTTCGGCGATCCAGTCGCGCGCGGCATCGTCCAGCTCGATCGTGACATTGTTCGAGCCGAGCTTCGCTTCCAGCTCCACGATCAGCTTGTCCACCACCCGCTTGACCGAGTCGATCTCCAGCGGCGCGAACTGGATGATCGCATCGAGCCGGTTACGGAATTCCGGCGAAAAACTCTTCCGGATAATGGACATGCCGTCGCTGCTGTGGTCCTGCTGGGTGAAGCCGATCGACGCGCGGCTCATCTCCTGGGCACCTGCGTTGGTCGTCATGACCAGTACCGCGTTGCGAAAGTCCGCCTTGCGGCCATTGTTGTCGGTCAGCGTACCGTGGTCCATGACCTGCAGCAGCAGGTTGAAGACTTCCGGGTGCGCCTTTTCGATTTCATCCAGCAGTATGACCGAGTGCGGATTCTTGGTGACCGCCTCCGTCAGCAATCCCCCCTGGTCGAAGCCGACATACCCGGGCGGCGCGCCGATCAACCGTGACACGGTATGACGCTCCATGTATTCCGACATGTCGAAACGAATCAGCTCCACTCCCATGATCATGGCGAGCTGCCGCGTCACTTCGGTTTTGCCGACGCCCGTGGGCCCGGCGAACAGGAACATGCCGATCGGCTTGTCTTCCTCGCGCAGCCCGGAACGCGACATCTTGATTGCCGAGCCAAGGGCCTCGATGGCCTGATCCTGCCCGAAGATCGTCAGCTTCAGATCGCGTTCGAGCGTCCGCAGCGATTTGCGATCGGAGGCCGATACGCTTTTCGCCGGGATGCGCGCCATTTTCGCGACGATGTTCTCGATCACCTCGACGGTCACGCGGTCGCCGCGCTCGCCGGCCGGCTGCAGGCGCAGGTTGGCGCCCGCCTCGTCGATGACGTCGATGGCCTTGTCGGGCAGCCGCCGGTCATTGATGTGCCGCGCCGACAGCTCCACTGCCGCATCCAGCGCTTCCGTGTCGTAGAGCACGCCATGGTGCTCCTCGAAACGGGACTTCAGGCCATGGAGAATCGCCACCGTCTCCTCGAGGGTCGGCTCCGGCACGTCGATCTTCTGGAAGCGCCGCGCGAGTGCATGGTCCTTCTCGAAAATGCCGCGGTATTCCTCGTAGGTCGTCGAGCCAATGCAGCGGATCTCGCCGTTCGCCAGCACCGGCTTGATCAGGTTACTTGCATCCATGACCCCGCCCGACGCGGCGCCGGCGCCGATGACGGTATGGATCTCGTCGATGAACAGGATCGCCCCCGGGTCCGTCTGCACTTCCTTGATCACGCCTTTCAGGCGTTTTTCGAAGTCGCCACGGTACTTGGTTCCCGCGATCAGCGTGCCCATGTCGAGCGCGTAGATCGTCGCGTCACGGAGTACCTCGGGCACGCGCTCTTCCGTGATCATCCGCGCCAGGCCCTCGGCGAGCGCCGTCTTGCCGACACCCGCGTCACCGACGTAAAGCGGGTTGTTCTTGCGGCGGCGGCACAGGATCTGCACCGTTCTCTCGATTTCGAGTTCCCGGCCGATCAACGGATCGATCTTGCCGTCGATCGCAAGCTGGTTGAGATTCGTCGCGTAGATCTCGAGCGGAGAGGCCTCGGCCTGCGCCTCCGTTTCCAGCGATGCTTCCTGTTCGCCGGCGTCGCGTTCGCCCGGCAGCTGCGGCATCCCGTGCGATATGTAATTCACCACATCGAGACGGGTGATGTCCTGCAGATTCAGGAAGTACACGGCCTGCGACTGCTTCTCGCTGAATATCGCGACGAGCACGTTGCTGCCTGTCACTTCCTTCTTGCCGCTCGACTGGACGTGAAACACGGCGCGCTGCAGCACGCGCTGAAAACCCAGCGTGGGCTGTACGTCCGTGTCGTCGTCGTGAGGCAACAGCGGGGTTTGCTCCTCGATGAATTCGGTCAGCTGGCGCCGCAATTCGGTGATATTCGAATTGCATGCCTTGAGAATCTCGTGGACCTGGGGAATGTCCAGGAGCGCAAGCAACAGGTGCTCGACCGTCATGAACTCATGACGCTGGTCGCGCGCTTTCTGGAACGCCTCGTTAAGGCAAAACTCTAATTCACTGCTCAACATTACCTGGTGCCAACTCCTGTCAGGATTCTTCCATGGTGCACAGCAGCGGATGCTGATGCTGCTGTGCGAGGCCCATCACCTGGGCGACTTTTGTCTCTGCGATCTCGAAATTGTACACGCCGCAGATGCCCTTGCCTTTGGTATGTACCTCCAACATGACCTGCGTCGCGCGCGTGCGCTCCATGCCGAATATGGATTCCAGGATATTGACGACGAATTCCATCGGCGTGTAATCGTCGTTGATCAGGACGACACGATACAGCGGCGGCTCCTTGATCTGGGGCCGCGACTCCTCGACCGTAATATCGAAGTTGGGGCTTCGTTCAGTGTCAGTGCGTCGTTCACTCATCGGTGGTGCGTTCCGTCTCCGCTACGGACTTTCGATGCCAAAGCGGGCCGGATTTCGTACCGGCCCGGCCATCTGCGGGTTATTATATATGGGCCTCCGCCGCTGATTTCAGCGTGGTTCGCAGAATTTAATCTTGAATCTCCGGCCAGAAATCGATTTTTGTTAATCAAGTCTTGGTATATTATTGGGAAATATAGGGTTTTTCCGACCGGGCCCTTGTGTAAATGGCCCCAACCCGTATCATCGTTGCGCTGCGTTAACGTAACTGGATCAGGAACGATCGAAGCCCGGATTCTGCATGGCCACTGAAGCGAAATGGTCCGATTTCACCAGCCTCGACGCTGCCCGTACGGCGGCGGCTGCGAGCCAGCTGCTGCCGCCCTGGGTGGCGCTGCTGCTGGTCATCGCCATCGGCTGGCAACTTGCCAATTTCATCTGGATGCTGATGCCGGGACCGGCAGCGGGCGATGCCGTCGTGGTGCCTGCCGGACAGGTTATCGCGGACCGGTCCGGTCCCGCTGCTGCCGACGCCCGCGCAATTGCCGCCGTGCACCTGTTTGGTGAAGCCGGCGCCGACGATGCACCGACCGCCGTCCCCGAGGTCTCTGACGAGGACCTCGAGGATACGCGGCTTTCCAACCTGCAGCTCAAAGGCACCATCGCATCGCCCGAGGTAGCAATGTCCGCGGCGATCATCAGTGATGGCAGCAACGAAGAGAAGGTCTACCTCATCGGGGATCCTGTCGCGTCCAGCGCCAAGCTGCATGCCGTCTATACCGACCGGGTCGTGCTGAACGAAAACGGCCGCCTCACCAACCTGCGGCTGCCCGAGGAGTACAAGGTTTCGGCAGCCGCACCGGTGCGCCGAACGACGGTACAGCGCCGTTCGGCGCCGCAAACCCAGAGCATTCAATCCGTTGTGTCTCAGAACGTGGCCCGGCTCGCCGACGTCATCCGCCCTACCCCATATTTCGTCAATGGTCAGCAGCAGGGATACCGCGTCTATCCCGGCCGCGACCGGCGCCAGTTCGCCGCCCTCGGCCTGCGGCCAGGCGACCTGATCAGGGACATCGACGGCCAGGCGCTTACCGACCCGACCCAGGCCATGCAGATCTTCCAGTCACTCGGCACGGCGGACCAGGTCTCCGTCACGGTCGAGCGTAACGGCCAGCCGGAAGTCATCGTACTGAAAACCGATCAACTCAATCTTGGGGAAGACGAAACCGAATGAACCACCAACCCGCAAAGGTGTTGCGCAAGCTCGCCATGATAATGCTCGCGCTGGTCGTAGTCCCGATAACGCTGGTCGCGCAACAGGTGACCATAACACCGAACTACAAGGAAGCGGATATCCGGCAGATCGTCGAAGCCGTGAGTGCGGTGACGAATCGCAATTTCATCATCGACCCCAGGGTCAATGCCAAGGTGACGATGCTGTCGAAGACGCCGATGACGCCGGATGCGTTTTACGAGGCATTCCTCGCTATTCTCGAAGTACATCAGCTCGCGGCGATGCAGAGCGGCGACATCATCAAGATCATCCCGAACGCAACGGCCCGCCAGTACGGCTCGCCGATGGGGGCCGGCCGTGCGGCCGGCGACGACGACATCGTCACGCAGGTCATCCAGGTCGAGAACGTGGGCGCCGCGCAGCTCGTGCCGATCCTGCGGCCGCTGATACCGCAGTTCGGGCACCTGGCAGCGCACCCCGGGTCGAACATGCTCATCATCTCGGACCGCGCTGGCAACGTGGCACGCATGGTCAGCATCATTCGCCGCATCGACCTGTCCAGCGAGGACGATATCGAGGTCGTCCCGCTGCAGCATGCGTCCTCCTCGGAAGTCGTTCGTGTGCTGACGGCGTTGACGCAGCAGCCGCGCGCCGACGGCGCGCCGGTATCCACGAGCCTGGTCGCGGATGCTCGCACCAACAGCGTACTGATCGGCGGTGACCGGGCCGACCGGCTGCGCCTGCGCACCCTGATCGCTCACCTCGATACGCCACTCGAGGATGGCGGCGACACCCAGGTGCGATACCTGCGTTACGCGGACGCGGAAGAACTGGCCACCAAGTTGCAGCAGCACTTCCAGGGCCAGGTCACCGCGCAAGGAGCGGCCGGCGCCGCACCATCCCCGGCAAGAAACGGTGAAGTCAGCGTGTGGGCCGACACGCAAACCAACGCCATCGTCGTCAACGCACCGCCGAAGATGATGCGGTCATTGATGCAGATCGTCGACAAGCTGGACATCCGCCGGGCACAGGTGCTCGTCGAAGCCATCATCGTCGAGGTCATCGCCGACAAGACCGCGGAACTCGGCATCACCTGGGCCGTCGAGGGAACTGCCTCGACGACACCGATCAGCACCACGAATTTTCCGGACCTCGGTCCAGGTGTCGTGCAACTCGCTGGCGCAGCGGCCAGCGGCGGCGATACGCTGGTAGACCCGAGCTCGCTGATCGGTTCGGGCATCACGATCGGCGTCGGCCGCCTGAGCGACACGGGCGTGAGCTTCGCTGCCATCCTCCGCGCGCTAGAAGGCGATGCGGACACGAACATCATCTCGACACCGTCGATCGTCACGACCGACAACGAGGAAGCCAGCCTGAACGTCGGCCAAGAAGTGCCGTTCGTCACCGGCTCGTTCACGAACACGGGCGGCAACGTTGGTTCCGTCAACCCGTTCCAGACCATCCAGCGCGAACAGGTCGGCGTCAAGCTGACAATCACGCCGCAGATCAACGAGGGCAATTCACTGTTGCTCGATATCTCCCAGGAAATATCGAACATCGCGCAGTCGGCCGAAGGCGCGGTCGACCTGATCACGAACCAGCGTATCGTGGAGACGACCGTAATCGTCGACGATGGACAGATCCTCGTCCTCGGCGGCCTGCTCGAGGACGTACTGCGCGAGAGCGAGCAGCGCGTGCCGATACTTGGCTCGATACCGTTTCTCGGCGCACTCTTCCGCGCGCAGAAAACGGATAAGGTCAAGACCAACCTGCTCGTCTTCATCCGGCCCAAGATCCTGCGGGATCCCGCGAGCATCTCGACCGAGACGAATGCGAAGTACAACCTGATCAAGGGCGTACTGGACAAGACGAATGAAAAAGGCATCAACTTGATGCCGACCGAGGAGTCCTTCACGCTGCCGCCGTTCGAGGAAGCCAACCAGCCCAGGACGCCGACGACGATCGAGCAGCCCGGGAAAGAGCAATAGATGGCGTCTGAATCGATGGTAACGGAAGCACCGAACGAAATCGTACTGGAGACGCCCGAGGGGGAACCGGGGGCGTCGACTGTTGCCGAACCGCGTGGTTTGCCGTTCTCCTTCGCAAAACGCCACGGCATCCTGATCCGCGAATTAACCAGTGAGGGGGCAGATGCGGTCTACCGTGCCGGCGCCTCCCCGCTCAGCATCGCCGAGGTTCAGCGATACATGGGCGTGCCCCTGAAATTGTCGCGCGTCTCGCCCGATATTTTTGATTCGCTGCTGCAGGCGTCCTACGAACAGGGCAGCCAGAAGGCGATGGAGATGGTGGGCGGCCTCGATGACGAGTTCGACCTGACGCAGGTAGCGCAGGAACTCGAACCGTCGGACCTGCTCGAAAGCGACGACGACGCCCCGATCATCCGCTTTATCAACGCCGTGCTGACCGAAGCCATCAAGGAAAATGCCTCGGACGTCCACATCGAGCCCTACGAGAATCGGCTCGGGGTACGCTTCCGGGTCGACGGGGTATTACACGACGTACTGCACACACGCCGTGCGCTCGCGCCGCTCGTCGTCTCGCGTATCAAGGTGATGTCGAAACTCGACATCGCGGAGAAGCGACTGCCGCAGGACGGCCGCATTTCCCTGAAGATCGCCGGGCGGGCCGTGGACGTGCGCGTATCGACCCTGCCCTCCGGCCACGGCGAGCGTGTCGTGCTGCGACTGCTCGACAAGCAGGCCGGCCGCCTCAATCTCACGTCGCTGGGCATGGACGACCAGTCCATGTTCAAGATGGACGAGTTGATCCACAAACCTCACGGCATCATTCTCGTCACCGGCCCGACCGGCTCCGGCAAGACCACGACCCTGTATGCCGCACTCGATCGCATCAACGATCACAGCCGCAACATCATGACCGTCGAGGACCCGATCGAGTACTTCATCGACGGCATCGGCCAGACGCAGGTGAATACCAAGGTCGAAATGACCTTTGCCCGCGGCCTGCGCGCAATCCTCCGCCAGGACCCCGATGTCGTGATGGTCGGCGAGATCCGCGACCTGGAAACCGCAGAAATCGCGGTCCAGGCCAGTCTGACCGGCCACCTGGTATTGTCGACGCTGCACACCAATACCGCGGCTGGCGCGGTGACACGCCTTCGCGACATGGGCGTCGAACCGTTCCTGCTGTCGTCGAGTCTTATCGGCGTGCTGGCGCAGCGGCTGGTACGCGTACTCGACGCCGAAACCAAGGTTCCGTACACGGCGACGGAGTACGAGTGCCGTGTGCTCGGCGTCGACCCGAACAATCCACCGACGCTGTACAAGCCCGGCGTGGGCGGTAGCGGCGGATTCGCGGGCCGCACCGGAATCTACGAACTCATCGCGCTAGACGACGCCATGCGCGCGATGATTCACGACGGTGTCAGCGAGCAGGAACTCGAGCGCCATGCGCGAACGATGACACCGAGTATCCGCGCCGACGGCCGCCGTCGTGTGCTGAACGGCAGCACGACGCTCGAGGAAGTGCTGCGCGTGACACGCGAGGACTGACCCGGTAGCACGCTGTGGGAGCCTACGAATTCGTCGCGCTGGACAAGTCCGGCAAGGAATCCAAAGGCCTGATCGAGGGCGACACGCCCAAGCACGTCAGGCAGCTTCTGCGCGAGCGCAACATGTACCCCGTGCGCGTCACCGAGGTAGCGCAGCGGGAGGCAAAACGCCAGACCACCTTCTCGTTGCGGCGCGGCCTGTCGCCCGGCGAACTCGCTCTCATCACGCGGCAGATGGCCTCGCTGTCGCAATCCGGACTGCCTCTCGAGGAAGTGCTGCTCGCGGTCTCGCAACAGAACGACCATCCGCGCACCAAGAGCATTTTGCTCGGCGTCCGCTCCAAGGTGATGGAAGGACACACTCTCGCTGACGGTTTCGGCGACTTTCCGCAGGCTTTCCCGGAGCTGTACCGCGCGACGGTCGCGGCCGGTGAGCAGTCCGGGCACCTGGACGTCGTCCTGGAACGCCTTGCCGACTACACGGAAGCGCGGCAGGAACTGCGCCAGCGGATTACCAACGCGATGATCTACCCGGCCGCCCTGATCGTCATGGCGTTGGGCATCATCAGTTTCATGCTGGCGACCGTCGTGCCGCGCATCGTCAACGTTTTCGAAAACACATCCGCCGAACTCCCGGGGCTCACCCGCGGCTTGATCGCCACCAGCGACTTCCTGCGCAACAACTGGCTGCTGCTCATTATCGTCATCACCGCGTTCTTGTGGGGTCTGTGGTGGTTACTACAGAAAGAAGGGCCGAGGCGGCGCTATCACCGCTTCCTGCTGCGCATGCCGATCACCGGACGGCTGACACAGGGCATCAATACCGCGCGGTTCACTCGCACGTTCAGCATTCTCGCGGGCAGCGGCGTGCCGGTGCTGGAAGCGATGAAGATATCGGCCGAAGTCATCGAGAACCTGCCAATGCGTGATGCCGTCAACGAGGCGACACTGCGCGTGCGCGAGGGTGCCGGCATCAGCCGCTCTCTCGCGGCGAGCAAGCTGTTCCCGCCGATGATGATTCACCTGGTTTCGAGCGGTGAAGCCGGCGGGCGCCTCGAAGAGATGCTGTCGCGCTCCGCCGCCGGGCAGGAGCGTGAGGTGGATGGCCTCATCGCTGCATTGCTCGGTATCCTGCAGCCATTGCTCATCGTCGTAATGGGTGCGATCGTGATGGTCATCGTCCTGGCGATACTGCTGCCGATATTTGAAATCAATAATCTGATCCGCTGAGATTAGAATCCTTGCACGCTTCGTTCTTTCGCGGTATACAGGCGAAAATCTGCGACTAAACAGGGTCTCACCAAGCTTGCCATGTGTTGCGTGAGGTATCGGCGATGATCGGTAACATCAAAGACGATATTCCGGTAGACGAACTCGACGACGATATCGAGGACGAGGACCTCGACGAGGATGATGACGTCGAAGACATGGACGATGACGACAATGTCGGCGACATCTCTGTAGAAATCAACGTCGAGGAACTCGTCGCCAAGCTCGAGGCGACCGACAGCGACGACGTGGCGCGCCGGCGTGAGATTCGGCGGCGTCTCGAGGAACTCGAGGAAATGCGCCGGGCCAGCCGCGACCTCGACAGCACGTTCAATTTCGATCTCGACGACGACGATCTGTAGGAGCGGTTCTCGAACCGCGAATGTGCGCCGAGGCGCGCCCTACCGAAAATCCCTTGATTTGACCTCCAGGTCGCCCAGCATCGTCGAATGATCGATGAGCTTGTGGGCGATCACGTGAATCACGTTCGCCTCGATCTGCAATTCGCCCCGTACTCCCAGCAGGCGCGCATTGAGCAGCGCGGCGCGATCCCTTTCTGCAACGTACTTCCACACGACCAGGTTGACGTGACCGGTCTCGTCTTCGAGCGTCACGAAGGTGACGCCGCTGGCTGTGCCCGGCCGCTGCTTGGTGATGACCAGGCCGGCGACGTTGATGCCCTGCCCCGTTGCCATGTCCCGCAGACGCTCTGCCCGCACATAGCGATAGCGGTCCAGGCGGTGACGGATCAGGAACACCGGGTGTCGCTCCAGGCTCAGCCCGACGCTCCTGTAATCCGCGACAATGTTCTGTCCTTCGGTCGGTTTCCTGAGTAGCGGCGTCGCCTCGAAGCGGTCCATCGATGCAAACAAACCGCCGGGTTTCTCGACACCGGCCACTGCCCAGCGTGCCTGGTGACGATGTCCTTCGAGCGCCTGCAAAGCACCGGCCGAGGCCAGCGCCTCCAGCGCACGCCGGTCGAGCCCGGTTCTCTCCATCAACTGCTGGGTACTCGTGTAGGCCTGCGCGCCGCGACGCCCGGCGATGCACCGCCCGACCTCCTCGGACAGGCCCTTGACCATGCGGAAGCCGAGCCGCAGCACCGCCGCTCCGTCCTCGTCCGGCTCGAGCGAACAATCCCAGCCGCTGCGGTTGATGTCGACGCCGCGCACCTCGGTGCCGTGGCGGCGCAGGTCCTGGACGAGTTGCGACGCCGAATAGAACCCCATCGGCTGACTGTTCAGCAGCGCGCAGGTAAAGGCGGCCGGTGTATGGCACTTGAGCCAGCAGGAAACGTAAACGAGCAGCGCAAAACTCGCCGAATGCGATTCCGGGAAGCCGTACTCGCCGAAACCCTCGATCTGGCGAAAGATCTGGCGCGCAAATTCCTCGCCGTAACCGCGCCGGCGCATGCCATCGATCAGCTTGTCCTCGAACGATCCGAGGCCGCCGCGCCGCTTCCAGGCCGCCATGGCACGCCGCAGGCGGTCCGCTTCGCCCGGCGTGAAACCCGCAGCAACGACGGCCAGCGCCATCACCTGCTCCTGGAAAATCGGCACGCCCAGGGTGCGCTGCAGGACGCCCTTGACCTCTTCGCTGGGATAATCGACGGCCTCCTCGCCGTTCCTGCGCCGCAGGTAGGGGTGCACCATGTCGCCCTGGATCGGACCGGGACGGATGATCGCAACCTCGATGACGAGGTCGTAGTAGCAGCGTGGCCTCAGCCGCGGCAGCATCGCCATCTGTGCGCGCGACTCGATCTGGAACACGCCCATCGTGTCGCCCTGGCAGATCATGTCGTAGACGGCAGGATCCTCGGCAGGGACGCTCGCCAGCGTGTACTGCCGGCCGTCGAAATCCCGTATCAGGTCGAAACTGCGGCGAATCGCCGTCAACATCCCCAGCCCGAGCACGTCGACCTTCAGTAGCCCCAGGTCTTCCAGGTCATTCTTCTCCCACTGGATTACCGTGCGCTCCTCCATCGCGGCATTCTCGATGGGCACGAGTTCCGACATCGGCCCGTTCGAGATGACGAAGCCGCCGACGTGCTGTGACAGGTGCCTCGGAAAACCGATCAGTTCCCTGACGAGATAAAGCAGCCGCTGGATCACGGGGCTACCGGGATCCAGTCCCGCTTCGAGGACGCGGCTGTCATCGACACGCTTGCCGTCCCACCACTGCATCGAGCGCGCCAGGCGGCCGACCTGTATTTCGGAAAGCCCGAGCGCCTTGCCGACGTCGCGCAGTGCGCTGCGAGGCCGGTAGGCGATCACCGTCGCCGCCAGCGCGGCCCGCTCCCTGCCGTATTTTTCGTAGATGTACTGGATCACCTCCTCACGCCGCTCGTGTTCGAAGTCGACGTCGATATCGGGCGGCTCGTTGCGTTCCCTGGAAATGAATCGCTCGACCAGCGTCTCCATGCGCGCCGGGTCGACCTCGGTTATGCCGAGACAAAAACACACGGCGGAATTCGCCGCCGAACCCCGGCCCTGGCAAAGAATACCTTTCGAACGCGCGAAGCTGACGATGTCGTAAACCGTCAGGAAATACGGTTCGTAATGCAGCTCGGCAATGAGCTGGAGCTCGTGCTCGATCAGCTGCACGACCTTTTGCGGCACACCGCCGGGCCAGCGCTCGCGCATGCCCTGCGCGGTGAGTTTTCTCAGGTAGCTCGCCGGGGTCTCGCTTGCCGGCACGATCTCGTCCGGATACTCGTAGCGCAACTCGTCGAGCGAGAAATCGATGCTTGCCGCGATGCGTGCCGTCTCCTCCAGTAACTCGCCAGGATAGACGTGCTGCAGCATCCCCAGTGAACGCAGGTGGCGCTCACCGTTGGAATACAGCAGGAAACCGGCCTGGTCGACGGTCACGCCTTCGCGGATCGCCGTGAGCGTGTCCTGCAATATGCGCCTGGAACGGCGATGCATGTGCACGTCACCGCTGGCAACCAGCGGCAACCCGAGGCGTCGGCCAACTTCCCGCAATGCGTCGAGACGTGCTTCCTGACGTCCGTCGGCGAGCAGTTCGACCGCGATCCACAAACGGTCGCGAAATGTCTCGCGTATCCAGTGGTCTTCGACGTCGAGTGCGAGCGCATCGTCCGGCACCCACAATACGATGCAATCCGGGAGCCCGGCCTCGAAGAAGCTGCGCGTCAGCGCATAGCTGCCCTTCTCGGCAGCGCGCCGGGCCCGCGTGATGAGTCGGCAGAGCGCAGCATAGCCGTTGCGGTTCCGCGCGAGCACCACCAGCTTGCGGCCGCTCTGCAGCCGCAGCTCGGAGCCGATGATGAGCTTGAGTTCATGGGCCTTTGCCGCCATGTGCGCGCGGACGACGCCGGACATCGAACATTCGTCGGTAATCGCGAGCGCCTCGTAACCGAGCGCCGCGGCCGTTTCCACGAGCTCCTCGGGATGCGACGCGCCGCGCAGGAACGTGAAGTTGCTGAGAGCATGCAGTTCCGCGTAGCGAACCCGCCGCATGGCTCATCCAAAAATGCCGTGCAGGTACCAGGCCGCCTCGCCGCCGTGCTGACGACCCCGGTTGCGGAAGACCCATAAACCGGCGCCGCGCGGACTGACTGCCGAGTAATAGTCGCGGACAATGCCGTGCTCGTCCCACCAGCCGGTTTCGAGGCGCTCGGGGCCCGAAACGAAGCGCAGTCTGCCCTGGTGCAGCGGATGACCGTTATCCGTCGACAGCAATTCCGGCTCCGGCAGTAACCACAGCGGGCGGGCGGTCCCCTGGCAAACCTGGGTCAGCACTTCGGCCGCCCGTGCCGCGAACAGGTCCCGCGCACGCCAGGCATACTGCGGCCGGTGATCGGCGGCCGCATTGACGCCGTGCACCGATTCGTTGCCGATGCGTGCCGCCAACCGTTCGGCAAGCTGCGACATCGAGTAGTAGTGCTCGCGCGGCGGCCGGTCGTGAAACGCCAGGCGGCCCGAGGTGGTGTGCAGCGCCCGGGTCGTGCCGCCGCGCAGCCGTATCGCGATAACGGGCTCGGGCAGCACCAGTTTCTCGAAACGCAGGCGCAGCAGTTCGTACCAGTGATCCGCTGCGCGATCGGTACGGGCCCCGCCGAGCGGCAGCGATGTCGCTTTCGCCTTGAGGTGGAAGAACGTGAACAACAGGCGCTGCGTACCCAGCTGCCTCGCCAGCAGGAACTGTTCGTGCGCCTGCAGTAATTGCTGACAAATCGCCAGCAATAAGTCCCGGTCGCCCTGCTCCTCCGTCATCTCGAAATCGGCGCAAAACCGTTCCGGCGCGCGCCAGGCGTTACGCGGATCCGGCAGGTGCCCGAGCGCACGATCGAGTTCCAGCAAGCGCTTTACGCCGAAACGCCGTGCGAAACCTTCCCGCGGCAAACGCAGGCAATCGCCAACGTCGGTAATCCCCATGCCGGCAAGAGACTCGAGCACCGTGGGCGGCCACTCGAGACAGGACAACGGCAGGCTGCGCAACGCCGCCATGACGTTAGCCGTATCACGGATGCAGGCCCGTCGCCGGTCGCGCGCAAGCCAGGTAGCCGCCAGCGGCGTCGGCGCGATTGCCAGCGACGCCTCGAACCCCTGCGCCTCGAGGCCAGCCGCAATCTGGCGGCGCAGGCTCTTCAAGCCACCGAACAGCCGCAGGCTGCCGGCGATCTCGAGCAACAGCACGTCGGGCCCGGCGATAGAGACAAACGAACTGAATTGCTCGAGCCAGGTGGCAAGCAACTCGAGCACCTGCTGCTCCCGAATCGTGTTGCGTTCCTCGAGTTTCAGGGTTGGCAGAAGCGCAAGCGCCGCATTCGGCGACTGGCCGGGCAATACACCGGCCGCCCTGGCACGGTCCCCGGCCAGCAATACGCGGTGAACGCCCTGCCGTTCCTCGATGACGGCCAGATCACGGTCACCCGGCCCGCAGGCCTCGAGCGGCAGGTTCGGCAGGCATACGCAAAACCAGAGCCGCTCTGTGTTCGCGAGCGGCAACGCATATTGTGCAGGGCGAGGCGCAGCGTCAGGGGTCGGTGTGCTGTCCCGTGCGATGACAGGTGATCGTCGAGGCCGCGCCATGCTCACACCACATCGTGCAAGACAGCGGGACTGCCGCCACGGCTTTTCAAAATCGCGAGCCGTGTACCTCGTTGGTTCGCAGAGAGTTCGAGGCGCAGTGCAGCGGCCGACGGCTCGTGACGCGCCGAAAGCGGGCGAAATGCAATGGCCCAGCTGGCACCTTTTTCAGCGGCGAGCTGCAGGCGCCGGCTGGCCTGGTCATCAAGCACTTGCGGCCATAGCAACACGGCAGCACAGGTTCCCGAAGACAGGGCCTGCTCCGCCGACCACAATACTTCGCTGTCGTGTTTCGGGCGCACGATCAGCATACGGGCGAGATCGATGCCGCAGTTTTGCAGCGCGGGCGGGTACGGCTGAAACGGCGGCGCCACCCAGGCGATCCAGCCCGGCTCGACGGGTTCGGTGCCGGGCGCTTCGGCACACAGACTCGCAAGCGCCGGCATCAGCAACTGCAATTCGCCGATGCCGTACTGCTCGATCAGGATCTCGGTCAGGGCCTGCCGGGGCCAGCCACCGCCGGGCAACAGGCGATCCAGCTGTGCGTAACCACTGGACAGTCCGTCCGCAGGTCCCGGCTGGCTGCGCGCACGCCAGACGCGCGGATTTTCCAATAGCTTCTCGAGAGAGGACGTATCGCTATTGCGTGGCATGCGCGCCCTCGGCCATCAATGCAGCGGGATACCGTCGCGGATGACACCGACAACCACGCCCTCGATGACGAGCGCCTGGTGCGCGAGATCGACCTGTATCGGTTCGAACTCCGAGTTCTCGGGCAACAGCCAGACCATCGCGCCCTCCTGGCGATAACGCTTCACGGTCACCTCGTCCTCGAGCCGCGCAACGACGATCTGCCGGCTGCGGACTTCGGGCGTACGATGCACGGCGACGAGGTCACCATCGAGGATGCCGGCATCCTTCATACTCATGCCGTGGACGCGCAACAGGTAGTGCGGCTTGGGATCGAACAGCGCGGAATCGAGCTTGTAATGCGTCTCGATGTGCTCCTGGGCAAGGATGGGGCTGCCTGCCGCAACCCGGCCCACGAGTGGCAGGCCCATCTGTTCACGCAGGGAATCCTTGAGCTGGATACCCCGCGAGGCGCCGGGGACGAGTTCCAGTACACCCTTCTTCTGCAGCGCCCGCAAATGTTCCTCGGCGGCGTTGGCCGATTTGAAACCGAGTTCACGTGCGATCTCGGCGCGTGTCGGCGGCATCCCGGTTTCGTTAATAAACTCCTGGATCATATCGAGAATTTGCGATTGTCTGGGGGTCAGTTCGCGCATTTGATCATGCCCTGTATGAATTCACAGTACCTGCGATTATATACAGTACTTTGATCAGTGCAAGCGTTTATCGCACGGCCGGCGCGGGAGCGGCTCGCCGCCGCAATGGCCGCTCTAAAGACCGGTATCCACGCGAACGCCGGCGACAGCGGAATCACGATCATTCGCGCCCATGAACGGTGTCGACGACCGTTTTCTGTCGCAATCACACGACAAAGAACAATAAAAACAGTCATCTTCATTGCAGCAAGCGGTTATTTGCGAAATAATCCGCCTGCAGTTTTTCCCAACCAGAGGAATCTTAGACAATGAAGAAAACCGCACTCAAAGTAAGCGCACTGGTGCTCGCTGCTGCACTGGTCACGGGCTGTGCCAGCACGGCGGAAATCGAGGCAACTGCCAACAAGGCGGCTGCTGACGCGTCTGCCGCTGCTGCGGCTGCCGAGTCCGCACGCGCTGCTGCTGATCGTGCCGCCCAGGCTGCCGCTGCAGCTCAGAGCACTGCAGACCGGGCTCTGTCAGCCGCGTCCGAAGCGCAGGCTTGCTGCGAAGCAAACCGCGAAAGCATGGAGCGCATGTTCCAGAAATCTATGTCGAAGTAGCACCAGACTACAACAAGACATTAAAGACTTATTGAGACGCCGCGCTTGTCGCGGCGTTTTTTATGCGCGTTCCGGCCGCCGCCGGTATACCGTCGGAGCGGCCGATCAGGACCTCGACTTCGTCCCAGTCGAGCAAACCGGCACGATCGCCCGTCACGGCAATGAACTGCTCCGTCACGAAGGTCAGCGGATCCTTCCGCTGCGCAGGAGTGTCAGCGTCACCGACCGCACCGTCGCCGGTATCGACGTCGATATTCGCCGCAACCAGTTCCTCGTTACCTTCCAATACGACGGCCTCGAGAACCGGGTGCACCTCCATCACGAGCTCGTCGCCGAACCAGCCGATCTTCACGGGAGCATTGATGATCCGAACCGGCGTACTTACCTCCACGTTCTCAAACAGGTACTCGATGTCCTCGGGAAACATGCGAATGCAGCCATGCGTCACGCGCATACCCACACCTGCGGGCCGGTTGGTGCTGTGGATGAGGTAGCCGGGCAACCCGAGCCGCATCGCGTACCGGCCGAGCGGATTATCCGGACCGGGCGGCACGACCCGCGGCAGCGGCCTGCCGTCGGCGGCATGCTCGTCGCGCACCGACTGCGGCGGATACCAGCTGGGATCCTTCGCCTTTGAGACGATGCTGGTCGAACCGAGCGGTGTTTCCCAGTCCATGCGCCCGATGCTGATCGGGTATGTCATGACATACGCCGGCTGACCATCGACCGGCCGCGGGTAATAGTAGAGACGGTACTCGGCCAGGTTGAGCACGATGCCGCGCCGCGGCCCGGGCGGCAATACGAAACGCGTCGGCAAAACGACTTCCGTGCCCTCTCCCGGCACCCAGACGTTGACGCCGGGATTTGCACGCACGATATCGTGATAGCCGAGCCCGTTGCGGCGCGCGATGTCGATGAGCGTGTCCTCCTCGCGCGCCAGCACAGTGGCAACGGCGCCGACGACGTCATAACCCTCCGGCGGCAGCTCGTAGATTTCCGCGCGCAGCGAAGCCGCGAACAACGCGCCGCAGACGAGCGCGCCCATACGCAGTGCTCTCATTGACCGACCTCTTCGTGCTCGATCACTTCCGTTTCCGTTTCGCAGGCGAACAGCCACTCCTGCATGGCTTCGCTCTGCAACACGCGATCCGCGTAATGCCGGGCCGACTCGGGAAGATTGATGCCGTAGGTCCTGAACCTGAGCACGACCGGCGCATACATGGCGTCCGCGATACTGAAGTCGCCGAGCAGCCAGTCGCCGTTCGCACCATAACGCCGATAGCACTCCGACCAGATGCCGAATACGCGGTCGATATCACGCGTCAGCTCGTCGGGCAACGCAACGCGGCGGCCCATCGCGCGGCAGTTCATCGGCATCCGCGAGCGCAGCTCCGCGAAGCCCGAATGCATCTCCGCACTGATACTGCGCGCATGCGCACGCGCCGCGTCATCTTCCGGCCACAGCTTCTTTTCGGGCCAGCGCTCGGCCACCGTTTCCGCTATCGCCAGCGTGTCCCAGACCGCAAGGTCGCCGAGCAGCAACACCGACACTTTTCCGGCCGGACTGAATTCGGCTATCTGCCGTGCCGTGTCGTCGGTATCCAGCGGAATGCGGTGTGCGTCGAAATCGATGTCGGCTTCACGCAGCAGGAACCAGGCCCGCAGGGACCAGGAAGAGTAGTTCTTGTTGCCTATGATCAGTCTGGGTTTCATGCCTGTCTTCGCCCGGTGGATGTGGCCGCTCGGCCCCGGAAATTGCCGGCATAATGGTAAACCATTGTCGCGCAACTCGTCGCGCCCGAATTCACGTATTCATTGACCGGCCGTGGAGAGGCCGGTAGCCTGACGCTTCGCTCCGGGCCTGAATTGCAGATGAGCCTAAAGATATCCTTCGAACTCAGCGATCGTGACCTGCGCTTTTTTCGAAATGCACTGAAACGATCGCGCGACGTCGTGCGCAGCGCCGACGAGTCCGAAATTATCGACGCCATCCGTGGCGTCATCGACGATATTCGCAAGAGCGAGCCTCTGCCCGACTTTGTCGCAACACGTCTGCCGGATCTCGATTCGATGCTGCAGATGCTGGCCGATGACGAGTGGCAGCTGCCGGTTGTCGACCGGGAACGCATCCTCGCTGCGTTCGTGTATTTCGGCGACCCCGAAGACATCCTTCCCGATGAGATACCGGTCATCGGGTACCTTGATGACGTGATCATCCTCGAGTTGGTGGCGCGTGAGCTGCAGCACGTCCGGGAAGCCTACGAGGATTACTGCCGCTACCGCGAAGAATTCGACCGGCAGCATGATGGCGGCATCGACGCGGCGGTGCGGCGCGACCGTCTCGACCGGCGACGGCAGCAGCTGCATCAGCGAATGCGGCGGCGGACGACACGATATCAGAGAGCGGATATCTGGTAGCTTTTCGGCCGAGCGGACCTTACAGCCGCATCAGCACCGAGCCCCAGGTAAAACCACCGCCGAACGCCTCCATCAACACGAGTTGACCGGGCTTGATCCGGCCGTCTCGAATACCGACGTCGAGCGCCAGGGGCACCGATGCGGCCGACGTGTTGCCATGATCCTGCACAGTGACGATGACCTTGTCCAGCGGCAGGTCGAGCCGCTTGGCAGTCGCCTGGATGATGCGAATGTTCGCCTGGTGCGGGACCAGCCAGTCCAACTCCTCCTTGCTGATACCGGCCGATTCCAGGGCCTGCAGCGCGACGTCGCCAAGCTTGCTGACGGCCACCTTGAAGACCTCCTTGCCGGTCATCATGATGGACGCTTCGTCGGTGCCGGCCTTTTCGAGGTTATGCGAGGCACCAACGGGATAGTAGAGCAGGTTCTTGTACTGCCCGTCCGCACCGAGGTGCGTGGTTAAAATGCCCGGTTCCTCGGACGGTTTTACGATCACGGCACCCGCGCCGTCGCCGAACAGCACGCAGGTATTGCGGTCATTCCAGTCGACGAGTTTCGTAATGCACTCCGCACCGATGACCAGCGCGCATTTGATCTCGCCAGCCTTAATGAACTTGTCGACTGTCGTCAACGCGTAGATGAAGCCGGTGCATGCCGCCTCCATGCCGATGGCCGGACAGGCCGGTATGCCCAGCCTGTGCTGCACCAGCGTCGCAATGTTCGGAAAGATAAGATCGGGGGTCGTCGTGCCGATCGCGACGAAGTCGATGTCGCCCGGTTCGATACCGGCATCCTCCATCGCGACCTTCGCGGCTTCGACACACATGTCGGAAGTCGTCTGGTCCGGTGCGACGGCATGCCGGCGCTCGACACCCGTGCGCGTGCGGATCCACTCGTCGGTGGTGTCCACCATCTTCTCGAGATCAAAATTCGTAAGGATCTTGTCCGGCAGGTATCGGCCGGTTCCGACGATTTTCGAATACATCATGCGGCTTCCCGTTGCAGCAGATTACCGATCTGCTGCGGCACCCCGTTGCGTACTTCGACAATCGCCGTGTCTATCGCATGCTGGAACGCATAGCTGTCGGCGCTGCCGTGGCTTTTGATTACGATACCATTAAGACCGACGAGTGTCGCTCCGTTGAAGTTGCGTGAATCCGTTGCCCGACCGATGTGTTTGAGCGTGGAACTCGCGAGCAGCGCCTGCAACTTCGACAACCAGTTCCGGGTGAAACCCTGCTTCACGTAGTGGCGCACCAGACCAACCGTGCCTTCCATCGTTTTCAGCGCGACATTCCCGGTAAACCCGTCGGTCACCACGACGTCGGCTTTGCCGGAGAACAGTTCGCTGCCTTCGATAAAACCGACGTAATTCAAGGAACTTGCGTTGAGCAGGGCCGCGGCGTCCTTCACCGTATCGTGGCCTTTGGTATCTTCCGCGCCGATGTTCAACAGGGCGATCCGCGGTTCCGCGATCCCCTTGATATCGGCCGTCACGATCGAACCCATGACGGCGAACTGGAACAACTGCTCCGCTGTACCGAGGGTATTGGCCCCGAGGTCGAGCATGTGCAGCGAACCGCCGATTGCCGGCAGTTCGGCCAGGATCGCCGGCCGTTCGATGCCGGGCAGCATCTTAAGTACGAACTTCGCGGTTGCCATCAACGCACCGGTATTGCCGGCGCTGACGCAGGCCTGGGCGTCCCCTGACTTGACGAGGTCGATCGCAACGCGCATCGAGGAGTCTTTCTTGTGGCGCACCGCGTCGCGCGGCGAATCGGACATGGTGACGATCTCGGTGGCAGCAGCGATTCTGAGCCGCTTATCGTCACCGATAATGCGCGTGACGAGCCCCCCCAGCTCATTCTCGTCGCCGACGAGAATGAGCTCGAGGTTGGTGTACCGCTCCAGGGACGCGGCCGCCGGGCGAACGGCGAGCTCGGCTCCGAGGTCGCCGCTCATGGCATCGAGTGAAATTATCGACCGGTCTCCCACTGTCGCGAGACCTCACGCTCGTGGCGAGGCCGGAATGGGAAGCGCTCTATTCGTCGTCGTCGACTTCGGGCTGCGCCACAACCTGCACGCCACGATAGAAGCCATCGGGCGATACGCGGTGCCGCAGGTGTGTCTCTCCGGACGTCGGGTCGACCGACAGAGCCGGATTTTTCAGCTTGTCGTGCGAACGCCGCATGCCGCGACGCGCCGGTGTCTTACGACTTTTCTGAACAGCCATTGCAATCTCCTGTGCGAGGCAGCGCACGCGCGCCGCCACTGTATCCTGTAGGTCCGGCAACCGCGCCGGCTCGTCACTCGTTCCCTTCCAACCGGGCCTTTAATGCCGCGAATGGTCTTGTCGTCCGCCCGACATCGTCGTCGGCCGGTTTGAATTCCTTGCATGCCGCCGAGGCAGCGTGCATTGCGGACAGCGGCATCGCCATGATCAATACTTCTTCAACGATCTCCGCCGGACAGACCATCGGGTCGTCCAGTTCCCACAGCTCGAACCCGGCGCCTGCCGACACGCCCTGGTCCACCGTCGTCGGCAACAGCCGCAGCTCGACCGAGAGGGGCAGACGGAATGGCGCGAGGCACCGCTGGCACACCGCGTCCACGGTCACCGCCGCCTGGCCCACGAGGCTCGCCACCTGCTGTTGCGCATCGGCGAAACCGAACTCCAGGCGCCCGGTCACGATCGAGTCGCGCCAGTCCGGCGGAATCTTATCAGAATCCAGCGCTCCGAGGTCCGCTTCGACAATCCCGGCAAGCCGCTCGAAACTGCCAATTTTCTCAGCAATTTCAATAATTTGGCCTTTAGCCGCCAGTTCGGCTATGGGTCGGCGAACTCGCAGCGGATTGCCCATGGCGCGCGCATGATAAGGACCCGCGCCGCGCCTGTCAAAAAACCGTTGCGAAAAAAATCGGTGCCCACCCATAAACTGGGTAAACTGCGGATTTCGGGCCCAAGCAACTGATTTCTTATGCAAAACCCTTCCGCACCCGACATTGTGCTCGCCTCGTCTTCGCCGTACCGGCGAGGGCTGCTGGACCGCTTTCTCGCCGAATTCGAGGCCGTATCCCCGGAAGTCGACGAGAGCAACGACGAGGGTCTCGAACCTGCCGAGCTTGCGCGGCACCTGGCGCGCGCCAAGGCGGAGGCCGTGTCGGCCAGCGCGCGCAATGCGCTGATCATCGGTGCGGACCAGCTCGCGGTGCTGGACGGCCACGTGCTGGGCAAACCCGGGAGCCACCAGAAAGCCGTCGAGCAGCTACTCGCCGCTTCGGGCAAAGCGGTGAAGTTTCTCACCGCCGTGTGCATGCTCGACCCGGTGACACGCAAGCGTTACGAACACACGGACGAAACGATCGTCCATTTCCGTGAATTCGACCGCCGCCTCGCGGAAGCCTACCTCAGGCTCGACGAACCCTACGACTGCGCCGGCAGCTTCAAGCTGGAGGGTGCCGGTTTCCTGTTGTTCGAGTCCGTAAAGACCGACGATCCGACCGCCCTCGTCGGCCTGCCGATGATCTGGATTTCCGACCGGCTGCTGGAGCTGGGTTACCTGCTGCCCTGAGGGATGAACCGCTCCTACAGGCGCGCCAGGACGCGATCAAGGTCTTCGGGTAGCGGCGCCGCGAAATGCAGCTCGTTGCCGTGCTCGTCGGGAAACGAGATAGATTGCGCATGCAGGAACAGCCTCGCGAGACCCCGAGCCTTGACCCGTTCGTTTGCATCGGCGTCGCCATACCTGTCGTCCCCGGCGATCGGGAAACCGACGCTCTGCAGGTGCACGCGGATCTGGTGCGTGCGGCCGGTGCGGGGCGAACATTGCAACAGGCTGAACTTGCCGTAGGTCCTCGAAAGGCGGACGCGGGTCTGCGCCGCCTTGCCCTCGCGGCTGACGATCACGTGGCGCTCGCCGCCCTTGCGATGGGTAACCAGCAGCGGCTCGTCGATGAGTCGCTCGCCGAATTGCCAGTCGCCAACCACCAGCGCCAGGTAGTTCTTCTCGACAACGCCCTCCCGGAATTTCTCGTGGAGTGCGCGCAGGGCACTGCGCTTCTTGGCAATCACAAGGCAGCCGGACGTCTCGCGGTCGAGCCGGTGGACGAGCGACAGGTCCCTGAGGTCCGGCCTCGCGGCCCTCAGCAATTCGATGACACCGTGGCTGATGCCGCTGCCGCCATGAACCGCGATGCCCGCCGGCTTGTCGATGACCAGCAGCCTCTTGTCCTCGTACACGACCTTGTCGAGGATGGCGGCTGCGCGATCCGCAGACGGCGCGGGGCCCTCCTCGCGCAGCCGCACGGGCGGGATACGGACTTCATCGCCGGCCTCGAGGCGATACTCGGCGCGCACCCGGCCGCCGTTGACGCGGACTTCGCCACGGCGCAGCAGCCGATACACTCGCGACCGCGGCACACCCGGGAGTTCCCGGTGCAGGAAGTTGTCGACGCGCTGCCCCGCCGTGTCCGCATCGATTCGGACCTTTCGGACCCCGGTGGCGCGGCCGCCGGCCTGCTTCATCGACTTTCTCTGCATGATCAATAACTTGATGGGTTGCCGGGGTGTGTTATATTGAGCTACCGGCGATGGGTTGCAGACCTCTGTCGAGCCTCGCCGAAAGCTTAAGCGGCCTCCAATCCGGGAATAGCCGCCTGTTGAGAAAGCCATTTTACAGACATTTATCAACGGATCCCGCGGCTCGCGAGATCCGAAACGGTCGCTCTTAACCGTGACCAGATTCCACTGGCAGCGAGTTCGGAAATCGGCAAGCGCCAGCGCGGCCAGGCCGCAGGGAAGCAATGAATTTTGATTCGCATGACCCGATCCGCACGGATCGCGGTGACACGACTTATTCGAGTATCGGGCACGGTGCCGCAAGGTGCCGGACTTCAATTCGCCCGGCTTCCGTGACCTGCACCCTGCCCGTCCGCTCCGATTCGCTGCCCTCAGACACGCTACAAGTAGGGCAATATGAAAAGAATGTTAATCAATGCAACTCAGCAAGAAGAGTTGCGCATGGCGATGGTCGACGGCCAGCGCCTCTATGACCTCAATATCGAAGGACCCGCCAGCGAACGCAAGAAAGCCAATATTTACAAGGGCAAAATAACCCGCATCGAACCCAGTCTCGAAGCGGCGTTCGTTGACTACGGCGCGGACCGGCACGGATTCCTGCCGCTCAAGGAAATCTCCAGCGAGTACTTCGTGAGGGACGTGGAATCCGGTTCGAAACCGAACATCCGCGAGGTCCTGAGGGAAGGTCAGGACATCGTCGTCCAGATCGACAAGGAAGAGCGCGGCAACAAGGGTGCTGCGCTGACGACCTACGTCAGCCTGGCCGGTCGATTCATCGTGCTGAAGCCCAACAAGGCGCGTTCCGGCGGCGTTTCCCGCCGCATCGTCGGTTCCGATCGCGATCTCGCGCGGCAGTCATTGTCCGGCGTCGAGGTGCCGGACGGCATGAGCATCATCCTCAGGACGGCGGGTATCGAACGCAGCCCCGAGGAACTCGCCTGGGATCTCGAGAATCTGCTGGCCGTATGGCACGCGATCCTGAACGTCGTTCTGCAGCGCCCGTCGCCATTCCTCATTTATCGCGAGAGCAACGCCGTCGTGCGGGCGCTGCGCGACTACCTCACCAACGAGATCGGCGAAATCCTGATCGACGACGAAGAGACTTACAAGGAAGCTGCGGATTTCGTCGAGCAAGTGATGCCGCACAACCTGCGGAAGCTGAAGCTTTACTCGGACCCGGTGCCCCTGTTCACGCGCTTCCAGATCGAGTCCCAGATCGAATCGGCATTCGCGCACAACGTTACGCTGCCGTCCGGCGGCAGTATCGTTATCGACCACACCGAGGCGCTGGTGTCCATCGATATCAACTCCGCCAGGGCGACCAAGGGCGGGGACATCGAAACAACGGCCCTGAACACCAACCTTGAAGCGGCCGACGAAATCGCGCGCCAGCTGCGAATCCGCGACCTGGGCGGCCTCATCGTCATCGACTTCATTGACATGGGACCGCAGAAGAACCAGCGCGCGGTCGAGAACCGGTTGCGCGAAGCGGTTCGCCAGGATCGCGCCCGCGTGCAGATCGGCAAGATTACGCGCTTCGGCCTGCTCGAGATGTCGCGACAGCGTTTGCGTCCTTCGCTGGGCGAGTCCAGCTACCATACGTGTCCGCGTTGCACGGGCTTCGGCACGATCCGCAGCGTCGAATCGCTTGCCCTGGCGATTCTGCGTATCGTGGGCGAGGAGGCCCGCAAAGAGCGTACCGTCAAGGTCATCGCACAGTTGCCCATCGAGGTTGCCACCTATTTGCTGAACGAGAAGCGGGACTGGGTACAGAACCTCGAGGCACGCCATGATACGCAGGTGGTTCTCATTGCCAACGCGGGGCTCGAGACGCCGCATTACGACGTTCGCCGCGTGCGCGACGACCAGGCCGACCTGCCCGAGAACGCGGGGGTCAGCTATGCACTTGCGGAAGTGGAAAAGGAACCCGAACTGCCGTCCTCGATCGAGGAACGCGCGGTCGCGGAACAGGCCGCGATCGGCAAGATCGAGCCGACCACCCCGGCACCGCGCCCCGAGCAACCACCGAAACCGGGATTCTGGGACTGGCTGAAGTCCCTGTTCATTGGCAACACAGAAGAATCGGAAAAGACAAAAGCCAGGGCGAAAGCAAAGAAAAAGAAAGCTCCGGTCGCTCGTCGCGGCAGGAAGAGCAGCGACGACGATGGCCGCGAGCGCGGCAAGGCGCAACGCGGACGCCGCAGCGAAACCCGTAAGGATGAGGCGCAGCGACCGAAGAAGAAGACCAAGAAGAAGTCGAAGAAAAAAGCCAGAAAGAGTGCTGCCGCCAAAGACGCTGGGGAGCAGTCGCAAGATAAGCAGCAGGCCAGGCAGGCATCCAACGATGCCACGAAGGACGAGTCTCGCGACGATAGCCGGCGTGGCTCGAGATCGCGCCGTTCGCGTGGCGGACGCCGGCGCCGGCGCGCGGCGGACAAGCCCGCCCAGGATGCGCAGCAGCAGGCCGAGCAGGCCTCCGCAAAGGACGCGCCGTCAGCCGACCAGCGCGGTGCAGCGCCCGCCGACGTACCGCCGGCGAAGGATAAGCCGGCCGGGCGGAATGCCGAGCAGGAAAAGCCCGCTGCCGGCCGGCCGGATCCGTCGCCCGAAAAGCGTACGCAAGCAAGAGCCGGCGGTGGCTCAGACAGCCGGCCGAGCGAAAAGCCCGCTGACAAGCCCGTGGAAAAAACCGCTGCAAAGCCGGCCGAAAAGAACGCTGAGAAGGCAGCGGAAAAGCCTGCTGCAAAACCGGCCGAAGAGGCAGCCGAGAAAGCGTCGGAAAGGCCCGCTGCAAAGCCGGCTGAAAAAGTGGCCGACAAGCCCGCACCGGATGCGAGCCGTGCCCGGCAGGCGGAATCGAAATCCGGCAATGGCTCGGACGACAAGAAACCGGTCGAGAAGCCGGAGGGCCGACTGTTGCCCTGGGAACCGGCGCAGGTGCCCGCTGAAGTCAGGAAGGAAAAGCCGGCGGAGCCCCGCCGTGAGGCTGATGCCGAAAGTCGCGGCGACTCTCCGAGGGAATCCGGCTAACGCGTCCTGAGCATGTCGAGAAGTCCGCGCGACGCGTCCTCGACCAGGTCGAGGACGCGCTCGAAGCCGGTTGCCCCGCCATAGTACGGGTCCGGGACTTCCGTCTCGGGCCCTGATGCGAATTCCAGGAGCAGACGTATCTTCTCGCGCTGTCCCGCCTCGGCTTGCTCATGAAGCATGACGAGGTTGTCCTGGTCCATCGCAATGATGTGATGGAAGCGTTCGAAGTCTTCCGGCGCGACCCGGCGCGCACGGATGCTCTCAAGCGAAAACCCGCGCCGCGCCGCCGCCTGCAGCGCACGCTTGTCCGGCGGTTCGCCAACGTGATACGCGTGCGTGCCAGCTGAATCGATCTCGAACCGTTCTTCGAGTCCTGCCTCGGCAACTAAGTGCCGGAACACGCCCTCCGCGGTGGGTGAACGACAGATGTTGCCCATGCAGACAAACAGTACCGAGACTTTGTTACTGGTTTCAGTCATTGAGATTCATAATTGGCAATTGATATCGGTTCAGTCGATAGCCGGCAAGGCTTTGAGGTACGCGGCAATGGCCTCCCGGTCCTCGCCATCCAACTGCGACAGGTTCTCCTGGACGGCAACCATCGAGCCGCCGACCGTGTCGAACTCCGGCGTGAAGCCGCTCTCCAGATAATACGCGATATCCGCCGCCGACCACCCGGAAATGCTCTTGCCGCCGGGCGTAATATTCGGAACACGGCCCTCGCCTTCCGGGTTCTTCGCACCGGCAAGCCAGCGATCATGGATGAGCCCGCCGAACCTGTCGCGCGGCGTATGGCATTCGCCGCAATGCCCGGCACCTTCGACCAGCCGACGCCCGCGCTCGACGAGTTCCGACGATCCCGCAGGCACGATCGGCGCGACATCGAGATACTTCCGCTTCCAGGCGCCGACACCACGGCGCAGCGACCAGGGGAACCGGAGGCTGTGCGACGCAACCCGGCCCGCGACCGGCGGCAGCGAATCAAGAAACGCTTTCAGATCCATGACGTCCGCGACCGGCATGCGCGCATACGAGGTGTAGGGAAACGACGGATAGTAGTGCAGCCCGTCGGGAGAGACGCCGTGCTGCATCGCATTGACAAAATCCACGAGCGTCCAGGCGCCGATCCCGTCTTCGCGATGGCTGGAAATATTCGGCACTCGGAATACGCCGAAAGCGGTATCGAGCTCCATGCCGCCGCCCAGCAGGAGCTTGTCGTCACCCGTGGCGCGTTTGCCGTCCACCGGGCTCGCGTGGCACGACGCACAGCCGCCCGCCCAGAAGATCCGCTCACCCGCCAGGGGGTCGGGTTCGTGATCGGGCAAGTCATCGGGCGCGATCGTCAGTGGCCGCGTCAGCCACCAGCCTGCCGCGATCGCGGCGAGAAACAGGGCAACGAGCACGCGCAGGATGCGGCTGCCGGGCATGAGCCTGGAGACTGCGCCGGCAGGCGCCTATTCGTCCTCGATGCGGTAGTTGTCGTGGCAGCCTTTACAGGCCTTGAATATTTCGCCCGCCACCGGCTTGGTCGCCTCCAGCGTCTGCGGCTGCGCGGCGATGGCCGCATCGACGGCGTCCGCCCAGGTTGCGAGCGCCTGCTCGAATCCCGCACGGTCTTCCCAGATCGCCGGCGCGGCCTCGGTGCCCTCGCCGGTCTCGCTGCCGGGCGGAAACAGGCCACCGAACTTCGCGGACGCGTCGTCGAATGTCCTTAACGACGTCATGACCACGCCGGCGTCAAAGTTGCGCTCCCCTTTCAGCATCTGGCCGATGGGCTTGGCTGCGTCGCCGACACCTTCCATCAGCTCGTGGCGCTCGTGGACAGGGTCGTTCCCGGCGACAAGCGGTGACGTGAATGCCAGCGCGATGACAACGAGCAGGCTGCGCGATTTCATGTTCGACATGGTTGTGGCTCTCTCCGGATAATCAATTGGGTTTGGTCGAAGCGTCGTAAGGTACCTGAGAAATGCGACAAATCAATATCCCAGTATCGAGGCGAGTCCGCCGACTCATCCTGTCTGGCAGCGTGCGCACAGGAACAGGTTGCGCCCACTGACCGTCAACCGCTCGATTTCGCCGCCGCACTCGTGGCAAGGCTCGCCCTGGCGGCCGAATACGTGGAAGCGCCGTTTTTCGAATGACCAGCCTTCGGCACGCAGGCGACTCGCGGTTGCCGGCGCGACGGTGACGCCGCCCGTGCGGTACGACCGCCGGGTGATGCGTAAAGTCGCGCGCGCGAGTTTGTCCAGCTCACTCGCATTCAGGTCTCTCGGCCGCCGCGCGGGATGGATCCTGGAGACGAACAGTATTTCGGAACGAAGATAGTTGCCGATGCCGGCCAGGAAGGCCTGGTCAAGATACAGCGAGCCGATCCGCCGCCGCGCAAACTCGCTGCTCGACAAGCGGCGCAGCAAGTCCGCGGCCGTCAGATCGCGATCCATGACGTCGGGGCCGATGCGAGACAGGAACGGGTGCCGGGCCAGCTGGCTGTCGGTGAGGACGTCGATGTCGGATGCGCTGTACAGCAGCGCGCTGTGCGTGTCCGTATGCAGCTCCACGCGCAGCTGACGGGCGGTGACCGGCATCCCGGGCCGCTTCACGACGTACCAGCGTCCGTAGAGCTGATTATGACTGTAAAGCGTCAGCCCGTTGTCGAAGCGCGTCAAAATCGCCTTGCCCCGGGTGTCCACGGCCGTGACGGTACTACCGGCGAGACGCCGGCCCCGCGTCTGCAGCTCCGGCAGGTGCAGGCGGGCTTTCTGCACGACCTTGCCGACCAGCACGCGTGCAATGCGATCTGCGGCTCGGCGAATTTCCGGCCCTTCAGGCACCGGTTCAGCGCCTCGACCTGCAGCGGACCGAACAGTATTTTACCTCGGCCCACACCCGCGCCCATTTGCGGCGCCACGTGAACGACCTTCCGCAAACCGCGCAGATCTTGCACGGCAGGTTCGGCTTGGTGTGCATCGGCCGCGCTACATCGCCAGGGCTTCTTCGATGCGCGCAACCAGTGTCTTGTCGTAAGGCATCGTGCGTGGACTGAACTCGGCGATCAGCCGGCCATTCCTGCCGACGAGGTACTTGTGAAAATTCCATGTCGGGTAGGTGCCCGCCGCTGCGGCAAGCGCGTCGAAGAACGGATGGGCGTCGCTCCCCTTTACCGTTACCTTCTCGAACATCGGGAACTCGACGCCGTACGTCAGGCGACAAAACTCCTGGATTTCGTCCTCGGTGCCGGGCTCCTGCCCGAAGAAATCGTTGGAAGGAAAACCGAGCACGACCAGGCCTTCCTCTGCGTATTCGTCGTAGAGCTTCTCGAGCCCTTCGTATTGCGGTGTGTTCCCGCACTTGGAAGCTGTGTTGACGACAAGTACGACCTTTCCACCGTAGGCTTCCGCGAGGTTTACGACCTCGCTCGACGCAAGGCGCCTGAAGTCCTGGTTGAGCAGCCCGCCTTCGGAAGAGAAGGCGGCTGTTGCGACGACCAGCATCAACAGTCCGGTAACTGTACGCATCGATATCTCCAATTTGAAACTGATGCGGAGGATGCCTGCTGACCGTGCATACCTCCAGCAATTTACTGTAACAACTCGTATCCGAGGTCAGCCCGTCGCACGGCGGGACTTCTTCTCCGGACCGACAAGACCGAACTCCCTGAGCAGCGCGGGAATGCGCGACTTCAGCCTGAAGTAACCGCGCGTGGCGTGAGGCCAGGCGCGGGAATCGTAAGTCCGTCTCAGCTGCAGCAGTTCGACGCCGTGCTCGGCAAGATCGCGGCGGGCCTGTGCAAGCCTCTCGGCCACGGGCCCGACGGGCGCGTAGGCGGTCACGACGGCACGGAGATTGCGGGAACGGCTCCAGGCGACGAGCGCGTCGCTCCACTCTCTGCCGTCCACGCTCTGCGCAGGAATACCGTAGTGGATTGCGGCGCGCTCCGTGCCGTCGGCGACGGCCTGCGCGGCGAATTCCCGTGCCGGCCCGCCGGCCGGCAGCGGCGACCTGGAACCGGTCGCTACTGCGCCCATCACGGCGACCGGCGAACAATTCGGTACCAGGGTTTCCAGTGAGCAGTCCTCTTCGGTGACCAGCAATCCGCAGCGCGAGTCCGCGGGGATGGCCTGCGCATCCGGCAATGGCCGCAGCGAGTGCGTTCGTGCCTCTTTCAGAGGCGGCGCGTCCGCCGCGAGCTTGCCGCTCGGGACGAAGCGGCCTCCCGTGTAACTGACGATGTTGCTCGCACGCGCCAGGTAAGTCTTGCCCTTGGTGTGCAGGCCGCAGACCCACCGCCAGCTCAGCGTGTTGCTGGCGGGGTCGCCGTCCACGAGGTGGCGGTAGAAGAAATCGGCGCCGAGCTGCCAGGGCAGCCCGAGCGTGTAGACCCAGATGCTCGCGAACCACATTCTCGCGTGATTGTGCAGGTAACCCGTCGTCACGAGTTCGGAGACCCAGGCATCGAAGCAGTCGATTCCGGTTCGCGCATTCACGGCGGTCTCGTAGCGCTCACGCAACTCCGCGTTCGTCTCCAGCATTTCGATCAGGCCGCGGATGGTCGCACGGTAGTCCGTCCATACGGTCGGATGGTGTTCGAGCCAGCCTTTGAAATAGGTACGCCAGAATATCTCCTCGATAAAGCGTGCCGCGTCCGCAGCGCCGTGGTGCTGCAGTACCGCGTCGAGGATCTCCACCTCGTTGATCAGTCGGTGGCGAATGTGCGGGGACAGGAGGGAAACGTTCGAGTGCCTCCCGGGGCCCAGGTCGAAATTGCGCCGCGAGGCGTACTCCGCTGCGGCGCGCGGCAGGAAATTGTTCAGCGCTGCGAAGGCGCTGCGGCGGGTCGCCTGCCTGAAAGGTCGCTCGTCCATGGTCTCCGGCCCAAAAAGCGGCCGGCGCGGAGGCCGGCCGCAACAAACAGAGACAGAGGGTTCGGGGGAGGTGAAAACTGCCTCTGTGCGGTAGCACGCGAGTGCCTTGAACCGTGACCATAGGTTAGCGGGTTGCGCGCGTCTGTCAATCCTTTGTCTATGTTTTAAGTCGACAAAATTGTATCAGTTCGTAACCGCTGGTCGGCTAGTAACGGAGTCCTTCGGCCTCCGCCAGCTTTTGGAGCGCCAGCTCGACGAGCGCACGCGCCTCGGCGGTTACCCGGTGCAGGTAGCGGTGCATCGCGGCATCGTCGTCGTCCTGGTTCGCGCAGCGATCGCTGTAGATCTCGAAAGCACTGAGGTCGGATACGAGCTGAGCAAGGTGCCTCGGGCATTCGCAGTCGACACCGCTCTGCAATGACGACAGGTTGGCGAGCTGTTGCGGGCTGAAACGCCGAACAGCGACAGGCTTGTCGAAATCCCGGTCCATCGCCGTGTCGGCGAGCGGCCGTGAACCGCCGCTTGCGCCGCCGATCCGGCTCGCCGGACGTGCCGCGGCATCGCACAGCTCCTCAGGGCCGATCGGCGCTCGAAGTGCGACGATTCCCTGTTTCGCCGCCGACTCGATGTCGCGGCTGCGGCCGAACGAATAGACGATCACGCCCAGCCCGGCGCTGCTGCCTGCGAGGTGCTGTTGCATCTCGGCCAGCGTTTTTGCATCGAGCACCGCCCGCTCGAGGACGACCACGTCGACGGGTTGCTGTTTCAGATCCGCAGCGAAGCGCTCGCGGCTGCTGTCCGCGAGGAGTATGTCGAGCCCGGCACTCCCCTGCTCGAGCAGTTGGCGCGGCAGGTAGTCGCCCAGTACGGCGACCCGCAGGGCGCGGGGCTCGGTGCTGGCTGCAAGCTCGCGCAGACTGTCGGCCTGGCGCCGCAGATCGGCGATCGAGTCGCCGGCAATGCGGCTGATGGAAATACCCTGGTCCGTCAACCGCTTGAGCAGCGACAGCTTGTGCACATCCGCCTCGGTGTACTGGCGGCGCCCATTCGGCGCCCTCGCAGTCACCACCGCGGCATACCGGCGCTCCCAGACACGGATCGTGTGGTCCGTCAGCCCGGTGAGTCTCGACACGGCACCAATGCCATACAGCGGTGGGTTATCGGGGTTCTCGGACATGACGGCCTCCTGCAGCGCCGGTGGTCCCGGCGGCGACGCGCACGTGAATCTCGGCGCAGTATAGAGTCCGGCTTTTTTCTAGACAATAGCTAGACAAGCAAAACGCGTCGGGACCGCGGGTGCCTTACCCCGGCATGCCCTCGGTACGGATACGCAACTGGCGGCCGCAGTGCTTGCAGTGAATGGCGTCCAGCTCGTGGCGCGACAGCCCGCAGTCGGGGCACTCGTACTTCACCTTGGTGGGCCGGAAAATGGTCTGGATCAGGCGCAGGAACAGCGCGACGCCGACGATCATGATGACAACCGCCAGCAGCCTGCCGGTACTGCCAACGAGGATGACGTCGCCGAAACCGGTCGTCGTCAGCGTGGTTATCGTGAAGTACAGGGCGTCCACGTAGTTGTTGATCGAGTCGTTGATCGGAACCTGGAACTCGTACACGATCGCCGTCACCAGGAAAATGAAAACCAGCAGGTTCAACGCGCTGAAGATCACCTCCTCGTTCTTGGCGAAGAACCGGAAATGCCTGCGGAGTTCGCTCACGAGCAGGTACGATCGCAACAGGCGCAGCGACCGTACGAGGCGCAGGAACGCAAAATTGCCGATCAACGCCGGTATGAACAGCGAGGCGATCACGATGAAATCGACGACCGTCATCGGCCGCACGAGAAACGCCCCACGGTCCCTCTGGGCCGCGAGCCTGCACAGGAGATCAATGACGAGGATGACACCGATGATGATGTCGACCGTGATGATCCAGCCGTAGGGATCGAGGAACGTGGTCACCACGAAATAGCTGATCACCAGCAGGTCGAAAGCGAGAAACAGGTACTGCGCACGCAGGGCGCGCGGCGACAGCCCGTAATAGATCTCCCGGCAGGCAGCGCTGAAGCCCTTCACGCGCGCACTGCCAGTTCTTGTGCGGCCTTGGCGAGATCGTCCTCCGTATCGACGCCGGCACCGGGCCGCACCGCCGGCACGCCAACCCTGATCCTCATGCCGAGCGATAGCGCGCGCAGCTGTTCGAGGTGCTCGGCGAGTTCCAGCGGCGAGGGATCGGATGCCACCAGCCTGCGCAGCACGCCGCAGCGGTAGGCATAGATGCCGTGGTGATGCAGCGCTGCCGCCCTCGCCTCGGCGCGTCTTGCCGCGTCCCGCGGGTAAGGTATCGTCGCGCGACTGAAGTAGATGGCGAAACCGCTGTTGTCGAGCACGACCTTGACGACGTTCGGATTGCCGAAATCTTCATCGGAGAGGATCGGCGACGCAAGCGTGGCGAGATCGGCCGATGATTCGCCGAGCAGCGTCGCACACTGGTCGATCAGCTCGGCGGGCATGGTCGGCTCGTCGCCCTGCAGGTTGATGACGATGGTCTCGTCGTGCCAGTCCATCAGGTCGGCCACCTCGGCTATCCGCTCGGTGCCGGAGCGATGCTGGTCGCCTGTCATACACACTCTCGCCCCGAATCGATCGGCGGACTCGGCGATGCGCGGGTCGTCTGTCGCTATTACGACATCCCGTGCGCCGCTCTCGCGACCTCTCCGGTAAACATGCTCGATCATCGGTTTGCCGTTGATCTCGCGCAACGGCTTGCCCGGTAAACGTGTTGACGCGTAGCGCGCCGGGATGACGACGACGAAATCAATCATTGTCTGCTTGCTCGTTGCGCATGCGCGATTCGATCTGCTCCAGCCACGGCGCTGCGACGACAGGATCGATATCGACATCCACCGGCACGTACCAGAAGCGGTCCGACACTTGTCGCGGGAACTTCACGGCGTCTTTCTCCGTCATGAGGATATCGAAGTTGTCACCGAAGTCGAGGTCGCCGGGGCGCAGCGTCGCATGATCGGGGTACGCATGCTCGACGACCTGGACACCGAATCCGCGCAGCATGTCGAAAAAGCGGTCCGGATTGCCAATGGCTGCCACGGCGTGCACCGTGGTGCCGGAGAAGCGTTCGATGGGTCGCACCAGCGAGCCGTTCAGCCTGCAGGCTTCCGCCGCGAGCAGGCGGAACGTGATGGCATTCTGCAGGCCCGTCGGCATGGCTTCCTGGCGTTCGCGCAGCCGGCCGTTGATCAGAACCTGGTCCACCTCCGCTATGCGAATCACCGGCTCGCGCAGCGGTCCTGCCGGCAGCAGCATGCCGTTGCCGAGGCCCCTGGCGCCGTCGACGACACAGATTTCGTAGTCTCGCGCCAGCGCATAATGCTGCAAGCCGTCGTCCGCGATGACCAGGTCCGCGCCGTCCTGGACCAGCATCGCGGCGCCGCGCGCCCGATCGGCGTCCACGACGACCGGACATCCGGTGCGCATGGCGATGAGCACCGGTTCGTCGCCGACGACGGCAGGATCACTGCGGGCATCGACGCGCATCGAGGTACCCGACTTGCTGCCGCCGTAGCCGCGACTGACGACGCCTGGCGAGAATCCGCGTTCCGCCAGGGCACTTGCCAGCCACAGCGTAACCGGGGTTTTGCCCGTACCGCCCGCCGTGATATTCCCGATGACGATGACGGGGACTTTCGCACGCCGCGTGCGCATCAGGCCGGCGCGATACAGGCAGCGCCGCAAAGCGGACAGCAGCCAGTAGAGACCCGAGAGCGGCAGCAGGATGCGGTACCAGCCGTGGCCGCCGTACCAGGCACGATGAATCCAGCTGTGTGCAGCGTCCTTCATCTCGGCGGGATTATTGCTCGCTGAACTGCATCCGGTACAGCGCGGCGTAATGACCGTCGGCCGCGAGCAGCTCCGCATGCGTGCCCGACTCGACGATCCTGCCGGCATCCAGGACGATGATGCGATCCGCATTTTCCACTGTCGACAAGCGGTGCGCGATGACCAGGGTCGTGCGGTTCTTCATAAGCGCCGCGAGCCCCTCCTGGATGTGGCGTTCCGACTTCGAATCCAGCGCCGACGTTGCCTCGTCCAGAATCAGGACCGGTGCATCCTTCAAAAGAGCCCGGCCGATCGCGACCCGCTGCTTCTGACCGCCGGACAGCAATGCGCCGCGGTCGCCGACCCGCGTATCGAGGCCGTTCGGCAGTTCCTTCGCGAAATCGAGTACGTGGGCCGCTTCGGCGGCCTTCAGCAGTTCCTCGCGGGAGTGAACGCGGAGTTCTCCGTACGCGAGGTTGTTGGCGATCGTGTCGTCGAACAGCACGACGTCCTGGCTGACGAGGCTGATGTTGTCACGCAGGTTCGAGAGCGTGTAATCGCGGATAGACACGCCGTCGAGCAATATGTCGCCATCCGTCACTTCGTAGAATCGCGGCAGCAGACTGGCCAGCGTGGATTTGCCGCTGCCCGAATGGCCGACGATGGCGAGCGTCTGGCCCGCGCCGATGGAGACGGAGATATTGCGCAGCACGGGACCGTCATCATTCCCGTAACCGAAACTGACGTCGCGAAACTCGATGTCGCCGCGAACATCGCTCGCCTCGACGGTCCCCGTGTCGACCTCGTCGGGCTCGTCCATGATCGAAAACAGGCTGTCCGCGCCGGCAACGCCGCGCTGCAACGTGGCATTGACGTTGGTTATCCGGCGGACCGGCTGCAGCATGAGCATCATGGCGCTGAAAAAGGAGATGAACTGCCCGGCCGTGAGGTTACCTTCGAGGGACTCCCTGCTCGCCATGTAGATGACCAGCGCGACGCCGAATCCGAAGATCGTCTGGGTCACCGCGACGCCCATCGATCTCACACGAATCAGCTTGAGATTCTGCTTGCGATTTCTCTCGTCGACGTCAGCGAGCCGGTCCTTTTCGTACTCGTAACCGCCGAACATCTTGACGACCCAGTTGCCGCGTACGATCTCCTCGGTGACCTGCGTGACTTCACCGACCGAGTCCTGGATGCGGCCGCTGTAACGCCGGAACGCGATGCCGAGCACCCGGATGAGCACGGCAATCACGGGGAAAAGCAATACGACGAACACCGTGAGATTGGGGCTCTGGATCAGCATCACGCCGAATGCCGCGAGCACGGTCAGCACGTCGCGAACACCGATCGTCACGACGCTCGTAACGGACTCCGCGACCATCTCGACGTTATAGGTCATGCGCGACAACAGCGGTCCGGCCGAGCGGTCGTCGAAGAACCTCGCCGGCAGCGTGAGGAACTTGTTGAAGACTTCCCGGCGCAGCGAACTGATGACGTTGCGGCCGATCCAGCCCAGCGATGATTCCGTTGCGTAACCTGCGATGCCGCGCGCAATGAAAATCACGATGAAGGCGATAGGCAGCCACTGGGCCGTCTCCAGGTTCCTGGCGACCAGCGCCTCGTCCATCAGCGGCTCGAGGAGATACACGAGACTCGCCTCTATGAGCGCCGTAGCGGCCATTCCGACCACGGCAATGAGTCCGATCCCCTTGTGCGGCAGAACGTAACGCCACAGGCGCCTGTAGATTACGGCGGTATCCTGGTCATTTGGCGTACTTTCGACGATGGATGGTCTCCCGATTGCGTCCAGGGGCCGTCAACAGTCCCTAGTCGTCGGCCGTGTCGTTGACAGTTGCGATATTGATCTGGGTAAAACCGAGACGCCCGGCCACATCCATGGCCGTGACGACATACTGATGCTTCGCGTTCGCGTCCGCGCTGATCGTCAACGGCAGCTGGTTGTTGCCCCCCGAAATCTTCTGCAATGCATTGCGGATCGTCTCGGGCCGCGTGTTGATGAGTTCGCGCCCGTTCACGAAGTAGGTTCCTACCTCGGTAATCATGATATCGATCTGCTCCGGTGTTTCCTCGACAATGGCCGGGCTGTCGGCCTCCGGCAATCGCAACTCGATCTGCGACTGCTTCACGAAACTCGTGGACACCATAAAGAAGATCAGCAGCAGCAATACCACATCGATCAACGAGGTCAGGTTGACCTCGGGCTGGGTTTTCGGCCGCACGCTGAGCCTCATTCGCCGCCCTTTCGCTGCCGCCGGTGCAACGCCTCGACCAGCTTGATCGCCTCTTTTTCCATTTCCACCACCAGCGATTCGACACGGTTCCGGTAGTAGCGGTAGCCGATCAGGGCCGGAATCGCGACGGTCAGGCCCGCCGCCGTCGTGATCAGTGCTTCCGCGATACCGCCGGCGAGCACGGTCGGGTTACCGACGCCATGCGTCGTAATCGCTGTGAAAACCTTGACCATGCCGATAACGGTACCCAGGAGTCCGAGTAACGGTGTGATGGCAGCAACCGTACCCAGTGTCTCGAGGTACCGCTCCAGCTCGTGAACCACGTGGCGCCCGGTATCCTCGATGCTGTCCTTCATGACCGCGCGATCACGGTCGCGATTGATGAGGCCGGCCGCGAGTATCTGCCCGAGCGGAGAGCCCTGGTGCAGGCTCTGTATCTGCTTCTGGTCGAGCTGGTCTTTCTTGACCCAGCCCCAGACCTTGCTGGTCAGGTCTTCCGGGATGACGCGTTTCTGCTGCAGGGTCCAGAAGCGCTCCAGGATGATCCCCATGGCGATGATGGCGCACAGGATGATCGGCGCCATCAGCCAGCCACCGGATTTGACGATTTCAACCATACAGTCGGACTCGGGGGAAAAATGAAATATACAGCGCCGGGATCGAAAATTCTCCCCGCTCATCGCTGCGGCGGCTCGTGCCATACCCTGCGTCCCTGCTCGCGGTTCCGCACCAGCTTGGCGATCCCCCGCCGATTGCACAGCCTCAATCCGATCGCGCCGTCTTGCGCGGTTACCAGTACCGCAGCGCCGGCATCTCGCCAGCGCTGCACGACCTCGGGCCGAGGCAAGTCCCATCGATTCCTGTAGCCGGCGGACACCAGCGCCACGTCCGCCGACACGGCTCGCACGAACGCCGTGCTCGAGGACGTCTTGCTGCCGTGGTGCGGTACCACGATGACATTGACCGGGCCCGCGACGCCGGTATCGACGAGCCTACGCTCGACCCCGGACTCGATGTCGCCGGTCAGCAGCAATTGCGCGTCCCCGGCCGCGACGACCATCACGCAGGAAGCGTCGTTATCCGTGTAGCCACCTTCTTCAGGCGGATGAAGCACGCGGAACCCGACACCGTCCCATTCCCAGGAACGGCCGCGCCGGCACGCGTCGGCGTCGACACCGGTCAGCGCGCCCGGTTCGCCGGCGAGCACCTGCCCAACCTCGATACCGGCGAGGATGCGCGGCACGCCGCCGGCATGATCGATGTCCGAGTGAGATACGACAAGCCGGTCGATGCGCCGGATTCCCTGCGCCGCAAGGTACGGCAGCACAACGCGGCTTGCCATGTCGCTGCCGCCGCGAAACGCGGCTCCCGTGTCGTACAAGAGCGTTCGCTGCCGGGTGCGCACGATGACAGCCAGTCCCTGGCCGACGTCGAGCAAGCGCACGTCGGCGCAGCCTGCGGGCGGGCCGTCAACCCGGTCCGATACCATTACCGCCGCTGCCAGCACCGCGATATGGCGGCCGGGCCAGGCCCGTGGCAGCACGGCCCAGGCTAAAAGCGACACGGCGCACAGGCAGGCGATGATGCCGGTCGCCGACGTGCTTGCCGCAGCGTACGGAACCGACAGCGCGAGATCGATCAGCCATAGCAGCATCGCGATGCTGCTACCGGCAATGCGCAGCGCCACATCGCCCGCGGCGGCGGCCGGGCCGGTGAGCGCCAGGCCTGCCAGCGCGAACGGCACGGTGACGACGCTGAACAGCGGCACCGCAACGACGTTGACGGCGGGCGCGACAAACGAAACGCGGCCGAAATTGGCCACGGTCAGCGGCATCAGGCCGAATAACAGGAATACCTGCACTGCGGCCAGTTGCAGGCCGCGTCGCGACAGCCGCGCCGGGAGCGAGCGGTCTGGAACGAGTGCCTGCCGGCGCCCGAACCAGAGCAGCAACAGCACGGCGGCAAATGACAGCTGGTAGCCCGGCGCCAGCGTCGCGAGCGGGTCGATTACCGTAATGACGAGACAGGTCATGGCGAGAATCGTCGCCGGACGCGGTTCCCGTGAGCGCAGAATTGCTACCACGAGCAACAGCAGCATCAGTGTCGCGCGCCGCGCGGGCACCGCGAAGCCCGAAAGACAGGCGTAAGCGGCAGCTACCAGGATTGCCGCCATCCAGGCGGCCTTCAGGTGGTTGCCGTGGAGCCGCAGCAATCCGCAGACGGCAACAGCCAGGAACCAGGCCGATGCAGCGGCCAGGCCCACGTGCAACCCGGAGATCGCCATCAGGTGGCTGGTCCCGGATTGCGAATAGCGCAACCACTGCTCCGGCGAGATGCCGTGCCGCGCACCGACGGAGATCGCGGCGAGGGCCGCGGCCGTGTCGGCATCCGCGATCAGTGATTCCAGGCGTTCGACGACCCTGACCCGCAAACGGCTCACCGGGCCGCCCGCCAGCGGCACGAGGCGCCGGTTGCGCGGCCCGCTGACGACATAGCCTGTCGCGCCGATGCGCTGCCGGAACAACCAGGCCTCGTAGTCGAACACCCCGGGATTGCTCGTACCGCGAGGACGGCGCAGCCGTATTTCGAACTGCCAGGTATCGCCGACCTGCGGCCGCTCGGGGGCGTTGTACCAATTGATGCGCAACCTCCGCGGAATTCTCGGGTCGTCGATCGGCCGCGCCGTGAAACTGATGGCGTCACCCGCACGGCGCGGGAAATCGACGACCTGCAGCACCGTCATCATGCTGTCGCCCTCGTACTGCGCGGCCAGCCGCAGCCCGACCGCAAATTGTGCGTGCAACCCGAACAGCGACAGCCCGATGACGAACCAGGCCGCCGCCCCGCGTCCGCCGGCGAGCCAGGCGGTCGCGGCGCCGAACACTGCCAGCGGAATTAGGCCGTAAGCGGAGGCAAAACTGGTAAAGTGCAGCGCGTACGCGCCTGCCAGCAGGCTCAAACAGGACTTGATCATCGCGTTGCTGTCGCATCGGCCTATGGGCCAGGGATCGCCCGCTGTCAGGAAATCGGATTCCACGACGAATGCCAAGACGCTTTTTCAGGAAATTCGCACTCAAACGCCACGAGCTCGGCGGAAAGTGGTTCCTTGCACCGTTCCGTCACCTGGTGCACGACCACCGCCTGTGGGCCGTACGGCGCAAGAACGTCGTGCCCGCCGTCGCATTGGGCGTATTCGTCGCATTCATACCGCTCCCGGGACACCCGCTGTGGGCCTCGTTCGCGGCGCTGCCCCTGCGCGTGAATATCCCGATTGCGGCCCTGACGACCTTCATCAGCAACCCGCTGACGATGGGGCCGATGTATTTTTTCGCCTACCGTCTCGGAGCCCTGCTGCTCGGCGTGCCACAAGAGCCTTTCGCCATCGAGATGTCGTTCGAGTGGGTCACCCACACCTTCGTGAACATCTGGCAGCCGATGCTGCTCGGGTGCGTGCTGCTGGGGAGCGTCTCGGCCGTACTTGCCTACGCGGTACTCGACCTCGTATGGCGCGGCTCAATCGGCCAGTACAAGGAGCGCAAGCGTGCGCAACGCCGGGACAGGGAACCTTGAGTAAACCCTAGGACCGTTCGACCAGGCGCCCGTCCTCGAGAACCAGCACGCGATCCATGCGATTCGCGATCGAGTGATCGTGGGTGACGATGACGAGGCTGGTGCGCATTTCGCGGTTGAGTTCGAGCATCAGGTTCAGGACGTGTTCGCCGTTGCCCGCATCGAGATTGCCGGTCGGTTCGTCCGCCAGCACGAGTTGCGGTCGCGTGATGAGCGCGCGCGCGACGGCAGCGCGCTGCCTTTCACCGCCTGACAATTCACCCGGCTTGTGCGTCAGGCGCGCGCCCAGCCCGACGCGGCCGAGCAGGTCACGGGCTTTCGCCAGCGCTTCCGCTTTCGGTTCGCGGCGGATGAACAGCGGCATTGCGACGTTTTCCTCGGCCGTGAACTCCGGCAGCAGGTGATGGAACTGGTAGACGAAACCAATGTACCGGTTGCGCAGGTCGCCCTTGGCTTTCTCGTCGCCGCCGTGCATCGCGACGCCGTCAACGAGCACGACGCCCTCATCCGGATCGTCCAGCCCGCCCATGATCTGAAGGAGCGTGGTCTTCCCCGAGCCCGATGCACCGATGATGGCGAGCCGTTCAGCCGGCGCGACGTCGAGATCGACGCCGCTGAGTACCTCGAGCACCGACCCGCCTTCCGTGAAACGACGCACGACGCCGCGGCATTCCAGCACCCTGCGCGCGCCGTCAGTCATAGCGCAGCGCCTCCGCCGGCGCGGTCCTCGCGGCGACCCATGCCGGGTACAGCGTCGATACGAGCGCCAGCGCCAGCGCGATCGCCGCGATCCGTACCACATCCGCAACGCGCAGCTCGGACGGCAGGTCGCTGATGAAATAGACCTCGGCAGCCAGGAACTTGATGCCGAATAGCGCTTCGAGCTGCGTCACCACGGTCTCCAGGTTGATCGCGAGCACTACGCCGAACAGCACGCCCGCCAGCGTGCCGACGATACCGATCACGCTGCCCTGCGTCACGAAAATCCTGAGTATGCTCGTCGGCCGCGCGCCCACCGTGCGCAGAATGGCGATGTCGGACTGCTTCTCTTTCACCACCATCACGAGGGTCGAAACGATATTGAATGCCGCGACGGCGATAACCAGCAGCAATATGACGAACAGTATCGACTTGGTGATCTGGATGGAGCGGAAGAAATTTACGTGGCGCCGGGTCCAGTCGCTTATCAGCACGAGCGCGCCGTGCTCCAGCGCAACTTCGCGGACGATTGCATTGGCGTCGAAAATGTCGGTAACTGAAAGCCGGACCCCGGTCACCGTGTCCCGCTTGCGATACAGCTTCTGTGCGTCGGCGATATTGATGAATGCAAGGCGGCGGTCGAACTCGTACATGCCGACGCGATAGATGCCGCTCACCGTGAAACGTTTTGTTCGCGGCACGACGCCGGCGGGCGTGACAATTCCCTCGGCAAGTATCACGGTAATCTTGTCGCCGATACCAACCCGCAGCTCTGCTGCGAGCTCGACGCCGAGCACGGCATTGAACTCGCCGGGTTCGAGGCTCGGCAGATCTCCCTCGAGCATCAGCTCCGCCACGCCGGACACGGCATGTTCGTGCACCGGGTCGATGCCGCGAATTTCCACGCCGCTCAGTTGCTCGCCGAAAACCATCAGTGCCTGGCCGCTCACGTAGGGCGCCGACGCAGTGACCCGCGGATTGCCTGCGGCAGTTTGCTGCAGGTCACGCCAGTTCCCGAGATCGCCCTCGACGCCCTCGATGCTCGCGTGCGCCGTCATTGCCAGCAGGCGGTCCTTGAGCTCCCGCTCGAAGCCGTTGACCACCGACAGCACGATGATCAGCACCGACACCGCGATCGCGATGCCGAGCATGGAAATTGCCGAGATCAATGACACGAAGCTGTTGGCGCTCCTCGAGCGCACGTAGCGGCCTCCGATCCAGGTTTCGAAACGCTGCGCCATCCCGGCTACTCGTACCGCAACGCAACGGCCGGGTTGACCATGGCCGCGCGACGGGCCGGATACAGCGTGGCGAGCGAGGTGAGCAGGAACGCGGCGATGGATATGACGGTGACATCGGGCCACTCGAGTTCGGACGGGATTCGCGTCACGTAGTAGACATCGCCCGGCATGATCTGGAAGCCGAACAGTTGCTCGAGAACCGGCACAATCACCGGGACGTTAATGGCGAGAACGATGCCGAGCAACACGCCGACGAGCACCCCGGCCCAGCCGATCATGGCGCCCTGTACGAAGAACACGCGCACGACCCCGTTGGGACCCATGCCCAGCGTGCGCAGGATTGCGATGTCGTTGGTCTTGTCCGTAACAACCATGACCAGGCTGGCCACGATGTTGAAGGCGGCAACGCCGATAATCAGGGACAGGATCAGCGACATCATCATCTTCTCCAGCCGGATTGCGCGGAAGTAGCTCGCGTTCTCGACCGTCCAGTCACTGGCCGTTACGCCCCCGAGTCGCTGCGCCAGTCTCTCCCTGATTGCCGGGGCCGCCATGACGTCCTTTGCACGGAAACGCACGGCGCTCGCTTCGTCGCCGATCCCGAGGATGCCCGCCGCGTCCCGTTTGTTGACGAGGGCGAGAAGACTGTCGTGGTCCTGCAGGCCGGCTTCGAATACACCGCTCATCACGAAGCGCTCCAGCACCGGTTCCATCGTCCCGTCGCCAAGCGGCCGCGGGATCAGCAGGACGACGCCGTCGCCGACGCGCGCGCCGAGATCGTAGGCGAGCACCCGCCCCAGGATGATGCTGCGGCTGCCGGGCTGCAGGTTCGACAGGCTGCCCTCGACGAGGTTGAACACCTCACCGGACAGACGAACCTCGTATTCGGGGTCGACACCGTGCACGATAACGGCGCGCAGGTCCCGACCGGACTGGATCATGCCTTCGAGTTCCACCACCGGGGCCGCCGCCGCGACGCCCTCCTCGGCCTCGACGTCCTCGACGAGTTGCCGCCAGTCGCTTGTCACGCCGTCGCTGCCCGTGACGAAGCCGTGCGCCGACATGCTCAGCAGCCGGCTGCGCAGTTCGCCTTCGAATCCGTTCATCACCGAGAGAATCACGATCAAAGCGGCAACGCCGAGCGCGATACCGAGCAGCGATATCAGTGTTATGAAGGAAACGAAGCGGGTCCGGCGTTTCGCGCGAAGGTAGCGAAGGCCGACAAACAGTTCGACGGGATTAATCATCGCCACGCATTAAACCACAATCGACAGGCCCCGGTTGATGCGCGTGCGATGCCCGCAAACTGTGACACAGTTCGCAATAACGGCGAATTTCGCCGAAAGTGGGTACAAACCGGACATCGGTCCTGTTTTTTGCCCCGGCCCCCGGTGCTATATTGGCGCTGCAAGCATTCGGAGAGGCACCATGCACAAGCTGCGGTTACTGACAATACTGCCCCTGGCTTTCGGCCTGCTGGCCAGCGCCAACGCGGACACGCTCAATACCTCGGGCATCAGCGCCGGGCATGACGGTTCACGCCCCGTGCGCGGCTCCACACAGGCCCAGGTCGAGGCGAAATACGGCAGCCCGGTATCGAAGAAGGCGGCAGTCGGCGATCCCCCGATCTCACGTTGGGAATACGCGGAATTCACCGTTTACTTCGAGTACGACCGCGTCATCCACGCCGTGCTCAAGCGCTGACCGAACGGCTCTTCCACGAACACTGACGCCCGGGCAGCGCCCGGGCGTTTTCGTTTGGGTTTCCGAAACAGCCGGCCCCTGTCCTGAGCCCCGAGCCGCGGCACGAACGGGACCGTGGGAGCGCGCCACGGCGCGCGATCGCGGTTCGAGAACCGCTCCTGCGCATATGAAACGCATTGCAGCGGGCGTCCGTGGCGTTTTTCGACAGAAGTAAAACGCAGCGCAGCGAGCCATGAGGGAGAGAAAGGCCCGGGCGCCTGCGGCCGACGGAAGCCCGACGTGTGGAGAGAGTCGGGCGGCACGACTATAATCGCGGGCCCGTCCCGCTAAGCGCCCGTCGTGCCCGATACCGCCTACCTGATTGCCGAACCGCTGGCGTCCGGCCGCTATTCCGGCTGGGGCAGCCTCGTGGGTGCCAGCGCCCCGCTCGCCTTCGCAGAACTCGCGCGGCAGGCACACGCACCCTTGCTGGTGCTGGCCGACGATCCCCGGCACGCCGACCAGCTCGAGGCCGAGTTGCGCTTCTTCGCGGGCGGCGATTTCGAGGTGCTGCATTTCGTCGAGTGGGAAACACTGCCGTGGGATAATTTCTCTCCCCACCAGGACATCATCTCGCAGCGACTTGCGGTGCTGGCCCGGTTACCGTCCGTGCAGCGCGGCATCGTCGTCGCGTCGGCTCCCGCACTCCTGCAGCGACTGCCGCCGGTGGACTACGTCGTCGCCCGCTCGCTGTCGCTCTCGACCGGGCAGCAACTCTCGCATGACGCCTTCACCGCCTCACTGATCGCCACCGGTTACCTGCGCGTGCCGCAGGTGTCTGAGCACGGGGAGTTCGCCGTGCGTGGCTCCCTGATCGACGTGTTCCCGATGGGCTCGGCGCAGCCGGTACGCATCGATTTCTTCGACGAGGAGATCGAGTCTCTGCGTCACTTCTCGGCTGAGACCCAGTTGTCCGGTGACACCATGGAGTCGATCGAACTGCTGCCGGCGCGGGAGGTGCCGCTGGACGAGGACGCGATCCGCGACTTTCGCTCGCGCTACCGCGAGCGCTTCGAAGGACAGCCCGGCCGCTCGCGCATATACCGGGACGTCTCCGAGGGCATCGCACACGGCGGCATCGAGTATTACCTGCCGCTGTTCTTCGAGCAGACGGCCAGCCTCGCGGAGTATCTCCCCGACGACTGCATCGTCGTCAGGCCGGACGGACTCGACGGGCTGCTCGAGCGCACATGGGCCGAGATCGAAGAGCGCCACGAGATCTGCAGGCTCGATGCCGAGCGACCGGTTCTCGACCCGTCCGAGACGTTTGCGGCGATCGACTCGGTAACGGCGCAGCTGGATCGCCGCCGCAGCGTACGCTACTCGGGACAGTCACTCGCCGAGGGCCCGGAGGTTTGCAATCTGCCCACGCGCATGCCGCCCGCGCTCAAGATCGAGGCCCGCTACGAGGACCCGGCCGGGGCACTGATGCAATTCCTCGACGATTTCGACGGCCGCGTATTGTTCACGACCGACTCCGCCGGGCGCCGCGAACAGGTCTTCGAGCTTTTGTCGGGGCGCGGGCTCGACCTGGTGCGCGTCGGCGGCTGGCCGGAGTTCTCCGCAGGCAGCCATCGAATAGGCGTTGCGGTCGCGCCGCTCGAGAACGGTGTACTGCTGCCGGAGGCGCGCGTCGCGATCGTCAGCGAGCAGCAGCTCTTTGGCGACCGCGTGCGCACCCGGCGACGACGGCGCACCGAGCGCGACCCGGAAGCAATCATCCGCCAGCTCGATGACCTCGAGGAAGGCTCGCCGGTGGTCCATGCCGAGTACGGCGTCGGCCGTTACACCGGGTTGATCACGCTCGATGTCGGCGGCATCGAAAGCGAGTTCCTGCATCTTGAATACGCGGATGGCGACAAGTTGTACGTTCCCGTGCATGCGCTCGAACTGATCTCGAGATACACCGGCACATCGCCGGAGAACGCACCGCTGCACCGCCTCGGCAGCGACCAGTGGGACAAGGCGCGGCGGCGCGCCATTCGCAAGATTCGCGACGCGGCGGCCGAACTGCTGGATGTCTACGCACGCCGCGCGGCGCGGGTGGGCCACCGTTTCCGCTGGTCCGAAGCGGACTACCGTGCGTTCGAGAGCGGCTTTCCCTTCGAACCGACCGACGACCAGGCGCGAACGATCGACGAGATACTCGGGGACCTCGCGTCCGACGAGCCGATGGACCGAATCGTCTGCGGCGACGTCGGTTTCGGCAAGACGGAGGTTGCCCTGCGCGCCACGTTTGCGGTCGTGCACGGCGGCAAGCAGGTCGCAGTACTGGTGCCGACGACGCTGCTCGCGCAGCAGCACGGCCAGAACTTCCGCGACCGCTTTGCGGACTGGCCGGTGCGTGTCGAGGTGCTGTCGCGTTTCCAGTCTCTGAAGCAGGTACGCGAGATCGTCGGGGGCATGGAGTCCGGCGCCGTCGACGTCGTGATCGGCACGCACAGGCTCCTGCAGCACACGAAATCGTTCAAGGACATCGGGCTGGTCATCATCGATGAAGAACACCGCTTCGGCGTGCGCCACAAGGAAGCCATACGCTCGCTGCGCAGCGAGGTCGACGTGCTGACGCTGACGGCGACGCCCATTCCCCGCACGCTGAACATGGCGATGGGCGGCATCCGCGACATGTCGTTGATCACGACGCCGCCCGCCGAACGACTGTCGGTCAAAACCTTCGTCGGCGAATGGAGCGACGTGGTTATCCGCGAGGCCTGCCTGCGTGAGATCAAGCGCGGCGGACAGGTCTATTTCGTCCACAATCGTGTCGAAGACATCGGTCGCATCGCCGAGCGGCTTATGAAGCTCGTGCCCGAGGCGAGCTTGAGAATCGGCCACGGCCAGTTGCCCGAGCGCGATCTCGAACAGGTGATGCTGGACTTCTACCACCGCCGTTTCAACGTCCTGCTGTGCACCACGATCATCGAGAGCGGCATCGACGTGCCGACGGCGAACACGATCATCATCAACCGCGCAGACCGCTTCGGACTGGCGCAGCTGCACCAGCTGCGCGGTCGCGTCGGCCGCTCTCACCACCGCGCCTATGCCTATCTCGTCGCGCCGCCGAAAGCGGCGATGACCGCCGATGCCGTGAAACGCCTCGAGGCCATCGATTCGCTCGAGGATCTCGGGTCCGGGTTCACGCTCGCCACGCATGACCTGGAGATCCGAGGCGCCGGCGAGCTGCTAGGCGACGAGCAGAGCGGACAGATCCAGGAGATCGGCTTCTCCCTCTACACCGAGCTGCTCGCCCGCGCCGTCGAGTCCCTGCGCTCGGGACGGGAGCCGGACCTGGACGCTCCACTCGACGCCGGCGTCGACATCAACCTGCACGTTGCCGCGCTGCTTCCCGACGATTACGTGCCCGACGTGCACCTGCGGCTCATGCTCTACAAGCGCATTTCCGGGACCAAAAACGACGAAGAACTGCGCGAACTTCAGGTCGAGCTGATCGATCGATTCGGGTTGCTTCCCGCCGCGACCAAGAACCTCATGCGCATGGCCGCGCTGAAACAGCGCGCAGCAGCACTCGGTATCGCGAAAATCGATGCGGCCGACGCGGGCGGCTACGTGGTATTCGGCGACGATAGCCGTATAGACCCTGTCGCGCTCGTGAAATTGGTGCAAAATGACAGCCGCAGCTACCGGCTGCAGGGCTCGCACCGACTGAGCTTCAGGCTCGACCTCACGGCGGTCGATGCCCGCTTTCGGGCGATCGAGGACCTCATGGACGTGCTTGCTCCGCAGCGGGACAGCGGGCAGACGAGCTGATTGTCAGTTTTTGAAAGGCTTGATGATGCGACAAGTAACGACAACCATCGTGATGCTACTGGCAGGGGGGGTGGCCGCTGCCCAGACGACTCCCGGACCCGAAGAAACCGAGTATCCGCGATACACGGTGGAAGTGATCATTTTCGAGTACGCCGAAGAGGTCTCGGTCGGGACGGAGCAGTTCCTGCCCGACGAACCGCCGCTGCCGGCAGCCGATGATGCGGTTGCCCGCGAACGGGTCTTCGAAGACAGCCCGGCCGCGCTCGATGTCGAGGAACAGGAACGACGGCAGGCTACGGCCGCAACGAAATTCGTTCTCCACGCCGAGGACGAACTGACGATGAACGACATCGCTGTGCGGCTGGAACGGCTCGACGTTTACCGGCCGGTGATGCATTTCGCCTGGACGCAGGCGACCCGGCCGGAGGATCAGACACAGCCGATCGAGCTGCGGGCGCTGTCGGAGCCGCCCGAGGGTCTCGACGGCAGCTTCACGCTTTATCTCAGCCGCTACCTGCATCTCGTCGTGGACCTGAGCCTCGAGCAGCGGACCGGGCTCGCGGACCCGTTCGCCATCGATGAGCCTGTCACGGTCTTCCGGGACGATCGCGGCGGCGGCGCGTTCGACGCGCTGCAGCCCGGCCCCGTGCGTTTCCGCATCAGCGAGGACCGTATTTTCAAGAGTGGCGACCTGCGCTACTTCGACCACCCGAAATTCGGTGTGCTGGCAAAAATCACCCGCGTCGAGGAAGCGGAAGACGACGAGCCCGGAACCGGGCTAGTCGGACAATTCGGCCAGTAGACTGTCGAGGAACGCGCCGGCGCTGCGCGATTCTTCTGCAACCTGAACCAGCCCGACTCGATACGACACCGTGACGAAGCGCCCGGCGCTCGAACGTGGATGGTGCAGTCCGAGTTCTCGGACCGCGGTCGAAATACGCGCCGCAAACTCCTGCACCGCGTGCTCGTCCGGCGCATGCGACAACACGGCAAGCGTCTCGCTCTCCAACCGCCCGACGACGTCGCTCGCACGCCTCAGGCAGCGTCGGATCGCCTGGCCGACCCTGCGCAGGCAGGAATCGGAGGCATGCCGGCCGAATACGTCCACGTAGGCGGCGAAATCATCAAGCGAAAACAGCACGACCGCGAGCGCGCTCTTCTCGCGCGCCGCGACGGCCCAGTCATGATCGAGCACCTCACGGAATGCACGGTCGTTGAGCAGCCCCGTCACCGGGTCGTCGCGTGAGAGGTCACGGATGCGCCGCTTGGCTTTCAGCAGTGCATGCTGCACTTCCGTGTCCGCGGTCGGCAGGTTGCCGGATCCGCCGCGCCAGAACGCGGCACAGAAATCGGCGCCGTCCTCCCCGGGCAATGACAGCGGTTTCAGCGACAGCAGGAACTCGCGGCCATTCCGCTCGACGGCGAAGCTCGTCTCCTGTTTCGACCGCACCGCCTCGCTGATCTCCAGCGCCAGTTCGCGGCCGACCATCGCCTCGATGACATCGGCAAAAGGCCTGCCGTCCGGGGACTCACCGCCTATCGCCGCAAACGCCCGGTTGCTGAGCGCCACCGGCCACTCCGAGTGGTCGACGCGCACGACCAGCACGGGTTCGGCGGATTCGGCAATGACCTGTTCGAGAATGCGTCTGTTAACCGGTTCCATGTTCAGGCGTCGAGTTTGAGTTCGGGCGGCTCGGTCCACTCCGACAAGGCCGAATGGGCCTGTTGCCACTGGTCGCTGGCAAGCAGGGATTCACGCATCGCATGCCCTGTTCCGTGCAGCCGCGCCAGCCGCACCAGCGACAGCGGGTTCAAGTAATCCTTCAGCGCCCGCACTGTCGCCTGCGCCGCGTCGCGGTCATTGCAGACCAGCACCATGTCGCAGCCGGCTTCCAGCGAGCGCCGCGCCCGCTCCGGCATAGTGCCATACGTGCGCGTCGCCTTCATACTCAGATCATCGCTCAGGACCGCGCCACCGAATCCGAGCCTCGAGCGCAGTTCGCGCTGGATCCAGTAAGGCGCGAAACCGGCAGGCAACGGGTCAATGTGCTGATAGACGATGTGGGCCATCATGACCCCCGCAATGAGCCCGTTGCTGATCAGCTTGTCGTAGGGCCGCATGTCGTCCAGCAGGTCGCCGTATTCGCGCCGATCCACCGGCAGTTGTTCATGGGAATCGGCGACGACCGCGCCATGGCCCGGGAAGTGCTTTGCAACGGCGGCCATGCCGGCGCTGCGCAGCCCTCGGGAGAATTCGGCGGCCAGTTCGGCGACGATCTCCGGCCTCGCGTGGAAGGCGCGGTCGCCGATGATCCCGCTCACGCCCCAGTCCAGGTCAACGCAGGGCGCGAAGCACAGGTCGATGCCGCATGCCCTGAGCTCGGCGGCAATCAGCCAGCCAGCCTGGCGGGCGAGCGCGACCGCGGCTTTCGGGTCCGTCCGGTACTGGCGGCCGATGACCCGCATCGGCGGGATCGCCGTAAACCCGTCGCGGAAGCGCTGCACGCGGCCCCCTTCGTGGTCCACGGCGATGATCGGTGGCGGGCTGCGCAGGGAACGCACTTCATCCACGAGGTCCGTCAGCTGCTGAGGCGACTCGTAGTTACGGCTGAAAAGGATCAGCCCGCCGACAGCGGGTTCGCGCAGCAGGCCACGGTCAGCCGGCGTCAGGCTGAGGCCATCGATGTCGAGCATCACCGGTCCGAGCGACATGCCCTGCTCCTAAATCATCAACTATCGACTATTTTCTGAAAACAGCAATCGACTCCACGTGGGCCGTGTGCGGGAACATGTCGATAATACCCGCCGCGTCGAGCGTATACCCGGCTTCGCTGACGAGCACGCCCGCATCACGCGCAAGCGTGCCGGGGTGGCAGGAAACGTAGACGATGCGCGCCGGGTCGATACGCCCGATGAATTTTGCGACCTCCGCGGCACCGCTGCGCGCCGGGTCCAGCAGCAAGCGGTCCCACGGCTCCCTGAGCCAGCTTTCCGACCCGTCAATGCTGGCCAGGTCCGCCTTGCGAAACCCGGCATTCGCTAGCCCGTTGGCTGTCGCGTTGTCCGCGGCGCGGCGCACGAGGGTCGCCTCGCCCTCCACGCCAAGGACCTCGCCGCACTGCCGCGCGAGCGGCAGCGAGAAATTCCCGATCCCGCAGAACAGATCGAGTACCCGGTCCCCGGGTTCCGGTTCGAGCAGTTCCAGGGCCTTGCCGACCATGGCGCGGTTGATCCGGGCATTGACCTGCACGAAGTCGACCGGCTCGAATTCGATTCGCACGTCAAACTCGGGCAGTTCGTAGTAGAGCGGCGGCGGCTCGCTCTCCGGGTGCAGCCGCTGCAGCGAATCCAGGCCGCCCGGCTGCAGGTAAATGCGCAGGCCGTGCTCGCGACCGAAAGCGCCGAATTTATCGAGGTCGCCGGCCGTGGGCGGATCCAGCACGCGAAATACCAATGCGGTAGCGTTGTCCGCGACGGCGACCTCGATCTGCGGCAGGCGCGCTCGTACGGTAACACTGCCGATCAGTTCGCTCAGCGCATCCATGAGCCCGTCGACGGGCGACGCAAGCACCTCGCAGCGATGCATGTCGGTAATGTACGGCGCGTGCTTCTCGCGGAAGCCCACCAGCACACGCCCCTTGCCGCTGACGTCCTTGACCGCAAGCCGCGCGCGCCGCCGGTAGTTCCATTCCGGCCCGGTCACCGGCTCGAGCCAGCGGCCGGGTTCCACTCGGCCGATACGCTCCAGGTTGTCCCTCAGCGTGTCGGACTTGATCCTCCGTTGCTGTTCGATACTGACGTGCTGCAGGGAGCACCCACCGCAGCGGCCGAATACCGCGCATTTCGCCGCTACACGATCAGCGGAGGCGGTGATGACTTCGAGCAGTTCCGCTTCGTCGAAGTTGCGCCGCGACTTGCGCCGCATGAAGCGCACCTCTTCACCCGCCAGCGCGCCGGCAACAAAGACCTTCTTGCCACTCGTATTAGCAATGCCGCGACCGTCATGGGTGACGGAAGTGATTGTCGCCGTCTCCGGCTGCCGCTTGCCTCGCGCCATGTGCGCCGTTCAGCCGGACCGGGGCCAGGCGTCCAGGAATTCGTTGATGTGGGGCATGTCCATCCGCGTGAGGGTGTCGCGCACCAGTGCGAATTCCCGCTCCAGTCCGGCCTCGTCCAGGTTGCCGCGCATGAACTCGAAGCGAAGGTAGATCAGCCAGGTATTCAGTACATCGGTCTCGCAGTAGTCGCGGATTTCCCGAATTCCCCCGGCCAGCCACGTCTCCCACACCTTGTCGCCGCTCATGCCGAGCTTGCCCGGGAATCCCAGCAGCACGGCCGTCTGGTCGAGGCTCGCCCGCCCCCGGTGCTGGTAGCCGGCCAGCACGTCCATCAGGTCGACGTGGCGCCAGTGAAACCGGCCGAGGTAGTTGTTCCACTTGTACTCCCTGTCGGCGTCGCCCACCTCCCAGTAGCGCGGCGCCTGAACGCCGTGCCTGAGCGCGCGGTAATGCAGCACCGGCAGATCGAAACCGCTCCCGTTCCAGGACACCAGGTCCGGCGCGTAGCGCTCGATGCCGTCGAAAAACCGGCGAACGACTTCGGCTTCATCGGACTCCTCGTCGCCGAGGCTCCACACTTTGAAACTGTCACCGGTGCGCAGCGCCACGGAAATCGCGACGACGCGGTGCTGGTGCAGAGGCAGAAAGTCGCTGCCCGTCTGCTGCTGGCGCATGAACGTCATCGCCGTCGCCACGTCTTCGTCGGACAGACCCTCGAGGCCCCACATCCGGCGCCCGAAGTCCACGTCCGGAATGGTCTCGATATCGAAGGAAAAACAGTGCATGTCAGGCCTTCTCCACGACGGCGAACGCGATAACGAGCCCGGCATCGTCCGACAGGCTCACATGGCCCGCGCCGATACCGAGACGATCGCAGACCCGGCGCCCCCGCTCGGACCAGATGACGAGCGGCCTTCCCCAGTCGTTGTTGGTGATCCCCACGTCTCGCAACCAGACGCCATGGCCGAATCCCGTACCCATTGCCTTGACAGTCGCCTCCTTGCCTGCGAAGCGCATGGCGAGAAAACGGACCGGCCATTTGCTCTCGTGGAACAACTCGCGCTCCTCGTCCATCAGCACGCGCCGCACGAAATGATCGCCGAAACGCTCGTACGTCGCCTGGATGCGTGACAGCTCGACGACGTCCGTCCCGACTCCGAAGATCACTCGCCGCGCGCCTCGGTCATGAGCCGCTTCATCTCCGCCACGGCCACGGCCAGGCCATCGAACACGGCGCGGGACACGATCGCATGACCGATATTGAGCTCGACGATCTGTGGAATAGCGGCGATTTCGCCGACGTTGTCGTAATTTAGGCCGTGCCCCGCATTGATGACGAGACCGAGGCGATCGCCGAACGCGGCTGCATCCGCGATTCTCTGCAGCTCAGCCGCACGCTGATCGCCATCGGCGTCAGCATAGGCGCCGGTGTGCAACTCGACCACTGGCGCCCCGCAGGCGACGGCCGCCTCGAGCTGCCGTTCCTCCGGGTCGATAAAAAGTGAAACCCGGATGCCCGCCTCCCCGAGCCGGGCGCAGGCCTCCCCGACCCGCTGCAGCTGGCCCGCGACATCGAGGCCGCCCTCCGTCGTCAGCTCCTCGCGCCGTTCCGGCACCAGGCAACAATCGCTCGGTGCGAATTCGCACGCAATGCCCAGCATCTCGTCGGTGACCGCGAGCTCGAGGTTTATGTGGGTCTGCATGACGGCACCAATCGCCGGCAGGTCGGCGTCCTGGATATGTCGGCGATCCTCACGCAAATGCACCGTGATACTGTCTGCGCCGGCACGCTCAGCGACAACCACGGCATCGGCCGGCCGCGGGTACCGGGTGCCACGCGCCTGCCGCAAAGTCGCGACGTGATCGATATTGACGCCCAGGTGAATGGGTCGGGTGTCTGGCATTCAGCGTTGTTCCGGGGAGCCGTCTTTCGGCATTCTAGCGCGATGCAGGTCGAGCAGCACCTTGCGGCTCTTGAGTTCCCTGCCGCCGAGGTGATGCCGGATTACTTCGCGCAGCAGGCGCCCGGCATCGCGAAGAACCGCAGGATCGTCGAAGCGTGACTCGGCGATGCCGCGCAGGCTGGCTCCTGAAAATACCATCGGTCCCTCGCTGCGCGATACGCTCACCGGTCCCTGGTCCACGCGATAATCGTAGCAACGCTGCTCCTCGATCGGCTCGTGCAGGTTCGCGTCGTATTCGAGGTTGAGCGCGTAGCCGAGCAGCCTCAGCAGTTCTATCTCGAAGACGCGCAGGTTGGCAGCGAGTTCCTCGCTGCGCGCAAGCGCCGTGATGGTCTGAGAGTAGGCGTCGAAGATCTCGGGCTGCGGATCGTGACGGTGGAGGAAATTGAGCACCAGCTCGTTGACGTAGTACGCCGACAGCAGCGCATCGCCGCCGAGCGCAAGCGGTGCGGAATCGATCTCGGCCCCGGTCAGGGTACCGAGGTCGGATCGCACGAACCACGAAAGGCGCAACGCCTGGAAGGGCCGCAACAGGCCGCGCAGTCTCGATTTCGCCGCGCGACTGCCGCGCGCCACCAGGGTGACCTTGCCGTGCTCGCGGCTGATTACGTCGAGCAGCTGGCTGGTGTCCCGGAAAGGCCGGTGATGCAGGACATAGGCCGGCTGCTGCTGGACTCGGCGTGTCGCGGTCATCGCTTCACGGAGATTCGTAGCCGAGGGTCAGGAGATCCTGCTCGCTGTCCGCCCAGTTGTCCTTTACCTTCACCCACAATTCCAGGTGTACCGACTCCTTGAGCTGCTTCGCAAGAGCAAGGCGCGCCTCACTCCCGATCTTCTTGAGCATTTGACCGCCCTTGCCGACGACAATGCCTTTCTGGCTGTCGCGCTCCACCCAGATAATAGCGTGTATCGTCAGGCGCCCGTTGTCACGGGAGTACTCCTCGACCTGCACCGTCAGACCATAGGGTAATTCCTCGCGCAGGTGAATCGTGAGCCTTTCGCGAATGATCTCCGCCGCATGGAATTCCGGGCTTCGATCCGTCTGCATCTCGGCCGGGAACAGCGGTGGCGATTCGGGCAGGCGGCGACGAATACTCCCGGCCAGCGTGTCGAGATTGTCGTGCTTGCGCGCCGACACCGGAATGATCTCGACGAAGTCATGGCGCTTCGACAGGTCGTCGATGACCGCCAGCAGGCGCTCCTTGGGATGCAGGGTATCGATCTTGCTGAGCAGTGCGATACAGGGAACCTTCGAGGCCTTGATACGCCTCAAAACGTCTTCGTCCTCCTCGGTCCAGCGCGTCGCCTCCACCACGAACAGCGCGAGATCGGCGTCTGCGAGGGCGCTGACGGCGACTCGATTCATCAACCGGTTCATCGCGCGCCCGGCATTGCGATGCAGCCCCGGGGTGTCGACGAACACGATCTGGTCATTATCGCCGGTAAGGACGGCCAGTATCCGGTGCCGCGTCGTTTGCGGTTTCGCGGTGACGATACTCACCTTCCGGCCCATCATCGCGTTGATCAGCGTCGACTTGCCGACATTCGGCCGGCCGACAACCGCGACGAACCCGCAGCGAAACGCGTCGTCAGTCATTGCCGTCATCCGCACTGAGGTTTGCGAGCATGCGCCGGGCCGCCTGTTGCTCGGCGCCGCGCCGCGAGCGGCCCTCTCCAGGAGCCGGTTCCGAGTCCGGCACCAGGCAGCGCACTTCGAAGCGCTGCTGATGCGCCTTCCCCGTCACGTTGACAAGCTCGTAGTCCGGCGGCGCTGCGCCCCGCGCCTGCAGCCACTCCTGCAGCCGCGTCTTGGGGTCGCGCAGATCGTCAGCGTGCGGTAGATCTTCGAGCTTGTCGCGGAAAATACCGCGAATCAGTTCCGCCGCCGTTTCGAAATCGCTGTCGAGGTACACCGCACCGAACAGCGCTTCCAGCGCATCGGCGAGAATGGACTGTCGCCGGTGCCCGCCCGACTTGCGTTCGCCGCTACCGAGAATCAGCTGCTCCCCTATCCCGAGTTCTGCGGCGATTCCGGCCAGCGACGTGTCGCGCACGAGCGACGCACGCAGTCGGCTGAGATCCCCTTCGGGCGCATCGGGTAGTGAATGGAACAGGACCTCCGAGATGACGATATCGAGGACCGCGTCGCCGAGGAACTCGAGGCGCTCGTTACTTGCACCGGGCGCGCTCCTGTGAGTCAGGGCCTGCTGCAGCAGGCCGACATCACTGAAACTGTAACCCAGCGTCTCGTTCAGCCAGCTTTCGGCGTTATCCAAGGTGATCGCTCTTTATCGTCCCGCCGCCTGTTGGCGCGACGTCTGATGCCGTGTTCGTCGACGTGTTGTTATCGCCGCACCAGGGCTGCTTTGTCAAACTCCACGGAAAAAGAAACATTGGCGATGAACGGCGTCACGTGGACGTATTTCGCGCGAACTTCGAATCCGTTGTCCTGGGAGATTACCGTTACCTCGCGCGCGGTGATCTCGCTGACGCTCTCGACGTCGAAGCGGCGGGATATCGAGCTGCGGATTGCACTGCGCGAAGGATTGGTTCCGTCGAATTCCTTGTAAACCCCGTTGATCACGCCCGCGACCTTGATGTAGTTGAGGTACACGGGCATGAGGCGCAGGCCGGCGAACGCAAACAGGCCGACGAATGCGACGAGAATGATCAGGCCGACCGTCGTCATGCCGCTCTCGCGCCGCAGCGCCGATCGGCCACTGCCGGGCGTAAAGCGTTTCCTGCCCTCGATGTGTGAACTAGCGCACATTACCCAGACTCCGCGATTTTTGGTCAAACGCGTGCGTCACGCCGCATTTGCGCGATTTACATAAGGCTAGCGCGATTCTAGCGATCAAATCAGTGACTGGCACCACATTATTGAATCTTGAGGCCGATCCTGTCCCAGCGCGGCCAGCTCAGGCCGTCCATGTGCATCCACACTCTCACGGCTTCGCCGACGAGGTGCGACTCGGGAATCGCCTCGATGAAACGGCTGTCCTTGCTGTTGTCGCGATTGTCGCCCATGACGAAGTAGTGCCCCTCCGGCACGGTGTAGACACCGTCTTTCACCGAGTAGGCATTGGTTATCAGTATCTCGTGATCGCGGCCGTCGAGGTGCTCGACGTACACGGGCTCAGCAGGCGTCGCCTCCGGACTGCGTTCCAGTTCGATCAGGTTACCGTTGATGGTGAGGCGGTGATCCTCGTACACGAGCGTGTCGCCCGGCAACCCGACCACTCGTTTGATGTAGTTGATGCTCGGATTTTGCGGCAGCCGGAAAACCACGACGTCACCGCGGTCCGGTGCGCCGGTTTCGACGATCTTGGTCTCGGTTACGGGCAAGCGCAGCCCGTACGAAAACTTCTTTACGAATATGAAGTCGCCCTGCAGCAGCGTCGGCATCATCGAACCGGAAGGAATTCGAAACGGTTCGAACACGAAAGAACGAATCACCAGGACGATGAGCAAGACCGGGAAGAAGGAACGTGAATATTCGACCAGCGTCTGCCTGCCGCCGCGCCGCTCTTCGGCGCTGCGTTTCGAGTCACGCCAGACGAACACGTCCAGCAGGTAGACGATGCCCGTGAATGCCGTCAGTAGCGTAAGAATCAGTGCCAGATTGATACTCAATGGACCCCCGGTTTACTTATCTACTTTCAGGACGGCAAGAAAGGCTTCCTGCGGGATTTCGACCGAGCCCACTTGCTTCATACGTCTTTTACCGGCCTTTTGCTTCTCCAGCAACTTGCGTTTCCGCGTGACGTCACCGCCATAACACTTGGCGGTTACGTTCTTTCGCAGGGCCTTTACGTTGCTGCGCGCGATGATCTGGCTGCCGACGGCAGCCTGTATTGCCACATCGAACATCTGCCGCGGTATGAGTTCCCGCATCTTCTCGACCAGCTCGCGGCCGCGATGCGTCGCCTTGTCCCGATGCACGATGATTGATAGTGCATCAACACGCTCCTTGTTGATCAGCACGTCGAGCCGCACCAGCTGCGCGGCTTCGAAACGCTGGAAATGATAATCGAATGATGCGAATCCCCGGCTCACCGATTTCAGGCGATCGAAGAAATCCAGGACAACCTCGGCCAGCGGCAGCTCGTATTCGATGGAGACCTGGCTGCCCAGGTAGCGAATGTGTTTCTGCACGCCGCGTTTTTCCACGCACAGCTTGATGACGTTGCCGACATAGGCATCCGGAACCAGGATGTTCGCCGTGATGATCGGCTCGCGCAGCTCTGCAATCTCGTTGGGAGGCGGAAGCCGCGACGGGTTGTCGACCATTGTTACATTGCCGGAGGTATCGACGACTTCGAAGATCACGGTGGGCGCCGTGGTAATCAGTTCGAGGTCGTATTCGCGCTCGAGGCGCTCCTGGACGATCTCCATGTGCAGCATGCCGAGGAATCCGCAACGGAAACCGAAGCCCAGCGCAGCCGAGGATTCAGGCTCGAAATGCAACGCGGCGTCATTGAGCCGCAACTTTTGCAGTGCCTCGCGAAAACTCTCGTAATCGTCGGACTGTATCGGGAACAGCCCCGCAAATACCCGCGGCTGAACCTGCTTGAAACCGGGCAACGGCTTGCCGCAGGGATTGCGCGTCATCGTCAGCGTGTCGCCGACCGGTGCGCCGAAGATGTCCTTGATACCCGCGATGACGAATCCGACTTCACCGGTTCGAAGCCGCTCCCTGTCTTTCATCTTGGGTGTAAAGCTTCCGACCCGGTCCGCCGTGTACGAAGTCCCCGTCGACATGACGGTTATCTTGTTGCCTCTCTCAAGGACGCCGTTCATCACCCGGACAAGAGAAACGACGCCGACATAGTTATCGAACCAGGAGTCGATGATCAGAGCCTGCAGGGGCGCCTCCGGATCCCCCTGCGGCGGCGGGATCCGATGCACGATCGCTTCCAGCAGCTCAGCCACGCCGTCGCCGGTCTTGGCGCTCGTGCGCACGGATTCGTGCGCCTCGATGCCGATGATGTCCTCGATTTCAGCCATTACGCGCTCGCAATCCGCGGCCGGCAGATCGATCTTGTTCAGCACCGGCAACACCTCGAGCCCCTGGTCGATAGCCGTCACGCAGTTCGCGACGCTCTGCGCCTCGACTCCCTGAGCCGCGTCAACGACCAGCAACGCACCTTCGCAGGCCGCGAGTGACCTGGAAACCTCGTACGAGAAATCCACGTGCCCCGGGGTATCGATAAAATTCAGCTGATACGTCCTGCCATCCCCAGCCGTGTAATCGAGCGAGACGCTCTGGGCCTTGATCGTGATCCCGCGTTCGCGCTCGAGATCCATCGAGTCGAGCACTTGCTCGGCCATTTCGCGTTCCGTGAGGCCACCGCAAATCTGGATGAACCGATCCGCAAGCGTCGACTTGCCGTGGTCGATATGGGCAATGATTGAAAAGTTCCGAATGTGATCCATGTGCTGCTGGCTTCGCCGCCGCCGCGTAAACCGGCGAAGTATACCGGGTTACGGGAAGCGGGCCAGTATGGTCTCGACGGCCGGACGGTCGAGGCGGTACTGGCACACGACCTTGCCCTCGAACTCCAGGACGGGAATCCGCACGTTGAAACGCGCTTTCCAGTCCTCGCGGCTGTCGATATCGCGAACCTCGACATCGAGCCGGCCTCGAGCGAGCGGCAACAGTTCCTCGACAAGTACCTCGCAGAGATGGCAGCCCTGCCTGCTGTAGACATACAGGACCGGCTTCAAGAGATCATGGCTCCGCGGCGGCACGACGCGCAACCGTCGGCGTGAATCGGGCGATGCAGGCATCGTCTCTCAGCCGGTGGCGGCCAGCCAGGGCGCCGGCGAGCAGGCCGCCGATCGCAAAGGACGCCGCGCCAGCATCTCCCAGTGCAAGAATGTAAGCCAGCGCGGCACCAGCTGCCGCACCCGCGAGCGGCAGGCCATAAACGATGAGCGCGGCGCGCAGTACATGGCCAGGCGCGAGCTCGATGCTGACGACGTCGCCTGCGGCGACACCGCGGTCGTCGGAAAGCACGATTTCGAGGCGCCGGGTGCCTTGCCGTGCCGCGAAGACACCGGCGCCGCAACCTCGGCCGGCGGCACAGCGGGCGCACACGGCGGCTGCTTCGACGTCGACGAGGGCACGAACGCCGCGGCGATCCCGGATGATTTCGACGATGGTACCTTGCGGATCCGTCATGAGTTGATTTCGGCGCAGCGGCCCCTGGCGAACGCAGAACCCCGGCTACTGGCGCCGCCGCATCGACTCTGCGATCTGTTCGACGGTGACCTGCGGTACCTGGCCGACGGCGGTTACACGGTAACCGTCTATCACTGCACTGAAAGAATTGGATGCACCGATGCTGGAGCGACTGGCCGTCTTTTCATCGCCAGCCGGCGCAATGAATACCGACACCGTGGCCAGCCCGTCGCTGAACACGATGTGCGTGAGCGGGTCCTCGGCGTCCGGAAGGATCTTCTGCTGCGTCGACACCACGCGGAATCCGGGCGGCACGTCGGCAGCCAGCCACTCACTCTCCACCTCGCGCGTCATGGTCAGGCGGGGCTCCGTGTACCACTTCCAGTTGTCGGTACGGTATGCAGACGCCAGGGCACTGGATTGTATGTCCTGCTGGATGCTGATATCGGCAAACATGACGTGCTCGAGCGGGCTGGCGTCGTCACCGATCAGCTGCGTCTGCAGAGGAAATCCGGTCTCCGTGTCGAGCCAGATGCGGTAGCCGTAGCGGTAGTTGTCATGCGGCAGGATGGCGAGCATTGCCGACTTGCGCCCTGCAACGCGTTCGAAATCCTTGATCAGTACATCGTACTCGTTGCCGAAGCGGATATCCCTCGATGGCAGCGTCGAAAACAGGGTGCTCTGGTTGTTCCATTCTTCGACCAGTACCGACTCGCGGTCCGGCAGGATGCAGTGCACCTCGTTGCCGTTGCGAATGATCTCGAGGCCCTCGCCGTCCTGGATGACGACTTTTTCGCGAACAACACCGTCCTTCACCGTGTGCACGACTTTGAAGGTATCCACCTTACCGTCACGCACCCGAACGACCGTGCCCTCGTAATTCGTCACCCGGACCGCACTCCCCATGCGGTCGATCCAGTCCTGGGGCGTCTGCGGGTCGTCGGCCAGCGCATCAGGCGCAGTGAAAAAGCCGCAGAGCGCAATGCATGCTGCGGCTTTGGAAGTTTGACCGTATCGGAACATCAGGGCTGACTGGTCACCGGCTCGGCGGAATCATCCTCATCGTCCGCCTCGGGCTCTTTCACGGCGGTTTCTTCGGTGAGGTCCTCCGCCCGAATCTGCAGCGATGTCACGCGTGTCAACAAGCTGTCGGACTCGTCTCCATGGAGCATCAGCAGCCGGCGAAGCTCACTGTCATCCATCGTCGGTACCGTTACGGACACGACCTCATTGGCAGCGACGGGCGTGCCCGCACCCGGAGCGTCGACGTCCGCGACACGGCCGAGACCAAATATGGCGATTAGCGCGACCGTGGCCGCTATGGCGGCACCGGCGGCAGGCCGGACGAAACGTGACGGCGGGTTCTTTGCCACGGTGTCTGCTGCGTCCTGCAATGGCCGCTCGTCGAGTTCCGCCGCAATCCGCTCACGCAGTGCATCACTGCCCTGCAGGCTGTATTCGCCGCGCATGATCCGGCCGATCGCGAGATACTCCGAGACCTGCTTGCGCAGATCGGCGTCCTGGCTCAGGCGTCGCACCAACAGGTCCGCCTCGTTCTCCGGCAGTTCTCCGTCGACAAACGCCGACACCTGCATTCTTATTGCTTCGTTCATGTTCCACCCGCCGGGGCAATGCCCCTTTTCCTAACGTATCAGGGAACCGACTTTTTTACTAATGGCGTCGCGCGCCCTGAAAATCCTCGATCGCACGGTGCCGACGGGACATTCCATCGTCTGTGCTATTTCTTCATAACTCATGCCATCCAGCTCCCGCAGGATGATCGCCGTTCGCAGGTCATCCGGCAGCGCGGCTATCGCCTTCTCGACCGCACGCTGCAACTCCTGGCTCTGCGTGACACCCTCCGGGGTATCCGTTTCCTTCAGGCGCGCGTGCAGGTCGTACTGCTCCGGGTCCTGCAGGTCGAGCTCCACGTCCATCGGACGCCGCCGCTGCGCTGCCAGGTGATTCTTCGCGGTATTGACCGCTATCCGGTACAGCCACGTGTAAAACGCACTGTCGCCACGAAACCGCGGCAGAGCCCGGTAAGCCTTGATGAAGGCTTCCTGGGTGATATCCAGCGCCAGTTCCGGGTCACGCACATACCGCATCACCAGGTTCACAATCTTGTGCTGGTACTTGAGTACCAGCAGGTCGAACGCACCTTTGTCGCCTTTCTGGACCCGTTTGACCAGCTTGGCGTCCGTCGATTCACTCGACATCCGGTCGCTTCCCGCGGGTCTCTGGGCGTAGCCGCTCGATGTCCGGATAGACCGGCTGGGCTTTGGAAAGTTCTGCTATTTCAGCGGTCATTTTGCGAATTCTTTCGAATAGGTGGGGCCGGTCCGCTGCCACCGGCGATCCCTGCTCACCGACTCCTACAGCCTTGGCATGGTAGCAGCTTCGTCATGCGGCTCCAATGTGCCGCCAGATCACCTGGAGGCGCCGCCAGTCCTCGCTTCCATCGTTCCCTGCGCAAACCAGCTCCGCATAGGGACGCCCGCGGCGCGGCGCTATCCGCAACCAGGCAATGCGCGGCAGAACGACGCTGCCTGCGCAGAGGCTCACGGGCTCCCAGGTGCCGTCACTGCGCTGCCGCTCTGCATGGCCGCCTGCGGCGATGCGCAGCCTTCCGCCGGTGGCATAGCCGCGCCACAAGGCGAGCCATTCATGGCCGCACAAACCGATCCAGGTTATGGCAAGCATGCACTTGAGGACGCCGGCAACGGCAAGGAGCAGCAGGAGCAACAGGCCCGCAGAGCACATCAGGGCGCCGCTCAGCAATACGATACGACGCAGCCGCGGTTCAGGTGCGATTTCGGCCGAGTAGGATGTCGATGCCGCGTGCAATGATCTCGGACCCGGGTTCCCTGCGCTGTAACAGATACCCTATGAGTTCCGGGTCGGACAGTTCCAAAAGCGCGTGGAACGACGCCTTATCGGCCTCCGGGGCCGCATCGTAACCGTTATCGAGATAGCCGGTCAGCAGCTGGTCGAGTTCCTTCATGCCCCGCCGACACTGCCAGCGCAGCCTGGAGCGCTCCCGGTCTGTTGTCGAATCGTCGCTCATCAACCCCACCGCAGGAGCGGGCCTCGGCCCGCGATCAGAGTAAAGCCATTCGCGCATCGAGAAGCGCTCCTGCTAGTGGCGCCGCTCCGCGAGCATTTTCTTGGTCTCGGCAATCGCCTTGGCAGGATTCAGATCCTTCGGGCATGTCTGCGTGCAGTTCATGATCGTGTGGCAGCGATAAAGGCGGAACGGGTCCTCGAGCTGGTCGAGGCGCTCGCCCGTTGCTTCGTCACGGCTGTCGACCAGCCAGCGGTAGGCCGCCAGGAGCGCAGCGGGGCCCAGGTAACGATCGCTGTTCCACCAGTAGCTCGGGCAGCTGGTCGAGCAGCACGCGCACAGGATGCAGGCGGCAGGCTCGTTGATGAGTTCCTGGTCCTCTTTACTCTGCAGCCGCTCACGGTCCGGCGGCGGCGGCGTGCGCGCCTGTAGCCAGGGCTTGATCGACGCGTATTGCGCGTAGAAATTCGTCAAGTCGGGTACCAGGTCCTTCACGACTCGCATGTGCGGCAACGGGTAGATCTTCACGTCGCCGCTCACGTCCTCGATCGCGCGGGTACACGCGAGCGTATTTCCGCCGTCGATGTTCATGGCACAGGAGCCGCAGATGCCTTCCCTG